>CAZVHY010000414.1:0-2302 GCA_964627115.1 uncultured Solibacteraceae bacterium | reverse complement strand
AGGATACGCTGGGGAGGAGGCGGGGAGGCTGGGAGGCGGCAGGCGGGGAGGAGGCGGGAAGGCTGGGAGGCTACGGGGCGGGGCTGCGGGCTACAAGGCGGCAAGGCTGCGAGGCGACGCGGGGGGGCACCGAGGTGGGAGGCTGGGAGGGCTGCGACCGGCTGTGACGTCGACACACGGACGGAGTTATCGAAGTGTCTTGACGATGCGAGAATTGAACTTCGTCAACCTGCGGCACCGACAGCGAGAAACGCGATGGCGACCAGACTCGAGCCGACCGAGGACGTTGCAGCCGACACCCTGAACGATGCCCTGCTCGTTCGGGCCCAGCGTGCGCTGCTGCGCGCGTCCAGGGAGGTTGATGAGCGTGTGGCGGCCGACGCGGTGTCTGCCCCGTCGGACGCGCTGGTTCTGCTCCGATTGCTCGAACAGCCGGAAGTACTCGACGCACTGCGCGCGGCCGATCCGCTGGCGCCCGCCAGGGTTCGCGGTATCGAAGCCCGTCTGCAACTCATCGAGCTCGCTGGAGGCCTGCTTTCGGCGGCCGACGTGGCCACCGTGCTGGGCTTGACGAGACAAGCCGTCGAAAAGCGACGACGAGCCGCGAGGTTGCTGGCCGTGTCGCTCGGACGTCGAGGGTACCGATACCCGGCGTTTCAGTTCGTCGGCGGCCAGACCCTGCCCGGCCTCGCGCGTATCCTTGCCGCGCTCGAATCGCGCGACGCCTGGACTCAGGTGCACTTCTTCGTGAACCGCCGAACCGACCTGGGCGACCGTTCGCCGGCGGAGGTGTTGCTGCCAACCGCCGGCTTCCGAGACGGTGACCCTGCCGACGCCGTCATCGACGCCGCGGAGGCGGATCTCGACCAGGGGGCGGCGTAGGTGGACCTGCCCGGGATTCATCCGAATCCCGTCAGCCAGCGGCGACATTCCACGCTCTATTCCCCTGACGCGTTCAGCACCGCTCGAGCGCGACCAGCGTGGACGGACCGTCCAGTGTTCTGTGCGCGCTCAGTGGAACGTGATGCCGATCCCGATCTGACCGACATTCGCGTCTGCGTTGTCGTTGCGCATGGCGAAGCCGTTGTAGAACGGCGTGAGGCTGATGTTGCGGCCCACGCGCAGATCCCAGCCGAGGCCGATCAGCAGGCCAACACCAAGCTCGGACTCGTCGGCGTACGACAGGCTGCCGGCGCCGATGCCACCGGTGAGGAAGAACCCGGACGTGCGTGCCGGATAGAAGCGCATGCGCAGGTCGAACGTGCCCGCGCTGAGGGTTTCGCCCAGCACTTCCTTGGCCCATCCCGAGGTGCCCACGCCGAGCAGGAAGCGGTCGGTGATCGTGCCGCCCAGCGACAGGCCGCCGCTGAGGCCGCCTTCGCGCTCGAAGCAGTCCTCGCACCCGAGCGACCCGTATCCCATTCCGGCGTTCAACCAGAAACCCTTCCGCTCCGGCGCCTGCGCCAACGCGGGTGCCGCGCTCATCACGACGAGCGCCGCCACGGCCATCAACATCATCCTCACTCGCATCTCACGCTCCTCACCAGGTTTGACAACACCAGCTATATCGACCGGCACCGCCGTTCCTTGGCTCGCGGCGCGCGGGTGCCGGCAGGACTGTGCAGGGAGGCTGGGAGGCGGCAGGCGGGGAGGAGGCTGGGAGGCGGCAGGCTGGGAGGAGGCTGGAAGGCGGGAAGGCTGGAAGGCGGGGAGATGCGGCTACAGACGATCGGCTACCGACCATCGGCTGCGGGCGGCACGGCGGCACGGACTCACGTGATGAGTTGGTGCGAAGGCAGGTTCCTGCCGCCTATCCCTTCAGCCGGCGGCGAACGAACGCGGTGACTTCGGGCAACGTCGCGTCGACGAAGTGTCCGCGGTCGGTGAACTCGAAGTAGCTGCACCGCAGTCGAGCGGCCACGAATCGGGCTTCGGCGACCGGAATGTGCGGATCGTCGGTCGAGTGCAGCACCGCGGTCCACGACTGGTTCGCGCGCATCCGCTCCCATCGCCACGGCGTGGCGAAGTAGCCGCTCGCGGCCTCGAAGCTGTCGCCGAGATCTGTGTGGCACACCCCGACGAGCACCGATCCGAGCAGCCGATGCTCTTCGGCATAGCGCATCGCGGCCAGCGCGCCCGACGAGTGACCGATCAGAATCGTGTGCTCGTCGGCGCCGAGCTCCTCGAGAAACGGCAGCCAGAACGACGCGCGCGCCTTCACGTTGTCGGGAAACGTCCGATTGATGACCGTCAGTCCGTCGCCAGCCAGCTCCCGCTCGACCGACGGCAGCCAGTAGTCGCC
>CAZVHY010000413.1:0-2305 GCA_964627115.1 uncultured Solibacteraceae bacterium | reverse complement strand
AGAAGATCAGCACGCGCGTCATCATCCTGCGATCCGGCCGCATCGTCGCCGACGATTCAGCGTCGCGCCTGCGCGATCTCATGAGTTTGCCGTCGCTCGAGGACGTGTTCGCTCAACTTGCCGTCGCACAGGATACGGATGCCCTGGCGAACGAACTGATCGACACGATCCGGAGCTGACGTCCTCGGGCGGCCACAGGGGGCCGCCCCTACGATACGGTGTCTACATCGGCCGTCGCCCCGCCAGCAGCGCCAGTTCCCGCCACTTCCAATGGCAGTCGACGTCGACGAACCCGATTTCGTGCAGCCAGCGCAGCTGCGTCTCGACATCGAGCAGCTTGTTCGACGGGTCGTCGTCTTCCGGGCGAACGTCGAGTCGCGCGAGGAATTCGAGGTGCAGCGCCCGCGTCGGCGACGCGACGTGTTCGAGATTGCAGAACACACCACCTGGCGCGAGGCGGTCGAAGATCTCCTGATACAGAGCCCGCTTTCGCGCGTCGCCGACGTGATGGATCGCGAAGCTCGACACGATCGCATCGAACACGCCGAGATCGCCGGGCAGCGGATGCTCGAGATCGTGTTCGACCACAAGCACTGTCGGGTCGCCGCCGAAGCGTTGTCTCAACCGATCGAGCATGGAAGAGGCGAAATCGAGGACGACCGCTTCTCGCGGCGCACAGACCGTTCGCACGAGACCGAGGAGGCGCCCGTCGCCACTGCCGAGATCCAGCACGCGCGCAGGCCGGCCCGACAGCCACTCGAGCAGTGCCTGCTCACCAGCCGCCCGATGCGGAATCGTGTCGGCGCGCTGCAGATACTGAGCGGCATGTTCGGATTCAGACCAGAGGTTGACGGCGTCTGTCATGGCTCGAGTGTCGGAGGCGTCCGCACAGAAGTCAAAGCGTTGATAGTCGGATAAGCTCCCGGCATGGATCTCCTCGACCGCCTGCTCGCCCACGACGCATGGACGACGCGCGAGCTTCTACGGCGTTGCGCAGACCTGACCGACGAGCAGCTCGACGCCGACTTCGACATCGGACATCGGACGCTCCGCAGGACGCTGCAGCACATCGTGTTCAACATGGACGTCTGGAGCGGGCTCATCGCCGGTCGCATCCGGGCACGCGAGGATGTCCGACGGCCGCCCAGCACGATCGACGCGCTCGTCGAACGCCTTGACCGCGCGGCGGCTGTTCTCGCTGGCGTCGCGCGTGACGTGGCCGGCAGAGATGGATGGGACGACACGTGGCTCGACGTGCTCGATACGCCGCCCGTAGCGAAGACGTACGGCGGCGCCATCGCACACGTCATCACGCACAGCGTGCATCACCGGGCGCAGGTGCTCTGGATGCTGAAGCAGTCCGGGCTCCGCAACCTGCCCGAGGGCGACGTGTTCAGCTGGGAGCGGACGACGCGAGACTCGTGACGCTGACGCAGCCTACTTGGAGGTCCGTCGTCGACTGCCCCGTCGCCCCGCGCCGTTCTTATCGACACGAATCTTCCACGCCACACGAAGCGCCCCCTCGAGGACATCCGGATGGACCGTGGCGAGACGGACGTGCGTGATGCCCATGCGTCCCCATCCACCAGCGACTGGCAGGAAGACGTCCGGCTGCTCGGCGACATACTCCGCCTGCACGTCCGGCGTCAGCATCAGGTTGCCGAAGCCTTTGTCGATCGACGCGAGGGTCGCGAAGATTCGGCCGCCGACACGGAAGTCGACCGCCCCCATGTGTGATCCCTCCTCGGCGCCATCGAGGCCGAGGGCGATGCGGCGGAAATCGTCAGCTGTCATGTCGGTCCGATGTGTCGCGCGCCCCGGTGTCCGAGCAAGAACGGATCGAATGGCCGAACCTTTGGCCGATCTGTACGCCGAGCAACAGCAGCGCTGCTCCTGCGAAGAGACCGACGACGGCCCATCCGCGTCGATACGCGCGACCATCACCAGCGTCTTCCGCCTCATCCCGGCTGACGATCATGCGCGACAACTTCCAGTCGCCGGCCGGGTGCCGAACGTACAGCCACAGATACTTCCCGGTGACCGTCTCGAGCGCACCGCCCGCTCTCGGCTGAACGGTGAACGAGAACGTGCCGCGATCGATGGCGCGCGCGTCTTCGACGGCGACCTCGTCGCTGACGTACGTGATGCGACGATCGAAGTGCGCCAGCAGGCCCGGCAGTAGCCCGTCGAGAAATGAGGCGCACGCTTCGCGTCCCTCCTGCACGGGAAAGTCCGGCACCATCAACACGGCGTCGTCAGCGAGCAGCTCGACGATCGGCGCCGTGTCGCCAGCGTTCTCGGCCGC
>CAZVHY010000412.1:0-2307 GCA_964627115.1 uncultured Solibacteraceae bacterium | reverse complement strand
CGCGCCGGCTCGTGTCGGCGCTCGGTACGCTGCTGCTCGTCGTCACCATCGTCCCCTTCGCGCAGACGCCCAGTCCCTCGCGCCCAACCGCACCGCCGCCGGACGCGCCGGCACCCGGCTCGCGCTGTCTCGGCTGCGGCGTGGCGCCCGAGCCAATTGCCCCCCACGACTACGCGGGCTGGCGGTCGATCTTCGACGGGAAGAGCCTGCAGGGCTGGGACGGCAATCCGGACGTGTGGAAGGTCGAAGACGATGCCATCACGGCGGAGACGTGGCCCGACCGGCGCGTGGGCACGACGTTCCTCATCTGGCGCGGCGGCGAACCGGCGGACTTCGAGCTCAAGCTCGAGGTGAAAGCGGACTACGACATTCACGGCGGCGTGTTCTATCGATCGACGGTCGGCCCGGCGCTGGCACGAGGCGGCGGCCCGGCGCCAGCGGGCGGTGCGGGACGCGCGGCGGGCGCCGGGCGAGGCGGCGCTGCCCCGACAACCGGCCGTGCCACCCAGGCGCCGTTCGCCGTGCCCGCCGATCCGCGCTGGAACGTGCGCGGGTACGGCATCGACTGGGACTGGGATCCGGGCAACAACGGCAACGTGCAGGACGTCGGCACGGGCCGCGCGGAATCGCAAATCGGCTGGCGCGGACACATCGTGCGCACGGCCGCCGGCGAGCGGCCGCGCTCGATCGGCACACTTGGCGATCGCGACGCGATGATGCAGCTCATGCCGCTCGGCGAGTGGAACCAGCTGCACATCGTCGCCGAGGGCCGCCAGCTCACGCACATCGTGAACGGTCACGTCATGGCCATCCTGATCGACGACGACCCGGCGGGACTCAAGACGAAAGGGGTCATTGCCCTGCAGATCGAACAGTTCGGCCAGGGGCGCATCAGCTTCAGGAACATCTGGCTGAAGGAGTAGACGCCTCGCCGCGGCGGCGCGCTCAGTAGTCGGTGGAGGTCAGCCCGAACTGTTTCAGCCGGGCCCGTGAGTCGCGCTGCCACGCGATGCGATGCGCGCCGAGGGCCGCGCTGATCCGGCCGTACGCGTTCGACGACGACGCCAGTACTTCCGGCGTGATGCGGTCGTAAAACGGCGCGTAGACACCGCGCGCGTCGGGCTCGATGAGTCGCCAGATGTCGATGGCTTCGGCGCGCCGCTCCTGCGCCCACCGGATCCGGCCGAGCAGATACCGGGCATCCGCGGCGCCATACCCATCGGGCGTTGTCTCGAGAATCGTCGTCAAGATTCGCGCGCGGATGTCGTCGTAGAAGCCCTCGATGCCCGCGGCCGACGCGAGCGACCGGCGTTCGAGGATATCCATGTAGCGGCCGCGAATCGCAACCGCGAGATCGTACGCGCCGGGATCGACCTCGCGCGTGACGGGCAGATCGCGGCGCGGTTCGGTCCAGAAGAGCACGAGCAGCGTCGACCGGTTGGCTTCTGCGAGCGCGTCGAGCAGGAACAGCAGTTCCGTCGCCGTCCGCGAGCGCGGATGCTCGCGGACGAAACGTTCGATGAACTCGATGAACGGCCGCTGGTCGACCGCCAGGCCGAGCAGGCCCCAGAAAATCGTCTCGGGCTGCAGGTGCAGATCGTACGGCTGGAGGAGATTGCGCTCGATGTGCGCTCTCACCAGTTGAGCCGACTGGCCGGTGTCCGGATCGTGTGCGCTGATGAGCGTGGCGATCTCGACGAAACTCCGCCACCGATCCCGGCGCGACCATGCCCGGTCCACGACGCGGTTCAACGCCGCGTCGCTCAACGTCAGCGACCGGTCGTCACCGGCAGGTGCGGCATCGTCGAACCAGACGAGCACCTTGTCGCGCGCCCCGGTCAGCGCCGGCACGCCGTCGGTCAGCAGGGGGAACAGGTCGTGCTGCCTGGCGCGAATCCGCGCGATGTCGATCGCGCCCCCGGGAAGATCCAGATCGTCACCGCCCTCACCCGCCGCGTCACGCTTCGAGAGATCCGCAATCGTGTCGGCAAGGGTGGGCTCGGGTGCCGGCGGCAGCGTGACAACGGCGACGACACGGCTGGAGGGAGATTGGTCGAGCGACTGCAGGGACGCGAAGACCAGGACGCCCAGCAGCGCGGCGTGCAGTCCCGACGACAACGACAATGACGCGACGCGTCGCGACGAGGTCTCCATCGGCATCCATCAACGAAGGGCGGCGAACACGTCGGCGCCTGTTTCGCGGGGCGATGGGCGATTGTACATGGATCGCCGATACGCCGATGCCCACAGACGCCTCGTGCCTGCTCACAAAGTGTCGCGCCCGTCCTGCCGTGCGCCGATCGTCGA
>CAZVHY010000411.1:0-2308 GCA_964627115.1 uncultured Solibacteraceae bacterium | reverse complement strand
AAGCGATTGTCATGATGGACATATTTGTCGTACATCGCCGCCTGATCCCCGCCAGCCAGGCGTGGTGGTTCGCGTGAGGTCGTCGGGGGCCGCCTGACCCGACGGCGCCGCTCCACGATTATGTGGAGCACCTCAGGGTGTACGACACGAATGTCTGAAATCGGCTGCGTGGCCGCCTGCGACACGGACCCGCCCTGTGGCGCAAAACACGCCTGTTTTCGGCCATTTCCGGGCGATTCGCCGCCGTCCGCCGGCCTGGCCGTCATCTTGCTCTATCAGGGCCACGAGAGGCGGCCCGTTCGCATTGGGACCGCCAAGGAGACAAGAGGCCTTATGAAGCATATTGCGCTGGCTGTGGTCGTCACTGGATTGGCTTCGACGTCGGCATGGGCAGAGGAGCCGGCCGCGGCTCGGCTCAGGCTCGACGGCGCGCTCGCGGGGGTGACGTTTGCCGCCGCGGCACCGGCACAGGACGCGGGCGCCGACGCCGCGTCGCCCGTGTCGGTGACGGTGGGGGCGGACATCCCGAGTACCTACTTCTTCCGCGGGTTCCGCCAGGAGGGCGATCCCGGGTTCACGTTCCAGCCCTACGCCGACGTCGCCTTTGCGGGCGAGCGCGCGTCGTTCAATGTCGGCGTCTTCAGCAGTCTGCACACCGGCAGCCTCAAGGACGCCGGCTACGGATTCTACGAGACGGACTTCTACGCCGGCGTGACCGTCGGCAACCTCTCGGCGACCTATACCGCCTACACCTATCCGAAGATTGACGACAGCACGGTCCACGAGCTCATGCTCTCGGCCGCGTTCGATCACGCGCTGGCGCCATCGGCGGCCATCGCCTTCGAGTTCGCCAAGCCCGAGGGCCTCGAGAAGGGCGTCTACTTCGAGCTCGGTATCGAGCCGGCCGTACCGCTGGCCGACGGCTCGCCGGTGACGATTTCGATTCCCGTCAAGATCGGCACGAGCCTCAAGGACTACTACGGCGACTTCTTCGGCTACCTCAGCGCGGGCGTCAACATCGGCCGCTCGCTCAGCGAGTCGGCCGAGATTCACGGCAGCGTGACGGTCTACGGCTTTGGTGAGACCCTGAAGTACGTCAACAACGACAAGGCCGGCCAGGTCGTCGCCTCGGTCGGGTTCAGCGTCGGGTTCTAGGTTCACCTCACACATCCGGCTCCGGCCGCCGTGCGCGCCTGCACGCGGCCGGAGACCGGACCCGGTATCACCGCTTTTCTCAGGTCTTCGTCGATGGCTTCAGACCCTTCCACGCCAGTTCGAACCGACGCGGTCACCTCCGGCGATCGCGCCGAGTGGACGACGCTTCTCGCGGCGGCACGTGAGGCGTGTCACGCCGAGGCCATGGCGGGCCGCGGCGGCCGCGCGGCGCAGGCCGCGTATGCGCTCGCCATGGACGACCTCGTGCGTCGTCTGACCGAGCGTGCGGCCCGCGAGACGGGGGAGCCGTGGGTGGTGGCCGCGCTCGGCGGGTACGGGCGCCGCACGTTGTGCCTGCACTCGGACGTCGATCTGCTGATCGTCTTCGATCGCGCCATCGGGCCGAGCGAGGAGCGGTTCGTCAACGCGATTCTCCAGCCGCTCTGGGATCTCCGGCTGTCGGTGGGCCATCACGTGCGCGAGCTCTCCGAGTTCCAGAGCCACGACGCCGATCCCAACCCCGAATTCGACATGGCGCTCTGCGACCTGCGCCTGCTGACCGGCGACGTGCGGCTCTTCGACGATGTCTGCGCGCTCGTGCACCACGGCGACAACGGCCGCGCCGCGCACCTGGTGGCCTCGCTCCTGCCGCTCGTCGAGGCGCGCTACGCCGAGTTCAACGACACGGTCTATCAACTCGAGCCCGACCTGAAGAAGGCGCCCGGCGGCCTGCGCGACATTGGCGCCATCCGGCTGCTGCGCACGCTCGCGCGCGACACGCTGACCGGCCGCCTCCGCCAGGACGGCGATCGGCTCGACGAGGCCGAGGAGTTCCTCTTCCGCGTCCGTTCCGTCCTGCACGCCGTGGCCGGCCGCGACACGAACGTGCTGACGCACGAGCTCCAGGAGACCGTGGCCGAGACGCTCGGCACGCCGGGCGCGTCGCTGCGCAACCGCGTCGAGTCGTTGATGAGCGAGTACTTCCGTCATGCGCGCGGCATCGTGCAGTCGCTCTCGTCGATCCGCAACGTCGTGTCTCCGCCGGCGCCCATTGCCGAGCCCGGCCAGGTGACCGAGCACGTCGCGGTGGCGGCCGATGGCATCCGCTTCGTCGATCCGTCGCGCGCCGTGGCGCAGCCCACCGTCTGGCTCG
>CAZVHY010000410.1:0-2311 GCA_964627115.1 uncultured Solibacteraceae bacterium | reverse complement strand
GCCCTGCTGCTGGTGGCCAGCAACCGCATGGAGCGGCACACGGGCTGGCCGCTCGCGCGCGTCGCGTCCGACTTCGCGCTGCTGACGCCGCTCCTGCTGCTCCTGCGATGACGGACTTCGACCGCGTCGCGTCCGCGTACCGCTGGCTCGAGTATCTCGCCTTCGGACGCACCCTGCAGCGCGCGCGCACGGTGCACCTGCCGGCGCTTGCGGATTGCCGCGACATCCTGGTCGTGGGCGATGGTGATGGTCGCGCCGTCGCGCAGCTCGCAACGATTGCCGGTGCGGCCCGCATCCACTGCATCGACACGAGCCGGCGGATGCTCGACGAAGCGGCTCGTCGCGTGCCGGCGGCCGCACGCGCTCGCGTGACGTTCACGTGCGCCGACGTGCGCACGTTCGACGCGGGACACGACGCCTGGGACGCCGTGGTGACACTGTTCGTACTCGATTGTTTCGACAACGACGACGTGCGCGCCGTCGTGGAGCGACTGCACGCCGCGCTCAGGCCGGGTGGACGCTGGCTGTTTGCGGACTTCGCGATTCCCGCGCGCGGCTGGCGTCGGTGGCGCGCGCGCATCTGGATTGACGGGCTCTACCGCTTCTTCCGATGGCGCACCGGCCTCGCGGTTTCGCGCCTTCCGGCATCCGAGGCGATCCTCGCCGCCGCGGGTCTGGTCCCGCTGGCGGTCGAGGAACGTCAGGCTGGTCTGATCAGGAGCGTGTGCTACGAACGGGGTCCCCGGGGCTGAAGCCCCGGGGCTCCGTCAGCCTTATCGCCTCGTCACCTTGCCGTCTCGCCGCCCGCCGCCTTGCAGCCTTGCAGCCTTGCAGCCTTTATTTCACTGCCCGGCTTCGAGCTGACGGATGTAGGCGAGGCCCGCGGGGATGTTCACGTCGGGCGTCGAGGATTCCTCCTCGATGATGTGCCACTCGACCGACGTGCCGCGCGCGGCCTCGAGCACGGCCTTGATGTCGACCATGCCGGTACCGAGCGCGACGCTCGTATCGGGCGGTGCGCCGCCCGTGTTGTTGCGCTCAGTGCCCTGACGCATGTCCTTGAGGTGCGTCGACACGAACCGCGTGGGATAGCGGCGCAGCAGCGCCGCCGGATCGGCGCCGCCGTGGAACGCCCACATGGCGTCGAGCTGGAACTTGACGTTGTCGGGATCGGTGCGCAGCACGATCGTGTCGAACAGCGTCGTGTTCTCGTTGACCGGCAGGAACTCGAAGCCGTGCGCATGGTAGAAGAACGTCAGGCCCGCGTCCTTCAGCAGGCGTCCCGCCTGGTTGAACGCCTCGACTGCCTTCTCGGCGTCGGCCGCGTCGAACGGCGGCTCGTGTGGGAACCACGCGTTGCCGACGTACTGGATGCCGAAGAACTTGGCATCGTCGATGAACCGTGCCGGATCCTTCAGGAGCGCGTTGATGTCGATGTGCATCGAGATCGGTGTCAGCCCGGCCTTGTCGAGCTCGGCCTTGAACTCCTCGCGCGACAGACCAGCCGTGCCGGCCAGCTCGACATGGCTGAAGCCCATGGCCTTCACCTTCGCGAGCGTCGCGGGCACGCCCTCGGCGGCAAACGACGAGTTCATGCTCCAGAGCTGGAGCGCCACCGGATTCTTCAAGAGCGGCGTCGTCGCGGTGACCGGCGCCGGTTCGGGTGCGTCGGCAGGCCGACCGCATGCCGCCGATGCGAGCAGAGACACGACGGCAATCGCAGGAACCACATGGCGCAGGACAGACAGACAGGACAACCGCATCGACCCCTCCAGAAACACGTCGACAGACACGGGCGCAGAAACGACACTGGAGTATACCGCCACGTCAGCGACGATGGCGGCGCCTCGCCGCGGCGAGTCGTGAAAAAATCGTCACGAATGGCCACACGAATCCTCTTTGTGTGTCTCGGAAACATCTGTCGATCGCCGGCCGCCGAAGGCGTGTTCCGTCATCAGGTGCACGACGCCGGGCTCACTGACGAATTCGTGATCGACTCGGCAGGGACCGGAGCGTGGCACGCAGGCGAACCGGCCGACCGGCGGATGCAGGACGCGGCCGCGCGGCGCGGCGTGCGGTTGTCGAGCATTGCCCGCCAGGTCGTGGCCAGCGATTTCGAGGACTACGACTGGATTCTCGCGATGGACGGTTCGAACCTGCGACACCTCAGGCAGATGGCGCACGCGAGCCATCATTCGAAGATCCGAAAGTTCCGCGACTTCGATCCCGACGCACCGGGCAGCGACGTCCCCGATCCCTACTACGGCGATGCCGATGGCTTCGCCGATGTCCTCGATATCGTCACGCGCAC
>CAZVHY010000409.1:0-2320 GCA_964627115.1 uncultured Solibacteraceae bacterium | reverse complement strand
GTCGCGCGCTCGACGCGGGCGACGGTGAGGGTGTCAACGGACACGGGCGTGCCGGCGCCCGCCGCGTGCGGCGCGGCGGGCGCCGGGCCGCACGCGGCGGATGTCGCAACGACGGCAGCGGCCGTCAGTGAGGCGAGGAGGATCGGTGTCGAGCGCGTTTTGAGCATGATTCGCTTGTCCCCCGGACCTGAAGGTCCGCGGCTCCATCTTCAAAACCTTCACAGCTTCCCCAGCGCGGCCTGCAGGCGCGCGTGGGCAGTGGCGAGATCACTGGTCGCCGCCACGGCCTGTGCGTTGGCATCACCGGCGGCCTGCGCGGCGCGCAGGACGTCGGTGATGGGCGACAGGCCGTTGTCGTAGCGGTCGCGGACGATGCGCTGACTCTCGCGCGCGGCCGAGACGGCCGCGCGCGAGAGATCGACGCGTGCGCGCGCCGCCGCCAGCGACGCGCTGGCGGCGCGGATGTCGAGGCGCGCGCGGTCTTCGGCCGCCGCGCGCTCGAGGCGGCGTTCGGCGCCCACCGCGCGCGCCTGGGCCAGGCGCGCGCGGTGGGCGAAGCCAGCGAACGGCGTCCAGCGCACCTCGGCGCCGGCCATCCAGCCGCGGGTGCGGTCGTCGAACGCGGCGCCGTTCCACTCCACAGCCGCGCGCGCCACGACGTGCGGCAGGAATGCCGCACGCGCGGCGCGCGTGGCGGTGTCAGCCAGCCGCTCGCCGGCCATCGCCAGCC
Organism: uncultured Solibacteraceae bacterium; assembly: GCA_964627115.1. Lineage (GTDB taxonomy): Bacteria > Acidobacteriota > Vicinamibacteria > Vicinamibacterales > SCN-69-37 > SCN-69-37. The sequence goes on along the minus strand of CAZVHY010000409.1, from coordinate 1,590 downwards.
GCACGTCCGCGCGATCGGTCACCGCTTCGGCTTCGACACTCGAAACCGCCGGCAGTCCTTCGTCCACGACATCAATAGGCGTGAGATCGAACGCGGCGTCGAGCGGCTCACCCATGAGGTGATTGAGCTGCGCGCGCACCACGCTCATCTGAGACGACGCCTGGATCTCACGTTCGCGCGCGGACGCCAGGTGTACCGTCACCATCAGCACGTCCGCGTCGGTGGCCAGCCCGGCATCGCGACGATCGATCGCGCGTGCCAGATCCTGTTCAGCCGCGTCGACCGCCGCACGCGCAGCCGTCATGGACGCGTCGATACGCTGGACCTGCCCGTACGCTTCGATCGTGGCAACCGCCATCTCGCGGCCAATCTGTTCGCGTTCGAGTGTGGCCATTTCGCGGCCGAGATTGGCGCGCCTCACCGAGGCCGACAGCCCGGCATCGAAAACCACCTGCTCCACTGCCACGGCCGCGCGATAGTTGTCGATGGCGTCGGGCCGGTTGAGTCTGGCCACGTCGAAGTCAGCGGCGGAAAACCGGCGTTGCGACAGCAGCGAGCTGAAGGCGAAGACCGGCAGATCGGCCCGGTTCCAGCTCTCGACCACGTCGACGCGCGGCAACTGCCGGGCCCGCACTTCGCGCGCCTCGGCGCCGGCGCGCGTGATGCGGACCTCGGCCTTCAGGACCTCGGCGCTCTGCACGCGCGCACGCGACACGGCCTCGGCCAGGGTCAACGGCGTCTGGCCGGCAGCCGGCACGGCAGCAACTATCAGGAGCAGGAGCGCAGGGAGCGTCACGCGAAGCATTGCTGCAGAGATGCAGGACGGGGGAAAAGGTGACACGGGGCAGGAGGGTGCCAGGGGTGAGAGGGTTCTACGGTGCCATGGTGCGACGGTGCGACGGTGCGAGGGTGCGAAGGTGCGAAGGTGCCAGGGTGCGAGGAACCCGACACGTGTCGACGTCTGCTCTCGAAGGAAACCACGCACCTTGGCACCGAGGCACCGTGGCACCTCGCACCCTGGCACCATCGCACTCTGGCCCCTGGCACCGTCGCACCATGGCACCCTGGCACCGTAGAACCCTGTCCCGTGTAAACTCCTCCCGTGTCCCAACCTGTCGTGGAGTCCGCCGACGATCGCGCGGCGGAAATGATCCGGAACGTCCGTCGCGCCACGGCGGGTGATGCGAAGGCGCTCGAGGCGCTGCTCGTCGATGCGCAGGAACTGACGTGGCGGTTCAGCATGGCCGTGTGCGGACATCCCGAAGACGCGGAGGACGCCATGCAGGAGGCGCTCGTCCGCACCTACCGCCATCTGCAGCAGATTCGCGACGTCGACGCGTTCCGGCCGTGGCTCTATCGGACGGTGCGGAACGTCTGCCTGATGTCCCGTCGTAAGCGCGTGGCCGAGCCGAAACAGATGCTCTCGCTCGACGCACCATCCCCCGATGGCGACGAGCGGGTCGCGCGCATCGATGCACCGTCATCGCTGCCCGATCCGGAAGAGATCGCCAATCGCGCGCGCCTGCGCGGCCGCTTGAAGCGCGCGCTGGCGAAGCTGCCGCCGCCGTTCCGCGCGGTCGTCTTCCTGCG
>CAZVHY010000408.1:0-2330 GCA_964627115.1 uncultured Solibacteraceae bacterium | reverse complement strand
GACCGGCCGGTGATAGACTGCCGGCCGGGAGGACTCCCATGCCGGTTTCACGCCGCGCCCTGACGCTGGGCGCGTGTTGCCTCGCCGTCGTCCTGGTGTGGGGGACGCCGCACGTCGATGCGGCGTCCGATGCACTTCCCGAGCGGCTCTCGGACGCCGAGTTCTGGGCGCTGAGCGAGCGGTTCTCCGAACCGGACGGCTGGTTTCGCTCCGACAACCTGCTCTCGAACGAGCTGTACTATCCTGAAGTCCTCGATCGTCTCGTCGAGCGTGTGGGCCAGGGCGGCGTCTATCTCGGCGTTGGCCCGGAGCAGAACTTCTCGTACATCGCCGCGGTGCAGCCGCGCATGGCCTTCATCACCGACGTGCGCCGGGGGAACCTGCACGTCCAGTTGATGTACAAGGCGCTGTTCGAGCTGTCGGCCGACCGCGCGGCATTCGTCTCGCGTCTGTTCACCAAACCGCGTCCGCCGCAACTGGCGGCCGGCAGTGCCATCACCGACATCATGGACGCGTTCTGGGTCACCGACACCAGCGCGCGCGACGTCTTCGATCGCAACGTGCGCGAACTGCAGGACCACCTGACGAAGACGCGGGCGCTGCCGCTGACGCCCGGCGATCTCGAGGGCATTGCGAACGTCTATTCGGCGTTCTACTGGTTCGGGCCGTCGATTACCTACTCGTCGTCGGCCGGCGGCGGGGGCGGACGCGGCGGCAGCATGGCGAACTACTACCAGCTCATGGTGTCGACCGACGTGCGTGGTGCGGTGCGCAGCTACCTGGCGACCGAGGAGTCGTTCGCGACCATCAAGCGGCTCCAGGAGCGCAACCTGATCGTGCCCGTGGTCGGCGACTTCGGTGGGGCGCGCGCGCTCCGCGCGGTCGCGACCTGGGTGCGCGAACAGGGCGCGACCGTGTCGATGTTCTATCTCTCGAACGTCGAGCAGTACCTGCGCCAGCAGGGCACCTGGTCGGCGTTCTGCGCCAACGTCGCGTCGATGCCGCTCACGCCCGTGAGCACCTTCGTGCGATCGCAGTCGGGCGGCGGCGGAGGCTTCAGGAACATGCTCGCGGACATGGAAACCGAGGTGCGGCCGTGTCGCACGCGGATCGAACCGGTTGAGACGGCCACAGGCGCGGTGTCCGCGCCGTAGGAGCGTTGTCGTGTGCACCGTCGCCGGCGGCGACAGGCGGCGCACGGCGGAGGGGACGGCATGACGGGACGCCGGCGAGTGCTGGTGGGGCTGACGCTCGCGCTGTATGTCGTATCAGCGCCGGTGCATTTCGCGGCACCCGTGTCCGGGCTGCCCGATCGGCTCCCGAACGAGGCGTTCTGGCGGCTGTCGGCCGAACTGTCGGAGGCGCCAGGGTTCTTCAACTCCGACAACCTGGTGTCGAACGAGGACACGTTCCAGTACGTCATCCCCGAGCTCGTCCGGCGTGTGGCGCCAGGCGGTGTCTACGTCGGCGTCGGACCCGATCAGAATTTCACGTACATCGCGGCGCTCGATCCGGCCGTGGCGTTCATTCCGGATCTGCGCCGCGGCAATCTGCACGTGCACCTGATGTACAAGGCGCTGTTTGCGCTGTCGGCCGACCGTCGCGAGTTCCTCTCGCGCCTGTTCTCGCGCGACGTGCCCGCCGGACTCGCGGCCGACGCCACGGCACGCGATCTCATGGCCGCATTCGTCGCGGCCGTGCCCGAGCAGGCGCGGTTCGAGGCGAACCTCCGCAGCGTGCTCGACTATCTCGCCCGGCATCAGGGATCGGCCGTCGACGGCCAGGACCGGGTCGGCATCGAGTTCGTCATGCAGCAGTTCTTCGTCGGCGGGCCGGAGATGACGTTCGTCAGCAACGGGGGATTCCGGCGGACGAACTATCCCTCGTACGCCGCGATCCAGACGGCCACGGATCTCGGCGGCGTCGAGCACGCCTATCTGTCGACCGAGGGCCGATTCCAGCGCGTCAAGCGCCTGCAGGAGCGCAACCTGCTGATTCCGGTCGTGGGCAACTTCGCCGGGCCGAAGGCGCTGCAGGCCATTGGCGCCTGGGTGCGCGGGCAGGGCGGTGTGGTCACGACGTTCTACACGTCGAACGTGGAGCAGTATCTCTTCCAGGATGGCGCGTGGGGGCGCTTCCGCGACAACGTCGCGTCGATGCCGGTCGACGCCACGAGCACGTTCATCCGGTCGTGCTTCAACAGCTGCACGCAACCGGGCGGACCACGTGCCGTCACGCTCCTCGACTCGGTGCCGGCCCTGCTCGGCGCCGCGGAGGCCGGCCAGGTCCGAAGCTACTGGGACGTGCTGATGCACTCGCAGTATCCGTAG
>CAZVHY010000407.1:0-2340 GCA_964627115.1 uncultured Solibacteraceae bacterium | reverse complement strand
CCCGACGTGCCCGAGGTGCTTCAGGCGACCGCGCTCGTCACCCAGGGCAACACGGAGCGCCTCGGCTTCGTCGCGCCAGCGACACCGGGCGAGTACGTGTTCGTCTGCACGTTCCCCGGCCACTGGGTGCGCATGTACGGCGTCATGCTCGTCGTCCCAAGCCTCGACGCGTGGGAAGCGGCGCCGACCGTGCCCATCGATCCCATGACGAAGCAGCCGTTCGCGAGCCAGCGGATGGAGTAGGGGAAGGCCGGGAGGCTGCGAGCTGGAAGGAGGCCGGGAGCTAGGAGGCGGAGGAAACCCGTGGCCGCGGTCGTGATTGCTTCGAGTGCCTGCACTGCCTATACTGTATGCATGCAGTACACGATTCGGGGGATTCCGTCGGCCGTAGACGAGAGTCTGCGCGCACGCGCGAAGCGGTCCGGGAAAAGCCTGAACGAAGCGGTTGTCGATGCCCTGGCCGAGGCGTCGGGGCACACAGGCGTACGACAGCGGCGCCGCGACCTGTCGGACATCGTGGGGACCTGGAAGAGGGATCGCGCGGTGGAAGCGGCCCTGGCCGACCAGGATCGGATCGACGAGGACCTCTGGAAGTGAGGGTCGCACTCGATACGAATCGGTACGTCGACCTCTGCAAGGGCGTCGCTGAAACCGTACGCGTGCTCGAAGAGGCCGAGGCCGTGATCCTGCCGTTCGTCGTGCTGGCGGAACTCCGCGCGGGATTCGCCCACGGCCGGCGGCCGGCCGAGAACGAGCGCATCCTCCGGCAGTTTCTGCTCAAGGACGGTGTGCGGGTGCTGTTCGCCGATGACCAGACGACCCACCACTACGCAGCGCTCTACCGGCAACTGCGCAGGCAGGGGACGCCGATTCCCACCAACGATTTGTGGATCGGAGCCCTGACCCTGCAGCACAACCTCGTGCTGCACGCGCGCGACCGCCACTTCGATCATCTTCCACAGATTGTGCGTATGTGACGTGCCGGCTGCGCCGTGCTCCTGCACACGGCCGGCGATCCGAACGACGCACGGCCGGCGCTGCGAACCGCTGTCGCGCAAGTGCTGCCGGGTGTGCCGCTGCGTCAGGTTGCGCGGCTCGGCGATCTCATGGCGGCGCAGACCGCCGAGCGACGCGTCATCGCATATCTCGTGTCGCAACAGACGAGGGAGATCGGCATCCGCATGGCGCTCGGCGCCACACGGTCACGCGTTGTGGCCGGCGTGTTCAGTCACGTCGGGTGGCTCGTGGCAACGGGACTGACTGTGGGCGGTATCGCCGCGTGGTCGCTGTCGACTGCGGCGGCCGGTTCCTGTTCGGCCTCGATCCGAGGGACCCGCGCGCGTATGCGGTTGCGATGATCACGCTCGTCGCCGCGGCGTTCGTTGCGACGTTACTTCCCGCTCGCCGCGCGGCAAGTGTGGATCCGACGAGAGCACTGCAACAGGAATAGCCCCGATGCTCCACCTCGTCCGTTCCGAGCTCCTGTCGATCACGCCGTTCGACGTCATCGAGCGCGAGCACGTCGCTGACGCGCTCGCGTGGGTCGAATCCGGTGCGCCGCTCTTTCGAACGGCGAAACCCGCGACGCCGCCGAAGCACCTCGTGTCGTACTTCGCGCTCATCGACGAGGGGCACATCCTGCTCGTGGACCATCGCAACGCAGGATTGTGGCTGCCAACGGGCGGACACGTCGATGTCGGGGAGCACCCGCGCGCCACGGTCGTCAGGGAGTTGAAGGAAGAGCTCGGCATCGTCGCGTCGGTGGCCGACGTGGGGCCGCCGACGATGGTCACGGTGACCGAGACCGTTGGCATCACCGCGGGGCACATCGACGTGTCGCTCTGGTGTGTCGTGGCGGGACAGCGATCCGTGCCGCTCGACTACGACGCCAGCGAGTTCAACAGCGTGAGCTGGTTCCGCTTCTCAGAGGCTCCGGTGCACAGAAGCGATCCCCACCTTGGCCGGTTCCTGGCGAAGGTGTCTGTCTAGTCCGTCTACTTCACCGACGCCTTCGCGGCACCCGAGGTTCTTCTCACCAGTGTCGGGGCCAGGTCGGATTTGACCGAAAGACGATGGCTCTTGAGGATGTGTGTCGAGAGTTTGTTGATGGCGATCTGCTCGCCGCAATACCGGCATTGAGTCTTGCCTGGAGACGCATACGCGCGTTGCATAACACTCCAGCATGGGTGGTGTGAGGCCGGCGCGTCAAGGAGGCCCCTGTTGCGGACGTGGGCCGCTGCGGCTACTCCCGCCCAATCGCCCACTGGAAGCCGCGCACGAGCAACTGCTGATACACGGGATCTTCCCACGTGGCCGTGCCGTGGCCGAGCGTGGTGCCGA
>CAZVHY010000406.1:0-2344 GCA_964627115.1 uncultured Solibacteraceae bacterium | reverse complement strand
GGCGATCATGATCAGGGCGTCGCGCACGACGTTCCACAGTGCGGATGCGCGCGTGGCCCCCAGCGCCAGGCGGATGCCGATCTCACGCGTGCGGCTGGTGACGACGAACGCCAGGACGCCGTAGAGGCCGACGACCGAGAGCAGGAGGGCGACGGCGCCGAACCCGGTCGACAGCGTCGCGAGAATGCGCTCGATCGTTAGAGAGTGCTCGACCTCTTCGTCGAGGCTGAACGAGGAGAGCAATGGCAGCCCCGGGTCAACGTCCGCGACGGCCGCAAGCACGGCGGCGCGCGCCGTGTCCGCCGAGCCCCGCACGCGCACGTAGAAGGTACCCGCTTCGCCGCCGGTCTCGAACAGCGGCAGGAACATCTGCTCGGTCTGTTCCCGCAGATCGCGATACGCGAAGTCCCTCGCGACGCCGACGATCTCGATGTCCGTCGCCGTATCGGGCGCGTTGCCGAGGCCCAGCCGCCGCCCGATCGGACTGACGTCACCGAAATATCGCCGCGCGAGGCTCTCGTTGATGATGACCGACCGTGCCTGGCCGCGCTCCTCGAGCGGCCGCTGGTCCCGGACGTCGAAGTCGCGGCCAGCGACGACGTCGATGCCCATCGTCGAGAAGAAGTTTTCCGTGACGACATTGATGTGAACGGCGCGATCCGTCGTGATGCGATCAGCGGCGTCAATCGTGAGCCGCTGACTCCAGCTGCCCCCATCCAGCAGATGGATGCCCGCGATGGCTGCACCGTCGACGATCGGTACGGTGTTGAGGCTGGCGAAGAGTGCGCGGATCTTGCGCGCGGATTCATCGTCCGAATCGCCGCTGCGCCGGGGATCGACGCGGAATGTCATCACGTTGGCCGTCGAAAACCCGGGACCTTTTGCCTGTAGACGCGTGAGCGTCTGCACGAACAGACCCGCGCCAACGAGCAGGATGAGCGCGAATGCCATCTGGCCGACAACGAGCGTGCGTCGCAGCCGTACACCCGCAGCGCCACCGCCGGACCGTTCCCGGAGAGAGGCGACGAGCTGCACGCGCGCCGACTGCCAGACGAGCGCGAGTCTGCAGACGACGGTCGTGGCCAGAGCCGCGAGACAGGCGAAACCGAACACGCGGAGGTCGCTCCCGCGTCCGAGGGCCGCAACGACGGCGTCGGCGGGCAGGAACGACACCAGCGAATTGGAGACGACGGGTGCGATACCAACCGCCGCGATCGCGCCGAGTGTGGCGACAATCAGGCTGTCGGCCACGAGCAGGCCCGCGACGCGTCCGCGCGACGCGCCGAGCGCCATGCGCGTCTGGATCTCACGGACGCGTGCGCTGCCCCGTGCCAGAAAGAGACCGGCCACGTTCAACGAGGCGAGCAGATGCAGTAGAAGTGTACCGGCCATCAGCACCCGGAGCGGATCGTCGAGCTGCGTGCGCAGGTTCGAGTAGCCCTGTGCGGCGGACGTCGCGATCAGGGTCGACTCCAGGAAGTCGTTCCGCTGGCTCTCGGACGCCGACGGGAAACTTTCGAGTGCCATGTCGTCCCGCAGCATGGCCCGGAACCATGGCTGGACGCCGGCCACTGCCTCGTCGGCGGTGAGGCCGTGACGAATACGCGCGAACACGTGCATCCATCGGGCGCGCCGGTTGAGCAGTTGATCCCAATCGGGCGTGACCTGCCGCTTCATCATCGCGGGAACCCACAGGGCCGGCATCCAGCCGACGTCGACGCCGCCGAAGCCCGCCTCGGCCACACCAATCACGGTCATCGGGAAGTTGTTGACGAACACGGTGCGTCCGACGACGCCCTGGTCGGAGTTGAGGCGCGTGCGCCAGTAGTTGTGCGAGAGCACGACGACCGGATGCGCTCCAGGTTCTCGATCGTCTGACTCGGCGAGCAGCCGGCCGATTTCCGGACGCACACCGAGGACGGAAAAGTAGGAGCCGGAAACGATTTCGGCGTCTGCCGGCTCGGCACGTTCACCGGTCGAGAGATTGACCGACGTCGGATGCCGGCAGAACACGCCGTCGAAGAACTCTTTCTGTTCCTGCAGGTCTCGGCAGAGGGGATAGGACAGGAGGGGGCCGCCGCCCCAGCCAGGGGACAACTGGGCACCGCGCCAGTCGATCAGCACGAGTCGATCGGGCTCCCTGACCGGGAGTCTTCGCAGCAGCACGTGATCGACCAGCGAGAAGATGGCCGCGCTGGCGCCAATACCAATCGCCAGCGACAGTACGGCCGTCACCGTGAAGACCGGCCGCCGCACCAGGGCCCGCGTAGCGAAACGTGTGTCGCGGCCGCGGTCGGCCAGCCATCGCCAGAGCCAGGTATCTCGGACGTCTTCCTGCACCTGC
>CAZVHY010000405.1:0-2346 GCA_964627115.1 uncultured Solibacteraceae bacterium | reverse complement strand
CCGGTGGTCTTCGTCCTGATGCCGTACGTGCCGATGGCACGACCGCGCAGGTCCAGGGCCCGCCGCAGGCGCCGGCCGCGCCCGCGCCTCAGCCAGGCGGCCGAGGACGAGGCCCGCAGGGACCGCCGCTGCTGCCCACGCCGGCCGTCACCGCGGCCCCCACGCCGGATGCCAACGGCAACTTCGTCATCGCGCCGCCCTACGAGCCGGCTCCCGAGCTGACGCTTCGTGAGGGCGTGCCGCAGGGCACGATCCACGAATTCACGATGGAGTCGACCGACAGCACGATCTACCCGGGCATCGCGCGCAACCAGCCGGGCGTGGTGCCCTACACGCGCCGCGTGGCCGTGTATGTTCCGGCGCAATACGTGCCAGGCACGCCCCTGCCGTTCATCGTCGTGCAGGACGGCTATTCCGATGCCTATCGGATCAACCTGCCGCGCGTGCTCGACAACCTGATTCACGAGAAGCGCGTGCCGGCCATGGCCGCCGTGCTCGTGCACAACGGCGGCGGCGACGCTCAGGGCAGTCAGCGCGGGCTCGAGTACGACACGGTGTCGGGCGTCTACGCGACGTTCATCGAAACCGAGGTCCTGCCGCGCATCACGAAGGACTACGCCGTCACCTTCACGACCGACCCCGAGGGCCGCGCCACGCTCGGCGGCAGTTCCGGCGCAGCCGCGGCGTTCACGATGGCGTGGTTCCATCCGGACAAGTACCGGCGCGTGTTGTCCTACTCGGGCACCTACGTCAACCAGCAGTCGCCCTTCAATCCGGCGGTGCCGCGCGGCGCGTGGGAATATCACGCCACGCTCATCCCGAACAGTCCGCCCCAGCCCCTCCGCGTCTGGATGCACGTGAGCGAGCGCGACAACCGGAACTGGGATCCGGAGAGCACGTTCCGCAACTGGGTGCTGGCCAACGAACGGATGGCCGCCGCGCTGGCGGCGAAGGGCTACGCGTACCAGTACGTCTACTCGCGCGACTCGGGCCACACCGACCGAGCGGTCATTGCGGCCACGCTGCCGCTCGCGCTCGAATGGCTCTGGAAGGGATACCCGATCAAGTAAACAGGCGACGAGTCTGCGAGGCGACAACGCTCATGAATGCCCTGCTGTTGACCGACTACATGACGCTCGAACTCACCGATGTCCCCGAACCGGTGATCGGGCCCGACGACGTACTGGTGCGCGTGCGGGCGTGCGGCATCTGCGGATCGGACGTCCACGGACTCGACGGGTCGTCGGGGCGCCGGCGTCCGCCGCTCATCATGGGACACGAGGCGGCCGGTGACGTGGCGCGCGTGGGATCGGCCGTCACCGATCTCGAACCGGGCGCGCGCGTCACGTTCGATTCAACGGTCTCCTGCGGACGATGTGCCTTCTGCGAGCGCGGCGACGTCAACCTCTGCGACGACCGGCAGGTGGTCGGCGTCGCCCCGCCGGAGTACACACGCCACGGCGCGTTCGCGGAGTACGTCGCGGTGCCTCGCCGGATCGTGTACCGGCTGCCCGATGCGTTCCCGTTCGAACATGCCGCGCTCATCGAGGCGGTGTCGATCGGCGTGCACGCCGTCTCGATCACGCCGATCCGTCTCGGCGACACCGCGGTCATCGTGGGCGTGGGCATGATCGGGTCGGTCACGCTTCAAGCCGCGAAGGCCGCCGGCTGTACGAGGATCGTGGCGGTTGACATCGAGGACGCCAGGCTCGCCCGCGCCCGCACGATCGGCGCGACCGACGTACTCAATGCCACGACCTGCGATGTGCCGGGAGCCGTCAGGGACCTCACCGAAGGGCGCGGTGCCGACGTGGCGTTCGAGTGCGTCGGCTACTCGGCGCCGGTCACCACGGCGATCGAGTCGGTGCGCAAGGGCGGCATGGTCACGCTGGTCGGTAATCTCGAGCCACGCATCGAGATGCCGCTTCAATATGTCGTGACACGTCAGATCAGGCTGCAGGGGTCCTGCGCCTCGAGCGGTGAGTACCCGCAGTGTATCGACTTGATGGCGCGCGGGATCGTGCAGGTGGCGCCCCTCATCTCCGCCGTAGCGCCGCTCGACGAGGGGCCCTCCTGGTTCCGGCGGCTGTACGCGCACGAACCCGGGCTCGGCAAGGTGGTGCTCTGCCCGTGACGCCGATGTGACAACGCGCGTCGTTCACGTCGAGCCTGGTGTCGTCTCGCCTGTCGAAACGCGACGCGGCGCGTCTCAAAGGTCTTGCGGCGACATGGACGCGAGCCTGTCGTCTGTCGCCAGCATCGAGCGCACACGCGCGGCCCGCCTCGGTGGCGCACCGGCGTGCGACCGGCAGCGCTATCGGAGGACCGACCGTGACGTACGCTCCC
>CAZVHY010000404.1:0-2356 GCA_964627115.1 uncultured Solibacteraceae bacterium | reverse complement strand
ACGTCCGATGTCACCTTGCCACCGGACACCTTCGTCCACGCGTCGCGATAGGCCGCAACCTGCGCGTCGTAGCGCGCGGCGAGTGCGTGCTCGTCGATGTCCGTCTTGTAGTCGACCACACGCCAGCCGTCAGTGGTGCGGTGCACCAGATCGATCGTGCCTGTGACAACGGTCGGCCGTTCGCCGGCGCGATGCTCGAGTACGGAGAACGGCACTTCCTCGTGATGCTCGCCGGACGCGAGCGCGGACTGCCAGCGGTCGGACGCCTTGACGGCCTCGACGGTGTCGATGGCCTGCTCGACCACCGAGGCCAGCGACGATTCGTCGACGATGAGCCAGCGCGCAAGACGGCGCAGGTCGTCGCGCGTGGCATTTGGAAAGCGCATGGCGTGTTCGAGCAGGCCGTGCACGAGCGAGCCCCACGCCAGGCCGGCATCCGCGCGGCGGCTCGGCGTTTCAGATGACACGACGCGCGTGGGATCGTCGATCGCCTCAGCGGACTCGTCCACCAGCGACACACGCGGAATGCGCTTGATCTCCGCGGTCACGGACGTCGCCGCCCACGAGGGTTTCACGATCGCGCCATGAGCGAGCTCGATCGCACGGTCAGCCTGCGCAGCCGCTGCGGCCGACAGATCGACGGGCACGGGCTCGGGATCCGTCACGCGTTCGGGGATGTCGAGCTCCGCGAATCCATCGAGATGTGACTCGAACGCGGCCCACGCCGGTGTGCCCTTCCTGCCCTCGCAGCGCCCGACGATCAGCATCTCCTTCGCGCGCGTGGCAGCCACGTACAGCAACCGCGTCTGCTCCGCATCCAGGTACGCCTTCTCCTCGTCGTGCAGCCCGTCCCATCCCGCGGGCTGCGCGATCGCCTTGCCCGGCCCCCACTTCCCCGCCTCGCGGATCTGGAACCATCCCTGCGCAGTTCCCGCGTCGGCATCACGGACGATGCGGACGTCGACGCGCGGGTCGAAGCCGCCGGTGGGATCGGCGAGAAAGACGACGGGCGCTTCGAGCCCCTTGGCCTTGTGCAGGTTCATGACGCGCACGACGTCGGGACGCCCGGGCTCGAGCGGCAGCGACTCGACCTCGACCGATTCGTCCGGTCCGTCGTCGTCGAGCTCCGACCACGACGCGAGCGCACGCGCGGCCTCGAACAGCGTGAAGCCGGTTTCGACAACCGCGCGGACACGATCGACGGCGTGACGCAGATCGCCGGCCTCGACACCGCCGGCGCTGGAGGCGGCCAGCGCGAGGAATCCGGAGTCGTCGAGGATGCGCTCGAGCGCGGCACCGGCCGGCAGGAGTCGCGTCCACCGGTACCAGCGGCGCAGCGTGTCGAGTGCCGCGCCCACGGGCGCGGCGTTGGCGGCGACGGGCTCGTCGAGCGCGCTGAACAGATCGAGATAGCCACCGGCCTGGCGCCATGCGAAGAGCTGGCGATCGCTCAGGCCGAAGAGCACGCCGCGCAGCACGCCGAGGAGCGCGACCTGATCCTGCGGATCGCTCAGCGCGAGCAGGAGCAGCGCAAACTGCCGCACGTCCTCGGACTCGCTGAAACCGCTGCCGCCGCTTACCTCCACGGGCACGCGGTGCCGCTCGAGCGCGGCGGCATAGGCGTGCAGGCTCTTCTTCTTGCGCGTGATGACGAGGAAGTCGCCGTACGTGCGCCGGCCCGCGTCGATCTCGCCTCGGATGAACCGCGCGATGCGCTCGGATTCCTCGGCGACGGCGTCGGCGCCGGTGGTCGTAAGCGTGAAGAGGACGTTCGTGCCCCCGTGCCCGCCCGATCGGTGACGAACGGGCACCAGCGGCGCGTACTTCGGCGATTTGCTCGTGGCCTCGGACGGGAACAGTCCGGTGAACACACGATTCGCCCACTCGCAGACCTCGGGCACGGATCGGAAGTTCGCAGTCAGCGTGACCACGCCCTGCCCGTCGTCGCCGGCCAGCAGGTTGCGCACCTGGTTGTAGATGTCGATGTCCGCGCGCGTGAAGCGATAAATCGACTGCTTGGGATCGCCAACCACGAACAGCGCGCCGGGCCGCAGCGCGACGCGGCGCCAGTTCACATCGGCCTCGCCATCGTCGTTGCCGGCCAGCAGGAAGATGATCTCGGCCTGCAGCGGATCGGTATCCTGGAATTCGTCGACGAACAGCCAGCGATACTTCTGCTGCATGGCGCGGCGTAAGCCGGGGCTCTCGCGCAGCACGGTCGCGGTTCGGCCGAGCAGATCGTTGAAGCTGAGCACGTTGCGCCGCCGCCGATCCTCGGCCGCGCGCACGCGCGCCTTGACGAGCACACGCACGGCCGTGCGGTAGACGTACTCGCGCCACGCCGTGAGGAAGGGCG
>CAZVHY010000403.1:0-2362 GCA_964627115.1 uncultured Solibacteraceae bacterium | reverse complement strand
GCCCTACTGCGGTTCTGTTCCTGCGATGAACACTTCGGATCCGGCCGGCGTTTCGGCGGTGACGATGTTGCCGGGACGATCGAAGGTGGGCGGTTCGCCGGCGTCGCGACGGCTGGCGATCCACTCGGTCATGATCTGCCGCCAGATGGGCAGCGCCGCGCTCGTGCCGGTCTGGTTGGTGCCGATGGGCCGCTTCTGATCCATGCCGACCCAGACACCGACCGTGATGTCCGGATCGAAGCCGATGAACCACGCGTCCGTGTAGTCGTTGGTCGTGCCGGTCTTGCCACCGAGCGGCCAGTTGAGACTGGCGGCCGAGACGGCCGTGCCCCGCTGGACGACGCTGCGGAGCAGGTCCGTCATGATGTACGCGGTATCGGCGCGCAGCGCTTCGTGCGCCTGCGGGCGATGCTGCTCGAGCACGTTGCCGTCGCGATCGACCACCTCGAGAATGCCGAGCGGCTCCATCCGCACGCCCTGATTCGGAAACGCCGAATAGGCTGACGTGATCTCCAGCAGCGTGGCTTCCGACGCGCCAATGGCCGACGACAGGTACTCGGGCACGGGCGACGTGATGCCCATGCGGCGGGCGTAGCTGATGACCTGACGCGGCCCGAGCGTGTCCATGAGGCGGATCACCGGGACGTTGCGCGACTGCGCGAGCGCGGTGCGCAGCGTGATCGGTCCGCGGAACTCGCGGTCGTAGTTGCGCGGTTCGTACGGCGGCTGGTTCGGCCCCGCAAAGAAGCTGGCGGGGGAGTCGTCGAGGATCGAGTCGGCCGTGTACCCGCGATCGATGGCCGTGGCGTAGACGAACGGCTTGAAGAGCGATCCGACCTGGCGCAGGGCCTGGGTCGATCGATTGAACTGGCTGCGGACGAAGTTCGCGCCGCCGATCATCGCGAGGATCTGGCCGGTCCGGTTGTCGAGTGCGATGACCGCGCCCTCCACTTCCGGCGCCTGCTCGAGCGACGCCGTGAAACGCCGCTGCTCATCGTCGATGACCGTGACGCGCGCTTCGACGACGTCGCCTGGCCGGACGAGATCGCGCGGCTGACGACGCGTCCACTGGTACCCGGCCCGTTCGATGCGGCCAGACCGGGCGCCGATGCGGATGGTGATGGCGGTGGCGTCGACTTCCATGACGAGCGCCGGCAGCACGTCGCCCTGGACGAGCTCGCGCGGCCACTGCGGGTGCCGCCACGTGTCGAGATCGCCATTCTCCTTCGCGTCGATGATGTTGCGTGTGGGCCGGCGGAAACCGCGCAGCCGATCGAGACGCCGCAACTCGCTGTCGAGGGCCCTGTTGGCCGCGCGCTGCAGCAGGGGATCGAGTCCCGTTCGCACGAGCAGGCCGTCCTCGTACACGGCTTTCGTTCCGTACTTGGCTTCGAGATCCGTCCGGACCATCTCGGCGAAGTAGCGCGAGAGCGCCGGGGGCTGCGACGGCGCGCCGCGTGTGACGATGGGCTGCGCTTTCGCGGCGGCGGCTTCGTCGGCCGTGATGTATTTCTCGTCGACCATGCGGTCGAGCACGTATCCGCGGCGCCGCGCCGACGCCTCGAGGCTGCTGTACGGATTGAGCCGCTGCGGGGCCGGCAACATGCCGGCAATAGTGGCCGCTTCCTCGAGCGTGAGCTCACGCGCGGGTTTGTCGAAGTAGAGCTGCGAGGCCGCCTCGACGCCGTACGTGCGATTGCCCCACGGCACCTTGTTGCAGTACATCGTGAAGATCTCTTCCTTCGTGTACCGCTTCTCGATCTGAATGGCGACGAGCGCTTCCTTGATCTTCCGGATCCACGCGCGTTCGAACCCGAGCGACTCCGGAAAAATCTGACGCGCGAGCTGCTGGGTGATGGTGCTGCGGCCGGGCGTTCGTCCGCTGGCCACCACGTCGTTGACGGCGGCGTAGACCATCAGCACGGGATGGAATCCGCCGTGCGTCATGAAGTCCTGATCCTCGGCCGCCATGATGGCCTGGCGAAGGACCACGGGAATCTGATCGTAGGTGATGACCTGCCGGCGCTCGGTGGCGAACTCGGCCACGACCGAGCCGTCGCGGCCGGTCACGCGCGTGATGACGCCGGGCGAGTAATCGTCGAGCGCTTCGATTTCGGGGAGGTCACCCGCGAACGCGAAGATGACACCGCTGGCCGTTCCGGCCGCAGCGACCGCGACGAACAACGCGACGAGTCCGAAGCTGCGCACGAGACGAGAGACCGCGTTCATGGAGAGGACACTGTACCAAGAAAGGCGGGGAGGCTGGGAGGCGGGAAGGAGGGGAGCTTGGAAGCTGGGGAGCGGGGAAGCTTGGAAGGGGGACGCGAGGGAGGGGGTGGCTGCGAGGGGGAACGGCGCACTT
>CAZVHY010000402.1:0-2368 GCA_964627115.1 uncultured Solibacteraceae bacterium | reverse complement strand
CGCGAAGGTTGAGGTTGCATCTTGCGAGCGTTTGCCTCTAACGTCTAGCAGACCACTGTGTTACCAGCCCTCGCTTCCCTGATCGCGCTGCAGGATCTCGACACGGCAGCCGACGTTACCCGTCGTCGTCTGGCCGAGTTGCCCGCCACGCTCCAGCAGATCGACCGCGCGACATCGGCCGCCTCGGCGGCTGTCGAGGCGGTAAAGCGGGATCTCGCCGCCAATGGTGAGGCGCGGCGCGATCTCGAGAAGCAGGTCGCGGTCATCGACGGGCGGCTGTCACGATTCGAAGAGCACAAGGCCGCGGTCAAGACGAACCAGGAGTTCACGGCCCTGCTCCACGAAATCGAGGTGGCACGGGGCGGCAAGGACGGGCTCGAAGACCAGATTCTCGGGCTGCTCGAGGACGCGGATCGGCTCTCGGCGGCGATCGCCGACGCGGAACAGACGCTCGCGCGCGTGAAAGCCGAAGGTGAATCGACACGCGGCGCACTCGATGCCGAGAAGGCCGCACTCGAACGCGACCTCGCGCGACTGGCCGCTGAACGCACGCGCGAACTGGCCGGCGTCGATGCGCCCGTCGTGGCGCGCTACGAACAGCTGCTGAAGCAGCGCCGCATGGTGGCCGTCGCGCCATTGCAGGGCGAGGTCTGCGGGGCGTGTCACGTGAAGCTGCGACCGGCAGTGGCGCAGCAGGTGCGGCGCAACGACGACATCGTGACCTGCGACAGTTGCCAGCGCATTCTCTACGCGCCAGCGAAGCCCGAGGCCGCCGACGCGGCCGCCGCCCCGCCGCCGGCGTAACGTCGCCCCCGGAAAGGTCGCCTCATGTCCGACCGCAAGTATCGTCAGCGTGGCTACCAGGATTCCTCGGGGCCTGAACGCCGCAGCGGCGACAGCCCGCCACGCCCTCGTCGTCCTCCCGAGCCACGCGATCCGCGCATTGCGCGCGATCCTCGCGTACCGAACATGCCCGGCTTCCGTGAAGTCGTGCGCTGTGCGCGCTGCGGTGCGCTGGCCTCGGTGGCCATTGGCCCGGACACCGCGTGCCGGTCGTGCAGCGCCGCGCTGCACAGCTGCGCGCAGTGCGTGTCGTTCGATCCGGGCGCCGTGTTCGAGTGCCGTCAGAAGATTCCGGCACGCGTGAGTCCGAAGGACGCGAAGAACGCCTGCACGCTCTTCGCGGCGCGCGTGCAGGTCGAGCGCGAGACCGGCTCGACGCCGTCCACGTCGTCTCCCTCCTCGTCCTCGTCGTCTTCCGCATCGCGTCGCGAGCCCGTGTCGGGCGCCCGTAAGGCCTTCGACGACCTGTTCAAGTTCTGACGCGGTCGCCAATTCTGATGGCCGCCACCATCCGGCCGGCCGCGCTTCCCTGCCGGCGATGCGAATACCAGACATCGAGCCGATCGGCCGTGCAGGCTGACGCGACGGCAATCGATGACGCCGGCACGCCGCAGGCCTCGAGCAGTGCGCGGTTGGCGCGCCAGAGGTCGAGGCGCCAGCGGTCTTCGCCATCGGGCGTGAACCAGGCGCCGGCGCCCGGATGTCGTGCGGCGAAGGCCTCCTGCACCGCCGCATCTACCTGATAGCAGCATGGCCCGATGCTCGGGCCGATCGCTGCCACCAGGTCCGACGCCTGCACGCCGATCCGATCGAGCGCCTCGACGGCCGCGACAACCACAGCGGCGGCGGTCCCGCGCCAACCCGCATGTACGGCCGCAACCGCGCGTTGACGACGGTCGGCCAGGAGCACGGGTACGCAGTCGGCCACGCGCACTGACACGGCCAGGCGCGGGTCGGCCGTCACGATCGCGTCGGCTTCCCCCAACTCGGACATCGCGTCCTCGGCTCGCGCGACGATGACGTGGCGGCCGTGCACCTGAGTGACGCGCGCCACACGGCCGGGACTCACGCCGAGCGCCGTGGCAATGGGATCGTAGTCAGGCAGGTGGACGCCGGCGGGCGTCAGATCGCGCGTCGTGAACAGGTGATCGGCCACACCGGCCAGCGCCGACGATCGCAGCACACGTCCCATCGAGGTGTGGTGCCACTCGAAATCCGGGGAAACAACCGTTGTCGACTCAGCCATGATCTCCCGCCTGTGCGGTAACGCGCGTTTGCACTTTCCCGGATTGCGCGGGATCGGCCAGGCGCGCGGTCATTGCCAAGTGTCTCACTCCACGTGACTTGCGGTTGAGGAGCCGTTCTGGCCGGCGCGTTGCTTCATCTCGTGGCACCACGCAGATTCGAGGAGACACATCATGACAGTCCGCTTCGTTCCGAACGACAAAGGTGCGCCCACGGGCAAACTGGCCGACGCCGAGCTGCACTTCGCCGGCGGTCCACTCGACGGCCTCAAACTGATCGG
>CAZVHY010000401.1:0-2431 GCA_964627115.1 uncultured Solibacteraceae bacterium | reverse complement strand
GCGGTGGCGCGTTATGCCGACGCCATCCGGACGCTGGCACAGGAACGTGGCCTGGCAACCATCGACATCTTCACCGCCATGAGCGCCGCTGCGGGCGATCCGGCGGGACCGCTCTTCGAGAACGGTATGCACCTCACCGAAGCCGGCTACGCCGCGGCCGCCGTGCGCATCGCGGAATCCACGCTCCCGCCCGAGGCGCGTACGCGCTTCCTCGACACGTGGGGCCACCCTGCCGGCGGCGCCCCTGCACCAATGACGGTGACGAACCAGCCGTGGGCGCCATTGCGCGATCTCATCGTCACGAAGAACGACGCGTTCTTTCATCGCTGGCGGCCGGCCAATGTCACCTATCTGTATCTGTTCCGGCAGCGGGAGCAGGGCAACAACGCCGTGGAGATTCCGCGCTTCGATCCCGTCGTGGAACGACAGGAGCAGGAGATCGCGCGCATGAGAACAGCGCTGATGTCGACCACGACCGAGTCAGCCGGGAGCCCGCGATGATCCGTCGCCTTTTTCCAGGTGCGTGCGCTCAACCGTGGCGCACCACGCTCGCATTTGGTCTTCTGCTCGTGTTCGTGGCTGGCCTCCGCGCCTCGACGCAACGCGATCTCGCCACGATTCCCAGTACCGACATCGACGTGCAATCGAAGTCGTTCGCGACGGCGGACGGCTTCCGCGTCAATCTGTTCGCCGCCGAGCCGGACATCAGCAAGCCCATCCACATGAACTTCGACGCGGCCGGACGCCTGTGGGTGGCCGGTTCGTCGCTGTACCCGCAGATTCGGCCGGGCGCACAGCCGATCGACAAGATCTTCATCGTCGAGGATACCGATGGCGACGGAACCGTCGATACCTCGACCGTCTTCGCCGAGAACCTGCTCATCCCGACAGGCCTCGTGCCCGACGACACGGTGCCGCACCTGGCCGTGTACGTGGCGAGCTCGTCGGAACTGCTCTATCTCGAGGATACCGACGGCGACAAGAAAGCTGACCGTTCTACCGTCGTGCTCTCGGGCTTCGGCACCGAGGACACGCATCACCTGATCCACACGCTCCGCTGGGGCCCCGACGGGCACCTCTACTTCACGCAGTCGATCTACATCCACTCGCACGTCGAAACGCCGTGGGGCGTGCAGCGCCTGCTCGGCGGCGGCGTCTGGCGGTATCACCCCAAGACGCGGAAGCTCGACATCTTCACGCGCGGCGGCATCAACATGTGGGGTCATCACTTCGATCGCCACGGCCAGTCGTTCCTGACCGATGGCGCCGGCGCGCTCGGCATCAACTACGCGTTTCCCGGCGCGACGTACGAGACGGCGGTTGGCGCCGAGCGCGTGCTGCGCGGCCTCAATCCGGGACAGCCGAAGCACTCGGGACTCGAAATCGCGTCGGGCCGCCACCTGCCCGACGACTGGCAGGATCGGTTCATCACCGCCGACTTCCGCGGCAACCGCATCAACACCTTCCGACTCGAGGACTCCGCCTCCGGCTACGTGTCGACGCAGGCCGCCGACCTGCTCACCTCGACGCACTCGGCGTTCCGCCCGGTGGACGTGAAGATGGGGCCTGACGGCGCCGTCTACATCGCGGACTGGTACAACCCGATCATCCAGCACGGCGAGGTCGATTTTCGCGATCCGCGGCGCGATCTCGAGCGCGGGCGCATCTGGCGCGTGGCGGCCGATCGCCCGCGCGTCGCGATGCCGGATCTCGAACGGGCAGGCGTCGACGATCTGCTGGCCGCGCTCGAGGCGCCGGAGTTGTACACCCGCGAACGCGCGCGACCGCTGCTCGCGCGCCACGGTGCGGATGCCGTGCTGCCGGCGCTGGGTCGCTGGGTGACCGCCGCCGGCACGAACGCGCCGAGCCGGCTGCTCGAAGCCCTCTGGGTGCACCAGTGGCTCGACACGCACGATCAGACGCTGCTGCAGACAGCGCTGACCTCGCCCGACGTCCACGTGCGCGCCGGCGCCGTGCGCGTGGCGGCCGACTGGGCGGCCCATCTGGACGATCCCCTCACGTGGTTCGCTCGCGCCGTGGCCGACACGAACGCACGCGTCCGCCTCGAAGCCGTCAATGCCCTTCGTCGTCTCGGCACGGCCGAGGCGGCGCGTGTCGCCCTTGACGTCACCGGCCAACCACTCGACACGAATCTCGACTTCGCAATCTGGCTGACGATGAGAGATCTGGCGGAGGTGTGGCTGCCGAGAGCCACGGCGGATCCGGCGTTCTTTGGCCCCGATCCAGCGCGACTCATCCTCGCCCTGCGCGCGGCCAATCGCCCCGACGCGCTCGGTCCGCTCGTGCAGTTGTGGCGGTCCGGGAACATTCCGGACGCGTTGCGTGACGACGCCGCGCAGTTGATGGCGCAGATCGGCGGCCCGGCAGAGCTTCGACTGCTCTTCAATCTCGCGCAGAGTCAGGCGTCGGC
>CAZVHY010000400.1:0-2441 GCA_964627115.1 uncultured Solibacteraceae bacterium | reverse complement strand
TAAAGCCCTGCGGCTACGAACGTCAACGGCCGAGCAGGTTGGTGAACATCGAGATGCCGACGCGCACGCTGTGCTGCTCGTGAATGGACGGCAGATCCGGCGCGAGCCGGCGCTGGCCGCCGAAGTCGTAGTAGTAGTAGAAATACTCGCCCGACAACGCCAGCGACCGGGTGAGCGCGAACCGCACGCGGGCTTCGCCGTGGGCGGTGGTGAGGTGCCGGCCGCCCACGCCTGCCGCTGAGCTGCCGACCGCGTACCGGCCCTGAACCGAGACATCGACGCGGCGTCCCATCACACCCGCCAGGCTCAGCTGCGCGCCGTCTGTCACCACCGGTTCCGAGAGCAGCGTGATCAGTTCCACGCTCCGCCGATACCCTGTCGAGAAAAGCCAGCGCAGGTGAAACGGGTACGTGACGCTGACGTTCCCCTGCACGGGATAGCGGCGTCGCCGTTCGGTGACGACGCTCTCGCCCGGTTCGTCGCCGGCACCGATCTCCGCTTCGCCGTCCTCGTCCTCGCGGCCAACGACGTCAGCGACGGTGAAGGTATCGAGCATCGAGGGCGTCACCTGCACCCTGAACACGAGCCGGCGCGTCGGGGTCAGCGCCGGCGTGAACTCGAAGCCCAGCGGAAGTTCGTGACCCTCAGACGTACGGCTGCCGGCGCCAAACCGCCCGGCGCGATAGTCGTAGCCAAACGTGATCCCGCCGCGACGCGTGGGCAGATACGACATCCGCACGCCGCCTTGCCACGTCTGACGATCGCCGAGCGCGGCGTCACGCCGGAAGTCGGCCTGGGAGTACTGGGCGGACGTCGTCATGCGCCAGCCAAGGCCGGTGCCGGTCTGCAGGCCCAGGCGCGTGCGATGCGACAACGACTCCCGCGTGTCGATGCGGTACTCCGCATCGGCTCGCGGAGGCGCTTCGACGTCCGGGTCGATCTGAACCTCACCCGGCAGCAACTGGTAGAGATACGACGGCGAGTACGCGAGCCCCTGCGACAGCGACAGCGTGCCGGCGCGCGCCATGCGCACGTCGATACCGACTTGCGCATTGGCAGGACCGGGTTTCACCTGTTCGACGGCGTAGCTGTAGCGGAAGAGTCCGTCCGTGGCAGCCGACAGCCGGAGCCGTCGTCGATCGTGCGAGTAATTCACGCCTGCGGTGAGCACGTTCGAATGGCGCCCGAGCGGCAACTGGCCGTCCGGCAGCCGCGTCCGGAACTCGGGCGCAACCTTGCTGTCGAGCGCTTCACTGATGGCCATCTGGAGCGTGAGCAGGTCGCGCGCGTCCGGCGTGGGACGAGTAGCGCCGAACAGCCCGGCCGGACCACTCTGGGCCAGAACGGGAGTCGCTATCGCGAGTGCCGCCACGGTCATGGCGGTTGTGAACCAGACGTTGGTCAATCGTCAGCGGACGAGAATCGTGTCGCCCGGCATCAGGCGGATGTTCTGCTGCAGGTTCCGCCCGCGCAGCACGTCGTTGTAGTTGAACTTGAACCGGCGCTCTTCGCCGTTCTCGGTGCGCACGATCGTGACGTCGCCCTTGTTGGCGCCTTCGACGAACCCGCCGGCCTGCCCGATGGCCTGGAGGACGGTCATGTTGCCCATCAACTGGAAGGGGCCTGGGGTCGTTACCTGTCCCACGACGTAGACGCGGCGGCTGTTGATCGTCTTGACGATCACGGTGTTGCCCGCGTCGAGGACGAATTTCGTGGCCAGGCCACGGATGTTCTCGGACAACTGCAGCGGCGTGAGGCCCGCGGCCGGCACGTCGTTGATGAGCGGCAGCGAAATCTTGCCGTCGGGCCGCACGAGCACCTCGTGCGACATCTCCTTGGCCGTCCAGAACACCACGCTCAGCACATCGTCGGGGCCAATCATGTAGTCGGCCGGCACGTCGACCGGCGCGGTCGCAGGCGCGTCAGCCGTCACGGGGGCCTGTGCAGGTTCTGTGGGTGCCGGGGTCTGGGGAACCTGCGCGTGCGCCGGCGCCGCCTGGAACGCCACCACCGAGAACGCGGCCAATACACAGAAGAGGAAAATTCGAGAGTTCGTCAAGGGTTGACCTGGCATGTGACCGTCAATCGGGCGCAGCTTCGCCCCGTCACTTACAGTGGCTTCTTCGGAGATGGGCCGTCCGGGAACCGTGGAGGCGGACGCGGCTGGCGGCGTCTCTCGAGCACATCGCGGGCCAACACAATCAACCGAAAAAGCCCGGAAACAATAGATTGAACGCCACAAGTCGGCCGTGCGGCCGACTTTAGACGCCACGTTGTCGAGAGACTGCACACGCCGGCGAGGGGCGCGGACTTCCAAACCAGACCTTCCCGGAAACTAGCACGACGGTACTACGACCGCAATACAAAACCGTCGATCGGCCGACCAAATTGAAATTCGAGCGACACTTATGGACGGTTGGCCGACAGGGGGGAGGGCGGGG
>CAZVHY010000399.1:0-2445 GCA_964627115.1 uncultured Solibacteraceae bacterium | reverse complement strand
CATCAGGTTTTCCTCCGATCAGGCGGCCGCGCGTTCAGCCCCGCGATGTCGACGCGAGTCCTTCCGGCGCGGCCGACCTCTACCGAACGACCGTCTTGTATTGGGCAGCGCGCGGGAACATACCACCGATCGGACGCGTTTTTGCGACGACGGAAATCCGTAGAACCGGTTCGATCTTCAGTGCGCGTCTGCGTGCGGTTTGCGCGTGCCCTGGACAACGCGCGCGCGTCGGATCGGCCGCATGACCAGCGCCATCAGGCGCGGACGTCCGCGGTCAGACCACGCGACACGCGTTTCTTACTGGATCCGTACTGATGGCAGACGCGAATATGCCGCCGTTCGGGCCAACGACGCGGTTGGAATTCATGTGGGTCGTACACCATCTGTCGCGGTGCCGCGGGCCCGCCGCGGTCATACCGCAGACACCGTGCGGACACGTGGCGCAGCGCTGACGATGGTCGCGGCGATGCGGCCGAGCGCCCACGTTGGCGGCGCGTCGACCGGGCACCGAATGCGCCTTCTCGAGGAACCGGTTTCACGTCATGCGCGCCTGCAGACGACGCCGCGAACCTCTCTCCGGTGAGTTGATGCCGCACCGGATTTGGGGTAAGTCTTATGTTCTCGAACCACGAACGCGCGGTGAAGGCGTCTCACGATGGCGAAGTCTTCTGCTGCAGGTCCCTCGGTCGCCGCCACAGAACAGGTCGCCGAGTACATCCGCCAGCTGATTCTGCACGGCGAACTCCGTCCAGGTCAGCGACTGCCCCCCGAACGCGATCTCGTGTGCCGGCTCGGTCTGAGCCGAACGAGCGTACGCGCCGGCCTGCAGGCCCTCGCCAATCGTGGCGTGCTGCTCATCAGGCCGGGACTGGGAACGTTCGTGGCCGACGGTCCGCTCGTGCTCGACAGCCAGCAATTCCACTTTCTGTCGGCCCTGCACGGCTTCACCGTGCACGAGATGTTCGAGGTGCGCCGGACGCTCGAGAGTGGCGCCGCGGCCATGGCGGCCCAGCGGGCCACCGGCGACGACCTGGTCGCCATGTCGGACGCCGTTGCGGACATGCTCGTGGCCGTCACCGAGCGCGACCATGTCGCGTTTCTCGCACACGACGTGCGGTTCCATCACGCCGTTGCGCACGCGTCCGGCAATCCCATGCTGGTCTCGATCATCAACATGGTCTCCGACACGTTCTTCGAGGCGTGCCGTCGCGCGGTTCACCATCTTGGCGACCTGCACGCGATCGCCAACGCCCATCGTCAGATCTATCGGGCCATCCGCGCGCACGATGCCGCGGCAGCCTCGCAGCGGATGATCGAGCACCTGCTCGAGTCGGAACGCCTGCGCGACGGCGACGTCGGCGGCGGACAGCCGGGCGCGCCGGTCCAGATGCTCCTGCGCGCGGCAGCCGCCGTCGACGCGCCCGCGGACGTCATGACGGCGATCGCGCCAGGCTGATCGCCGCCTGAATCGCGGCCCTGACGGCGCCGCGCCCGCGCGCAGGCTCGATACGCGCCGGCGCATGCATCAGTCCGCGTAAATGCACACCATCGTCGCGGGATCGAACTGCGCGTTGCGGCCATCGCCGAAGTCGACACCCACATACGGATAGCTACGACGTGCCATCCTCAATCGGACGTCGCCGTGCCCCGGAAGCTGCACCGGTACTGGTGTTGGCAGGAAGCGCGCGCGAAGCGCCGCGAACTCCTCCCATGACAGCATGCCTCGGTGGCCGGCTGCGGCGGCAATTGCGTCGCCGTATGTCCGGATGCCGTTCCTGACGTCCGCCCATCGCGGACTGTGCCTCTGCGCGATGCCCGCCACGCACAGCATGCACAGCGTGCCACTCAACAACGCGGAAGCGATTCCCGCCCGACGCGGCGGCATCCCGCCACCGGCCCACCGCGTGGCGGCCAGAACGAGAGCACTCGTGACGCTGGAGACGCCAGCGGGGAGCCACACCATATCGAACAGCGGAGGATCGCCTGGAAAGTTCCACGGCTGCGTGCCGATCGACAATGCGACGACGACCAACAGGAGATAGAAGCTCAACGTGACGGCCGCCACCGTCAGGACGCAACACAGCCAGCGAAGGTACCGCACGAGCCTCGTCACCGGAGCACGGCCAGTGTGTCGGATACCACCGCGTGGCCGTTGATGCGCGCAGGTTCGGCCCGCCAGTCGCGCAGCGTCTCGAGCGCCCGCTCCGCCAGCGCCTCGGGACCGCCGAAGTACGTGCCGTTCTGCAGCCGTCCCTCGGCATCCACCACGGCCTGCAGCCACACCATCTCGCCCGGTGCCGACGGGCTGTCGGCTGGCGACAACTGCGGCATCACGACGCCTTTGGCCGGCGTGATCGACACGGGCAGGATGACGCACGTCCGCTGCGCGGCGTCGCGGTGTTCGTCACGCGGTTTCATCGGCGAGCCGCCGGAATACCGGCAGCA
>CAZVHY010000398.1:0-2447 GCA_964627115.1 uncultured Solibacteraceae bacterium | reverse complement strand
GGGCAAGCGGCTCATGGGCCTGCGCGTCGCGGCGCAGACCGGCGATCGATGGTGGCTGCGCATCGGCCTGCGGACGGCGATCTACCACGCGTCCAACGTCATTCTCGCCCTGTTCGTCGTCGGTAGATCGCCGGACGTCGTGTCCGCGACGGGCGGTCTGTCAAGCGGATGGAGCTGGAATATGCCGCCCGAGGTCTGGCTGTCGCCGCTGTTGTTCCTGCTGCTGTTCTCGACCGCCCGCCGCCGCAACGGCTGGATGGGCGTTCACGAGTGGCTGAGTGGTACACGCGTCGTGCAACGGAACGTCGTCAGACCCGTCGCGTCCACGGCACCAAAGGTGTCCCCGGTCGAGCTCGTTCCTGCCCTGTCGTCATTGCGGCACGTGGGACCGTACGCGGTGCACACGCTGATCGGAGAGACGGGCGGCGGCCGATTGTCGGTCGGCGTCGATCCGATCCTTCGTCGTCACGTGTGGATTCACGAAGTGGCGCCAGAGACCCCGCCGGTCGATGCGCGGCGGCGCGACGCATCGCGACCAGGGCGGCTGTACTGGCTCGCCGGGCGTCGCTCGGCAACGGAGAACTGGGACGCGTTCGAGGCACCGGGCGGCGAACCGCTGTTGTCGGCGCGACCGACATCCGACTGGCGCAACGCGCATCGTGCGCTCTCGAGTCTCGCGATCGAGCTCGATGCCTCCGTTCACGAGGACGACGACACGAGGCTCAGTCTCGCCCACGTCTGGAGACGCGTGGACGGACAACTCGTGCTCCTCGATTTCCCGTGGCCCGTGTCAATCGCGCCAGGCGCCGATCGGCGTCTCACTCCCGTCGAGCTCCTGGCCGCCGTGTCCGCGCGCGCCTGTGCGCCCATGGCCGAACCGGCGACACCGCTGTCGGCGACGACGCTGTTGAATCGACTGGCGGGCGGAACGCCACCATCGCTCGCCGATGTCAAGGCCGAGCTCCTGCGTCTCGCGTCGGTTCCCAGCCGTCCCTCGCGTCTTCGTCGTGCCCTCCCGATGCTGCTGGCGGCCATGCCGCTGGCCGTGCCGATCCTGGCGGTCACCACGATGCTGCCCCGCTACGCGCCGAACAGCGAGGTGCTGATGTGGATGACGTGGATCGCCGACTCTGGCGCCAACGCCAGGTTCACGACCGAGGAACAGCGGACCGCGGCAGAGCAGTACGTCGCGGCGCACTATGGATCGCTGCTCACGAGCGACGACTTCTGGACGCAGGCGCCGCAGGCCGGGCCGCTCGCCGGCGGGAGAGCCCTGGCCGCAGCGATCGCCGCGCGTCATCCGTCGGTGTCTCCCGACGAGCTCGCGCGCGCCACGGCCATCGTCGCACCGCAGATTCAGGAAGTGGCCAGATGGCGCGGCAACTTCCCGTCTGGCGGCGAAGCGCTCCGGCGCTTTGTTGCCAGCGGGTTCGCCGCGATCCCGGTGTCGCTGTCGATCGCGCTCGGTCTGCTATCGGCACTGGCCGTGCACGGCGGGCTGCTGACTCGCGCGCTCCGGCATGCCGTGGTCGGGCGTGATGGTCGTGAAATCGGTCGCGTCCGTTCCGTCATCCGGTTCCTGATCGCGTGGTCGCCGGTCATCGCATGGATGGTGTACGCCGGCCACCCCATGTTTGGCGGCTCGCGCCCGATGTCGCCGGACGTAGCGGTCGTTCTGGCCAGCGTCACGCTTTCGGTGATGATGGTTGGCGTCGCATGGACCATCGCGAATCCGGGCCGCGGGCCACACGATCACATCGCCCGCACATGGGTCGTGCCAAGGTAAGTCGGGGCCGGGAGACGACAATGCGCACACCGTTCTGCATCGTCATCGTGACGTCCGTCGTGATCGGCTACGCGCTGCCGGCGATGGCGCAAGTCTATCAACAACGTGCGGCCGAGTTCTTCAAGGAAGCCCAGGCGCTCTGCGAACGCGACAACGGACGTCTGTGGGGTGTGTCGATCTGCGCGCCGATGGTGATTGGCGACGCGCGGACGCAGACGTTCGCCACCAGCCAGACGCCGCCCGATGCGCCCCGGCCACAGCCGATCGGCCTGGTGAATGGTCCCGTTCAGTGGGGCGGCACCATGTGGGCGGCGGTCACCTGGGACACGATTGCCAACTGGCCGCCTCGCACGCGCGGCGAAGTCTTTCTCCATGAAGCGTTCCACATCGTCCAACCGGCACTGATCCTGAACGGACCCGCGGGAACAAACGACCATCTGGACTCGGTCGATGGGCGGTATTGGTTGCGCCTCGAATGGCGCGCGCTCGCGCGCGCGCTGCGGGAGTCGAGAGACGCACGTGCGCAGGCCGTTCGCGACGCACTCGCGTTCCGAGAGGCTCGTCACACGCGCTATTCGGACAAGGTCGAAAGCGAGCGCGCGCTCTACATCACCGAAGGTCTCGCGTCGTACACCCAGACGGTGCTGGCCGCGCCATCCGA
>CAZVHY010000397.1:0-2452 GCA_964627115.1 uncultured Solibacteraceae bacterium | reverse complement strand
TCGGCATGGGGGAGTCGGTCGATGTGTGAACGGATGTCCTGGAGGATGCTCGAGATAAGTATCGGCGGGGAGGCTGCCGGCGTTAGGCCGGCGTGACCTCCATGACCGCCGCCGTTCAAGGCGGCGGTCACCAGGGACGTCGGGATGTGCAGAACGTTTCACGGTCACGCCGATTGAACGCCGGCGGCGCCCTCGCTTTGCCTTTTTCGATGTAGGCCAGCACGCGCTCGCGCTGTCCGGCATTGATCATCGGCCCCATGATGTTGTCCGCATCGTTCGCGTCGTTCGGGTCGCCGTACGGCACGTTGCGATAGACCGCCTCCAGGATCGCAATGGCCTCGTCGTAGCGTGAACGCGGGATCAGCAGTCGCGTGTTGCGGTGTCGATGGCGTCAGCTACACGAGGGCCAGCGCGTCTGCGCCCGCCGGGAAGCGAAGCTGACTGGAGGTGTCGTTCGCGGCCGTCAGCACGGCTTCAGCGACGTCGGATTCCCTGGTCAGGGGCATGTCCTTCGTGAATCCGGCGAACACGCGGTGAGCGAACGGTTCGTACGCTTCGGGAATCAGGCCCTGCATCCGCTGCTGGCCATTGGCCGTGAAGCTGGTCGTCGGGCCGTAACCGGGTTCGACGAGCTTGACTCGCACACCGAAGTCCCGGAGTTCGAGCTCCAGGGACGCCGTGAACCCTTCGATGGCGGTCTTGCTGGCGGTGTAGGGCGCAACCAGCGGGAACGGCGCCAGCGTCGCGCTCGACGTGACGTTCACGATGGTGCTGGCCCGGCGCTCCCGGAACTGCGGGATGATGGCCTGACACATCGCCATGACACCGAACGTGTTGGTCTCGAAGATGTCGCGCACGGTCGACATCGGCGTGGCCTCGAACGCCCCGAACAGGCCGATGCCGGCGTTGTTCACCAGCACGTCGATGGGGCCGGCCGCGTCCAGGGCGCGGGTGATGCTGTCAGGCCGGGTCACATCCAGCGCCAGGACGTTCAGGTGCGGGGACGCGGGGAACAGGTCCTCCCGCGGTGCGCGCATCGTGGCCACGACGCGCCAGCCCTGCGCGAGGAAGTGGCGAGCCGTCTCCAGGCCGTAGCCGGAGGAACAACCGGTGATGAGTACGTTCTTCATGTTCTTTCTCTCCTTTGGGAAGTGCGTTGACTGCTGGAGAGAACGATAGACGGGTGAGTCTGGACTTTCGATAATCAGTAGTCCTGATATGTTTAGTTAAAGTCCAGTCTCATGAGCGACCCACTCTCCGACGTCGTTCGACTGCTGCGGCCCCGTGCGGCCTTTGCCAACGTCATCAGCGGCAAGGGCAACTGGGCCGTGCGCTATTCCGACTATGGCCTGCCCAGTTTCTGCATCGTGCTGGACGGAAGCTGCCGGCTGACGGTCGACAGACATGAGCCCATCACGATCGCCGCAGGTGACTTCGTCCTGCTGCCCACGACACCGGCCTTCACCCTCTCGAGCTTCGTGCCCGCGCCCCCGGTGCATCTGGACCCGAGGGCGGTTGCGAGTGCCCGTCGCGAGTTGCGCTATGGCGAGCGGAAGGGCTCCCCGGACATGCGTTCGTTGGGAGGCGCGTTCCTGTTCGATTGCGCCGATCCGGGGCTGCTGGTGTCGCTGCTGCCCACGCTGGTTCATGTCCGGAACTCCGTTCGCTTGTCGCGGCTCGTCCAGATGGTGGGCGAAGAGTCCGCCGATCAGCAGCCCGGCAGCGAGTTCGTGATGTCCCGACTGGTGGATCTGCTGCTCGTGGAAGCCATGCGCTCGGCGTCAGGCGGAAGTGCGCCTCCGGGATTGCTGCGGGGCCTGGGGGATGAGCGGCTGGCGCGCGCGCTGAAACAGATGCATGCGCGTATCGATCGCTCCTGGAGCATCAAGCAGCTGGCGAAGACCGCAGCCCTCTCCCGTTCCGCATTCTTCGAGCGCTTCACGCGCACGGTCGGCGTGGCGCCCATGGAGTACCTGCTGGCCTGGCGCATGGAGATCGCCAAGGAACTGCTTCGCGATGGCGAACTGGCGGTGTCCGAGGTCGCTGAGCGTGTGGGCTACGGCTCGACCAGCGCATTCAGCGTGGCGTTCAGCCGGCGTGTCGGGCAACCACCGAGCCACTACGCGCGGTCCGGCCCTGCATTGAGCCGGTTCTGATTCGACGGCTCAACCGTGCACGCTGAGGCGGTGCATCGGGCTGAGGCGAACAACGGAATCAACGACTAGCCTGTGCACGTTCTATAGCGCGAGAGGGCCTGGCCGCCAAGTTGATTTGACGCGCGTTGTGAGCTGGCTCCTCGGGCTGGATTCGGCGTCGCTCAGCCGAGCGCAGCGAAGGTGCGACGCCGGACAGACAGGCCGAGCGAGCCAATTCGAAACGAGCGAAGCGAGTTGAAGAATTGGCTCCTCGGGCTGGATTCGAACCAGCAACCCTCCGGTTAACAGCCGGATGC
>CAZVHY010000396.1:0-2457 GCA_964627115.1 uncultured Solibacteraceae bacterium | reverse complement strand
TATTCGATGTTGCTGATCAGCATGTCCTGCGTCAGCGGACTGTCGCGGATCCAGCGCGCGAGCGGGCCGGGCAGACGACGGACCGTCGAGGTGACGTGCAGTTCCTCGCGCACCACGTGCAGGCCGGCCTGCGCAATCTGCTTCCGCAGGCGCGTGACGCGCACTTTCTCGAGCAGGTCGTCGAACTTGTCGATGCCGCGCTGCGCGTCGCGGATGAACGAATTCTCGTGCGCCGGTTCGCGCAGCGTCCACGGCGCGTGACGCGCCAGGAGCTGGAACGTGCGGAACGCGATGGCACGGCCGGCAATCAGGTGCAGCGGCACCGGCACCTTCAGCCTGGGGAGGTGCGCACCCGCGAACGACAGATACGGCGCGGTCGAGAGATACATCCGCCCGCCCGACGTCATCACGCGGCGGCACTCGCGCAGGTAGAGCGGCGCATCGGCGACGTGTTCGATCACGGCGTGGGACAGGACCAGATCGAAACTGCCGCTCGCGAACGGCAGTGCCATGCCGTCGGCACGCGCAAAACGCAGGTTCGAGAGGCCGCGCTCGCGTCCGAGCACCACGCCGGCGTCGCCAAAGCGATCGATGGGATCGATGCCGACGACGAACGACGCGTGTTCGGCGAGCGACAGCGGCATGCCGCCGCCGCCGCAGCCGGCGTCGAGGATGCGGCCGTCGAGCGCGACGCCCGCGCGATCGAGGAACGCGATGACCTTGGCGCTGCGGTAGTACTCGAACAGCGCGTAGTCGTACTCGGATCGGAAGCGGGTGTCGGCGTGCGCCTTGATGAGCTCTGGTCTAATCTCGCGCATGCGCCGGACTGGGACTGGGGAACTTGTCGACGAGCACCGCACGGTCTTCCATGCGCGTTTCGTCGACCTGGAAGGTGGCCACCACGTGCCACCCGGGATAACGGTCGAGGATGCCCTGAATCAGCCCTGAACCGTCCGAACTCTCGTAGCCGATCCGGGGCAAATCGTAGGTCAGTATATAGCGCGCGTCGTCGCGTTCGAGGCGGTCGGCCCAGTTGCCGAACTGGTTGCCCACGAACAGCGGCCGAATCCGGTTCTCGAGCGCCATGCCGTTGGCGAGTTTGCCCTGCACCAGCGTGCCACCGGCGACGACGCGGCCGAGCGCCACCGACGCGTCGTGGTTGAACGTCGTCCGGGTCTGCGCCCAGTCGCTCCATTGCACGAGGTTCCAGGCGATTGCGCCGCCCACCAGCACGATGACGGCCGGTGTCGGGATCGCCCGGGTTCCGGCCCAGGCCATCAGGCGCCGGCCGTGCCATGCGCACAGCCCCGTGACGATGACGGCGCCGGCCGCGGCAAGGCGGACGGCCGTGCGCAGCACGCCAGACTCGATGTCGTCGATGAGCAGCGGACGCAGCAGGCTGCCGATCGCCACGTACGCCACGGGCAGTGCGACGGCCAGGGTGATGGCGGCCATGGCGCGCGTCAGGCTCCGCGCGGCGGTGAAGAGCACGCTCGATCGTTCGAACAGCACGGCGGCCAGCGCGATGAACGCGGGGATGAACATCACGTAGCGCCGCTCGTTCCCCGAGTCGTGCGCCACGAGTTCCGCCAGGCCCACGAGCACCCACAGCACGAGGAGCCGCTCGGCCGGGCGCGCGGTTCGCCAGCCGGCGACCAGGACGACGAGCGCGCCGAGACCGGCGAGGAGCTCGACTGGCATGCGGCTGAAGAGCCCCTGCACGACCGGCAGCCACGTGGCGCGATCGACGAACGCGCCAATCGCGTACGACGGCTTGCGCGTGACGCTCATCTGCCAGTTGTAGAACTGGTAGTCAGTCCAGTGCGGCAGGACGAAAAACGCGGCGACGATCGCCGTGCCGGCGACCAGGCCGGCTGTGGCATACGCAGCGACACGCCCGTCGCTGTGCCACCGCGCGGCCGTGCCGCCGCGCAGCCCAGCTGCCGTGCGGCCGTGCCGCCGCGCCGCCAGTTCGCCACGCCGCCACGCCGCCCATGCGACCAACGCGATTTCGATCACCAGCGCCGCGATGAAGAACGCGGCGGCGGCTTTCGTGAAAAACGCGGCCACGGCTGCGAGTCCGGCCACGGCTGTCCACGCGGCGCGCCGTTCGGCCAGCGCCCACGCCATCCACGCCACGACGATGAGCGCGGTCATCGTCGATTCCATGAGCGCCGCGCGATTCCACATCACGAACGCGTAGTTGGTGGCGAGCAGGAGTCCGCCGGCGATGGCCGCGCGTCTGCCCGCGACGACGTGCAGGCCAATCATGAGCGCGACAACGGCGACAAGGCCCGACACGGCCGGCACCACCCGCGCCTGCCACGTGCCCACACCGAACGCTTCGAACGACGCGTACGACAGTGCCGTGAAGACCGGCGCGACGAACACGGGGTTCCACTCGTCGGTGCGCCACGTGCCCCAGAGCGCCTGGTTGCGCGCGTTGTGGACCCACGC
>CAZVHY010000395.1:0-2466 GCA_964627115.1 uncultured Solibacteraceae bacterium | reverse complement strand
GTGCGGCTGCTCGAGTCGAACTCGAGCACGAAGACGCTCTCGAAGCCGTCGACGCGCGGATCGTCGGGCAAGCAGGTCATCCTGACGATGGGGCAGGACGTGCCGATTCCGCAGACGTCGTTCTTCAGCGCGGGCGGCAGCGGCGTGGCCAACATCCCGACGACCTCGGTCACGTATCAGCCGGTTGGCGTCAACCTCCGCTTCACGCCAACGGTGACCTACGGCGACGAAATCATGCTGACCGACGTGATTCTCGAGAAGAGCGGGCTGGGCGCCAACATCGAAGTCGCCGGTCAGTCGTTCCCGACGATCATCAGCCGGAAGGCGAGCACGTCGACGCGGCTCCGGGACGGGGAGTCGACGATCATCGCCGGGCTCCTGCTCGACGAGGACAACACCACGGCGCGTTCGGCGCCGGGCCTGAGCAACATCCCGCTCATTCGCAACATCCTCGGCAGCACCACGACGCGCAACGATCAGACCGACATCATCATGATCATCACGCCGCGCATCGTGCGCGGCCACGGGCTGACGGCCGACGACGTGCGGCCGATGTATGTCGGCACGGGATCGAACATCTCGACGTCGCCGACGCCGGCGCTGCTCTCGCCAGAAGCGCTGGGTATTGCGCCCACCACGTCCACGCCCGGCGCGCCGGCACCAGCGCCAGTGCCCGCGGCTCCGGCGCCAATCGTTCCAGCGCCCGTGGAGGCGCCGCCCGTATCGCCGGCCGCGCCGATCGTCCCGGTGACCCCGGCGCCGCAGGCCGCCGCGCCCGAACCGTCCGCGTCCACGCGCGTGCTGGTGGCGCTGCCGTCGAACGGCCAGTCCGGCTCGCTGATGGCCGGCGGCGGGCCGTACACCCTGCCGCTGCAGATCATGGGTGCAAGCGACCTCGCCACGCTGTCGCTCACGATCACGTACGATCCCTCCGTCGTGCGCGACCCGAGCGTGACACCCGGCTCGTTCATGGGACAGGGCGGCGCGCAGAGTTCCTTCGTGCCGGGGATCGACGCCGCGGCCGGACGTATCGACGTGGCGTTCGCGCGGCCGACGACGGGGCAGGGCGCCACGGGCAACGGGTTGCTGGCGGCCATTGCGTTCCGCGGCGGTGAGGCCGGGACCACCGACATCCGCATCACCGGTGTGGGCACGACAACGAAGGGACAGTCGGTCCCGATCGAGTTTGCGACCACGCGCATCACGGTGCGCTAGCGAGTCGGGCTTCGAGATCGACCGATGCATCGATGGTTTCTGCGGACATCGCCGGGGTTCACGTTCATCGAGCTCGTGGTGGCCACGGCCGTGCTGATGGTGCTGGCGTCTGCCGCGCTGCCCATTGCGCGCGTCTCGATCCGGCGCCAGAAGGAAGCGGAGTTGCGGCGCAACCTCAGGGAGATGCGCACGGCCATCGACGACTTCAAACGTTGGGCCGACGCGGGGCGCATCTCCACGATTGGCGTGAGCATCTCGGCGGACAACTACCCGCCGACGCTCGAGGTGCTCGTCGAGGGGGTGTCGTACACGAACGACGCCAGCGATCGGCGGAAAATCTTCCTGCGCCGCATCCCCGCCGATCCCATGACCGGCCGCGCCGACTGGGGGCTGCGGGCCTATACGGACGCGCCGGACGCCGCGACCTGGGGCGGCCAGAGCGTGTTCGACATCTATTCGAAGGCACCGGGACGAGGGCTCGACGGCACGCCGTATCGCGACTGGTAGGAACCGACGCTCATGTCTCTGATTGATCTCCTCGCGCGCCGTCGTCACCGCCTCGCGACGCGGCGTGGGCTGGCAGCCCGCCGCAGGCTGCTCGACGCCGGCTGGACGCTCATCGAACTGCTCGTCGTGCTCTCGCTGATCATGATCCTGGCGTCGATCGGGATGGTGCAGTATCGCAACTCGGTGCGCACGGCCAAGGAAGCGACGCTGAAATCGAACCTCACGATCATGCGCGACGCGATCGACCAGTACTATGCCGACAAGGCGAAGTACCCGGAGTCGCTCAATGCGCTGGTGTCGGAAGGGTACATGCGATCGATTCCGCTCGATCAGATCACCAACAGCACCAGCACCTGGCAGACCGTGCCCGCGCCCTCAGAGCCAGGCACACTCTCGACGACATCGGGCATCTACGACGTGAAGAGCGGGTCGCCAGACACCGCGATCGACGGCAGCCGCTACGCGGACTGGTAGAAGACCTCAGGGACAACAGGGACGACAGGTGCGACGGGCGAGAGGTGCGGCCGGCGCCACACTCGGGCCGGACATTCAGTCTGTTCCCCGAGGCTGAAGCCTCGGGGCTCCGTCTCAGAAGCAGTCCGAATGGAGCCCCGGGCCTTCAGGCCCGGGGAAGAATCGTGTCGCGAAGCGTGCTGCGTCCTAGTTCAGCACCGTCACCACTGCCGTGGCTTCGGCTGCCGTGCCGCCGCCGAGTGGGACGGCCCGCACGGAGATGGCGCGCGG
>CAZVHY010000394.1:0-2483 GCA_964627115.1 uncultured Solibacteraceae bacterium | reverse complement strand
TCGGCAATACGCTGCTCGTTGGGCTGGCCATGGCGTCGTTCGCGCTCGTGCAGCCGGGGCAGGCCATCTGGGTGCACGCCGTCCAGTTCGCCGGCTTCGGTGCCGTCAATTCCCTGCAGTTCACGGCCATGAACACATTGGTGTTGCGCGATCTCGACGGCGATCTCGCGAGCAGCGGCAACAGCCTGCTGTCGATGGTGATGATGCTGTCGATGAGCCTTGGCGTTGCCGTCGCCGGCAGTCTCCTCGCCGCATTCGGCACCGCGACCGGCGATGCCGGCACGCTGACGGCGTTCAGGTGGACGTTCGTCTGTGTCGGGCTGGTGACAACGGCGTCGGCCGCGATCTTCGCGCAGCTCGAACGGACGCACGAGATCCCGGAGGCGACAGTACGGGAAGTCGATCCGGCGTAGAAAGCTTGGAAGCTGGGGAGCGGGGCGTCGTCATCCCACGTGCACGCGTGGCCGCCTGTCCGGATCGGGTTCCGCCTTCCGCAGTACCTCGCGGCAGACCGGCGCCGTGTCGCCTTCGCCGAATGCGAGGAACTTCAGAAGGTAGACGACCGGATTGCCCTCGGTCCAGCCGAAGTAGACGTGCGGGACCACGCCAGTCCTGTGACGCACGTCGAGCAGCAGGCCGGCCACCGCATTGGGCACTGCCGGACTCGTGCAGCGGAGGACGTGGTGCTGTCCGACGGTCGCACCGGTGACCTTGAGCGTGCCGGTGAAGTCCGACGCGTCGCCGGCAGTCACTTCCAGGAACAAGATGTTGGTATCCGGCAGATGGTGAGCCTCGCGCGCCCGCGCCAGTTTCTCTCGGTACTCCCGCGCCGTGCCCGTATCCGGACGACTCGCCACGATCAGCAGCCGGCCTCTGGCCGCCGCGTTGCGGACGAACCTGTCGGCCTGATCGTCGTACGTCACGTCGTCGATGCGCAATTCCGTCGAACGCAGCACGCGCGACACCAGCGACGCACCGATGATGGTGACAATGAACAGTGAGGCGATCTGAATGCCTTCGGGACGTTCGAAGATGTTCGCGATCGTCGTGTAGGTGAAGACGGCGGTCACGGGGATAGACCATGACCTCGATGCCGGCACCGCGATCGCGACGGCGATCGAGGCGGACGTGATGAGAACGAGGACGCCCGTCGCATATGCACCACCCTGGGCGTTCACGTCGGCCTCGAAGACTACCGTCACCAGGCACGCGATGGCCGTGATCACGAGGACGAGCGGCCGCGTGGCCCTCGCCCAGTCGGGCGCCATGCCGTATCGCGGCAGGTAGCGGGGCACGAGGTTCAGCAGGCCTGCCACCGCCGACGCGCCGGCGAACCAGAGGATCGCGATCGTGGCCAGATCGTAGAGTGTGCCGAACTGGTCGCCGAAATCGCGATGCGCCAGATACGCGAGCGCGCGGCCATCGGCCAGGCCGCCCTCCCGCAGATCGGCGGCCGGGATCATCGTCGCCGTGACGAGCGAACTGCCGATCAGGAGCACGCTCATGATCAGGGCGGCTGTCAGCAGCAGACGTTGTGCACCGGCGATGCGGGAGGCCAGCGCGCCGTCGGCCGCTTCACCAGTGCCGCGTACGAGAGGCATGACGGCAACACCCGTCTCGAACCCCGACAGGCCGAGCGCGAGTTTCGGGAACAGCAGGAGTGTGACGGCGATCATCATGAGCACGTTCGGCTCCTGCGCGAACATGTTCGTGCGCCAGGTGACGAAGAGCGACGGATGGGTCGCCAGCTCCCACAGGCCATGACCGATGACGATGACGTTGAGTCCGACGTAGCACGCGACGAGTGCGACCGCCAGCCAGAGGGCTTCGCGGAATCCCTTCAGAAACACGCCGCCAAGCAGCAGCACGAGCAGCAGCGTGACCGCCACGGGATGTTCGAGCCAGTCGGGCGCAAACGGATTCTCGAGAATGTGCGCCGTGGCATCGGCCGCTGACAGCGTGATGGTGATGACGTAGTCGGTCGCGGCGAAACCGAGCAGACACAGGACGAATGTCTTGCCGCGCCAGCGGGGCAGATAGCGTTCGAGCACGGCCAGACTGCCCTGTCCGTTCGGGCTCAGCGCCGCGATGCGCCGGTACACGGGCAGCGCACCGAAGAGCGTGAGCAGCACGAGAACGAGCGTGGCGAACGGCGACAGATAGCCTGCGGCGATGAACGCGATGCTCGGTTGATAGCCGAGCGTCGAGAAATAGTCGACGCCGGTGAGACACATGACGCGCCACCATGGGGCGGTGTGTGCAGGTGAGGTGGAAGGCGAAGAGGCAGGGCGATGGCCGGCGAGCAGCCAGCGGCGCAGGTACGTCCCGGCGCCATGTCCGGACGCGAACATCGAAGCTCCCAGAGCCGGCGAGGTTAGCTGACGGGCTCGAGGTGGAAGTCCTCGCCACGCTGAGTGGTTCGCCCCTGGTGCGCGTATCGCACCGCTGGTTCCCCCGCGGTCGTTGCCGACCTTAGGCTGTCA
>CAZVHY010000393.1:0-2485 GCA_964627115.1 uncultured Solibacteraceae bacterium | reverse complement strand
AATCACGCCGCCCCGCGCATCGCCGCCGGACTCGCCACCTGGCAGCTCGTGGCGTGCGTGCTCGGATTGTTCGTCAGGTACGCGCAGACCGAGCGCCCCCTCACCCGCTACCTGGCCGACGCGTCGTACTGGATGTATCTCACCCACCTCCCCGTCGTGATCTGGACCGCTGGCGCACTCGCCACCGTGCCCATCCCCGCGCTCGCCAAGTTCGCGATCGTCGTCGCCGTCACAACGACCGTGACCGTCGCGAGTTATCACTGGTGTGTGCGGTCGACAGCCATTGGCGCGTGGCTCGGGGGAAAGGCTGGGAGGCGGCAGGCGGGAAGGAGGCTGGAAGGCTGCTAGCTCGAGAGTTTGATCGCCGCAGCCACGAGTGGCCTGGCCCACGGCGGTGTCTTTGGCACGTCGATCGTCTCGACAACCTGTCCGCTGGCCATGTGAAGCACGAGAACGGGTTGTGGAGCGGTGCCGGTGTGAGGGTCCCCATCCGCGCTGTTGTCGAACACTCTCAGCTCGGTCAGGTGCGGCATCAACTCGATGAGATTGAGCCGGCTCTGGTCGTAGCGGGCCCGGATCCTGGCGTCCGGGATGTCGTGTCCACCCCGCGCCACACGAGCCCGCACACGCGCCATGTGCAGCTCCGGGCTGCTGAGACCGACGAACCAGATGCGGACCTCGATACCCGCGGCTGCCGCGCCGCCGAGCAAGGCCGCGATTGTCCGGCCGCCAAGCGTGGTCTCGAACGCGAAGTCCAGGCGTTCCGTGATCGCGCGCTCGAGCAGGCGGCGGCCCTGATGCCAGGCGGCACTGTTCGCCTCGGTCATCGACGTCCCGGGATTGGCGGCCAGGATCCTCGCGGTCGCTTCGTCGGGATTGAAGTAATCGGCGCCCGATCGTCGAAGCATGGCACCGGCAACGCTGCTCTTGCCGGCGCCATTCGTGCCGGCCAGGACATGGATGCGGGAGCGCCGGGGTCTACCTGCCACGCGCACGGACCGAGGCGACGGCGGCTCTCCCCAGTGCTTTTCCGGAGGCGGCAAACGCCTTCTCTGTTGCCCGACGCGCGCGTGGCGTCTGCATCCGGTCGAGAAGCGCGTCGAACTCGCGATCGAGCGTGTCGAGCCTGCTGTCCGTTCCGCCCGACAACGCGTTGAAGTCCTCGACCGAAATCAGGACCGCCTTCGGGGCATCGTGTCGTGTGATCACGACGGCGCCCCCCTGAACGGCAATCTCGAGCACACGGCCGAACTCGCTCTTGGCCTCACTGGCCGTGACCGGGGACGGCTGGCGCAGCTCACCCCGGCTGTTTCGAAACGTCGCGACGCGCGTGGATGGCCGTGCCATTCGTCTATTTTGTCTATTTCGTCTATTTCGTTCAATCCAGGGCCATCTTCATTTGGCCCGCAGCCCCGTCGCCTTGTAGCCTCGCCGCCTTGTAGCCTTACGTCGCCTCCCAGCCTCCCTACCCCCTCGCCACGATCACCCACACCTCGGCGTCGTCGGCCCACGCGCCGCCGCGGTAGTTGCCGAGCAGGTGCTCGATGCGGAAGCCGGCCGTGGCCACGCGTTCGACGACGTCGGGTAGCGAGAGCGTGCGGAATGTCAGCGAGAAGCGATGCTCGGTCGTCTTCCGGCCCACGCGTTCGACGAAGCGCTCGTCGAAGATCGTCAACCGGCGCCGGCGGTCCTGACGCACGGACTCGATGAGCGTGAGCTGGCCGCCGCGCGGACCGCGGCCGCGCATGCTCACCTGCTCCTGATATTCGTGCCACTTCGGGAGATCGGGCACGAGATCGATTCCGAACAGTCCGCCCGGGCGCAGCACGCGACGCACGTCGGCGAGCAGCATCGTGAGATCCGATTCGCTCAGGAGCGACTGCAGCAATCCATAGGGCGCCATGACCGCGCCGAAGCTGCGGTCGTCGAACGGCAGCGTGCGGATGTCGCCACGCACGAGCGCGGGACGACGCGCACGTGGCAGACGACGACTACGCGTGACCGCGTGCGCGAGCATCTCGGGCGAGCGATCGACGCCCACCATCGGCACACCGGCCCGCGCCATCGGCACGAGCAGGCGCCCGGTACCGCAGCCCAGCTCGAGCGTGCGCGCATGTTCAGCCGTCAGCAGACGACGCCAGAACGGCACGTCGCGTCGTCCGAGCGTGCGCGCGTTCTCCCAGTCGTAGAACGCGGCGTAGGTATCCCAGCCGTGCCAGCCTTCGCGTCGCGCAGCCACTAGTGGCCTGTCCTGGCGAAACGTGCAGCGCCTTTCGGGCGGGGCATCCCGCCTCGCGGCGTTGCTCGTCGCTCAAATATCGCCAATATTCTCGCGCCTCGCGCCTGGCGATCCGGGCGCCCCGCCCGAAATCCGCTGCACGCTCCGTCAGGACAGGCCACTAGTCCGACACCGCGAGTTCGCCCGGAAGGATCGGCCGCGTCCGCGGCAGCAGCCCGCGACGCGCCATGTTGCCGACCCACCCGA
>CAZVHY010000392.1:0-2499 GCA_964627115.1 uncultured Solibacteraceae bacterium | reverse complement strand
CCCCCCTGCCGCTCACGCCCGCAGCACGTCCCCAATCGACATCGTCCACTCCGGCAGCACCTGCGATCGAATGGGCGCCTTCGTCGTGCACACCAACCGTCGCGTGATGGCCTGACGGTCGAACGAAATCACCGTCACATCCCGCCGCTCGGTGTGCACGAGCCAGCATTCCCGCACGCCGTATTCGGCGAACCACCGGACGTGCTCCTCGGTCTTGCCGATACGCGGGTTCGGCGACAACACTTCGATGACGAGATCGGGCGCTCCGCGCACGCGGTCCTGCACGATGAACTCCCGCATCTTCGAGATGAACAGCAGGTCCGGCTGAACGACGAGGGCCCGCTCCTCGTCGAGCACGACATCGATCGGCGACAGCCACATCCGCCCGAGGTCCCGCTCGGCAACGTGCCGATCCATGGCGCGGAACAGGTCGGCCACGGCCGACTGATGCCGCGGCGTCGGCGCATCGGAGACGTGCATGATGCCGAACCTCAGCTCGGCGGGCAGGACCGTCTCCGGCGTCCGCAGGTAGTCGTCGACCATCATCAACGGCGGTGCTGGTGCCATGGTTGGTGCTCTCCTTCCCATGACGACGACGATGCATCGTCGTCTCACCCTCCGCAAGCGAAATGATCGTGCCAGTTCGCGTTAAGCTGGGTGCCCGACAGCAGCCGCGCATGACTGACGACACCATCCGTTTCTGGACACGGGCCGCCGCGGCCGTGACGATCGTCAATCTGATTCTGGCGATCGTATTTCCGTCTTACGCGTCGCTTGGATACGAGCCCTTCCCTCCGGGCGACCCAATCTGGCTGCTCGTGATCGTGGCGTCGGTGGCCATGGCCGTGGGCCTGCTCTGCCGGAGTCGCGTCGTGGCCGCGATCGCGCTCGTTGGCGCCGGGGCTCTTCCATTCGCACGATGGTTCTGGGCCGACCTGTGGCCGTGGACCGTGGCGGACATCGCCACGCTCGCCATCTACGTCCGCGCGCTCGACGCGACGCTGGCGCATCACGCCGCCAAAG
This sequence comes from uncultured Solibacteraceae bacterium, assembly GCA_964627115.1. Classification (GTDB taxonomy): domain Bacteria; phylum Acidobacteriota; class Vicinamibacteria; order Vicinamibacterales; family SCN-69-37; genus SCN-69-37. Next base: position 1,476 of record CAZVHY010000392.1, on the reverse strand, counting down.
CCGCGCCGTCACGCCTCAGCGCGAACGTTCGTCGCACGCTCCAGACCGGCGGCGCCGTCGTCATCATCGGGCTGATGTGGATGTGCGGCGCGATGCCCCCGCCGCAGGTCGTGTCGGGCGATCAGTTACCGCGCGCGTACCGGCGAGCCCTCGATGGTTCCGGCCTCATCGCGGACGACGAACGCGTGCGCTACGTGTCGTCGGATGCGGTCTTTCGCGTGTCGTCCGCGATGTACGTCCTCACGGACCGTCGACTCGTCCTTCACAACACGTCCTGGTCACCGGCCACGCACCGCATCGAGCTCAGCGCGATCGCGGACGTGTGGTTCCACGCGACAGAAAGCCGATGGGAGAACAGCTACCTCACCGTCGCGCTCGACGACGAAACAATCCTGACGTTTGCCTTGCCGGCGATCGGTGGCGGTGACGTGCGATTCCGCGACGCGCTCATGGAAGCCTGGCGTCAGCATCGACCAGCCGACGGCGACGGCACGTTCGCCCTGCGCGAGTCGGCAACCAGCCGGGAGATGCCGGCGGCGCTGGCGGCCGCGCTGCGCGGCATCCCGGGCGCCCGGCTGCTCGATCCCGAGAGCGATCTCGTCGGCGACTACACGACCGACGACTTGCGCGAGGCCGGGTACTGGCCGCCCTGGATCCAGCGCGATCTCAATCGCGACGGGCGGGACGACATCGCTGCGGTTGTCGTCCGGACGTCCGGCACCGACCGCCAGTTCGCCGTCGTCGTGGTCCACAGCGATGACGGACGTGACCTCTCATGGGCCGTACCGTTCCAGCAGCAGCGCGTCTACTCCGTCGCCGCGCCGCGCTCGGCCGCCCTGAACGTCCTCCTCTGCGTGCACTGCGACTGGGACTTCTGGGTTCGCTGGAACGGGACCAGCTACGAAGACGGTCTCTACGCCGTCGGCGAGAACGTCGTGGTCGCCGACGGCGACCGGGACGTTCCCGCGCCACTCTTCGACGGTCCTTCAGAGACGTCGGGGCTGGTCGCTACGGTACCCGGCTGCGCGGAAGGCACCGTCCGGCAAGTCTCCGGTCATCCCGACAGCCGCTGGTACGAGATCGACGTCCCGACCATCACACGCCGCGTCTGGATTCCCGCGAGGATGACGGACGTGAATCCGTGCATGGGTTAGGCGGACCGCCGTAGCTTCAGCGAAGGCGGAAGGCCCTCGGCTACGACAGCAAATCCGGCTGTTCGCGCTAAGCTGAACGCATGAGCCCCGAGGTACGACGCATTGCCGCCAGAGTGGTCTGGTGGGACACGCCTGAGCGTGCGGTATCGCGGCTCGACGATTTCCTCGGCCGCGTCATGACATTCGGCACCCTCGCGGACGTCAACACCATCGAAGCCATCTACGGGACCGATCGGTTGCGCTCGGCGCTTCGCGCGGTCTCTCCGGGCATCTTCGACATTCGCTCCTGGCACTACTGGCATCTTCGCCTCGGACTCGGCGA
>CAZVHY010000391.1:0-2500 GCA_964627115.1 uncultured Solibacteraceae bacterium | reverse complement strand
TCGCCGCCTTGCCGCCTCCCCGCCTTTCTTCTATCCTCATCCTCCCCATGGATCGCACGGCCCCACACAATCTCGAAGCCGAAAAATGTGTCCTCGGCGCGATCCTGATCAACAACCACGCCTTCAACCAGGCGAGCGAGGTCATCGACTCCGCCGATTTCTATCGCGATGCGCACCGACGCATCTTCGACAAGATGGTCGGGCTCTCCGAGAAGAGCCTGCCGATCGATCTCGTCACGCTCAAGGACGAGCTGTCGCGGGCTGGTGAGCTCGACGATGTCGGCGGGCCCGCCTACATCGCCGCGCTCACCGACGGCGTGCCGCGGTCGGCCAACGTCGAGCACTACGCGCGTATCGTCAAGGAGCGGTCCACGCTGCGGCGCCTGATCCAGTCGGCGTCCGACGTCCTCTCGCGCGCGTACGACGCCGAAGAAGACGCCGATCAGCTGCTCGACGAAGCCGAACGATCGATCTTCCAGATTGCCGAGAACCGGATGCGGTCCGGGTTCGTGAAGCTCAGCGAACTGGTGGACTCCGGCTACCAGATGATCGAGAAGCTGCAGCAGCAGCGCGGTCTGGTGACCGGCGTGCCGTCCGGCTTCCTCGAGCTCGACGAGATGACGTCCGGTTTCCAGCCGTCCGATCTCGTCATCGTCGCCGCGCGTCCCGCGATGGGGAAGACCAGTTTCGTCCTGAACATGGCGCTCAACGCGGCGTCGCAGGCCGACAAGTCGATTGGTATCTTCAGCCTCGAAATGTCGAAGGAACAGCTGTTCATGCGCATGCTGACCTCCGAGGCGCGCGTCGATCAGCACCGCTTCCGCGGCGGGTTCCTCGGCGAGCAGGACTACGCACGGCTCGTCGATGCGTTCGCGCGGCTGCACGAGGCAAAGGTGTTCATCGACGACACGCCGTCGGTCGGCATCCTCGAGATGCGGGCCAAGTGCCGCCGGCTGAAAATGGAGCACGGCCTCGATCTCATCGTGGTCGACTACCTGCAGCTCATGCAGGGCCGCGGCCGGTTCGAGAGCCGCCAGCAGGAGATGGCGTCGATCTCGCGCGCGCTGAAGATCCTGGCCAAGGAGCTCAACGTGCCGATCCTCGCGCTCAGCCAGTTGAGCCGCGCCACCGAGACGCGATCGGATCACCGGCCGCAGTTGTCGGATCTTCGTGAGTCCGGCGCGCTCGAGCAGGACGCCGACATCGTCATGTTCATCTTCCGCGAGGAAATGTATCCGGTCGAAGGACAGGTGAACCCCGAGTCCGAAGGTATTGCCGAGATCATCATCGGCAAGCAGCGTAACGGTCCCACCGGCACGGCGCGGCTCGCGTTCCTGAAGCAGTACACGCGTTTCGAAAACCTCGCGCCCGGGCAGGGACAGTACGACCGGGGCGGCGAGTGATCAGGCAGACGATCGCGACGGTCGATCTCGCGGCCCTCGCCGACAACTACCGCGCGCTGGTCGATCTCGTGGCGCGCGAAGGTGCGGCGGCCGGCCGTGCGCAGCCACCGTCGATCGTCGCGGTCGTCAAGGCCAATGGCTACGGTCACGGCGCCGCGAGCGTGGCGGCCACGCTCGAAGACGCCGGCGCGGCGATGCTCGCGTGTGCGGACATCGAGGAAGGGGTCGCGCTCCGTCAGGCGGGCATCCGCGCGCCGATACTCGTGTTCGGCGCGCTCAGCGTCAGCGACCTCGACGGCATCGTCGATCATCGGCTGACGCCAACGCTGTCGACGCCCGCGGCGGCCAAGGCGCTCGAAGCGCTGGCCGTGCGGCGCGGCGTCACGCTGTCGTGTCATCTCAAGATCGACACGGGCATGAACCGGTTGGGATTCCGGCACGACAACCTGACGCGCACCATGCCGTCGGTCGTCGGATCCACGCACCTGCGGATCGACGCGGTCTACACGCACTTCGCCACGGCCGACGTGCCGGAATTGACGTTTCTCGAGGACCAGCGGCGCCGTTTCGAACGCGCCACGGCCGCGCTCGGGGCGATGGGCCTGCGCCACGTCGCGCGCCACGCGGCCAATTCCGCCGCGCTCCTGCGCGACACGCGCACGTGGTACGACATGGTGCGCCCGGGCCTGCTGCTCTATGGCATCGTGCCGCCGCCACTGGCTTCGTCGCTGCCGCTGCGACCTGCCCTGTCACTGACCAGTCGTATCGTGGCGGTGAAGGGCGTGCGCATGGGCGAGGGCGCGGGTTACGGTCTGCGCTGGACCACGGACGCACCCCGCACGATTGCCGTGGTGCCTGCCGGTTACGCCGACGGGCTCGACACGCGCCTCTCGGGCCGCGGCACCGCGCTCGTCGGTGGCCGTCGCGTGCCGATCGTCGGCGCGGTGTCGATGGACATGCTGACGATCGACGTCACCGGGCTCGACGTCAATCCCGGCGACGAGGTGGTCTTCATCGGCCGCCAGCAGGGCGAAGAGATCACCGCGCGCGAAATGGCGTCGGCCATCGGCACGATCCCGTGGGAGATCGTGTGCCGG
>CAZVHY010000390.1:0-2524 GCA_964627115.1 uncultured Solibacteraceae bacterium | reverse complement strand
GGGGCGTGCCCCCGGGACGATGAGTGGATGACGAGGCGGGCCGGGGGGATCCCCGGCCCGCGCACATCAGAACGTGAACCTGGCCGCGAGCTGGATGACGCGCGCCGATGCTGCGCGCGTGCCCGTCACCGTACCGAATGCCGTGTCGGTCTGCGCGCCAGTCTGGAAATTGAACTGCGCGCTGGTGTCGATGCCCGTGAACTGGTTCGAGTTCAGGAGGTTGTAGAACTCCACGCGGACCTGCAGGTTGCGGCTGCCGGTCATGCGGAAGTTCTTGAACAACGTCAGGTCGTGGTTGACGTACCCGGCATTCACCCACTGGGCATTGCTGTCGGTGCCCAGGTAGTAGATGTCGGACGCATCGGTCGTCGGACCAGGCATCTGGATGCACTCGGTCCTGAACTGACGCTCCATGGTCCGCTCACCGCGCGGCAGCGTCGGATCGCAGGTGAGCGCCACACGCGAACCGCCGGGGCCACCCGTCATGTCCGAGAACGGTGCGCCCGAGAACCCATAGGAGAACGTGGTCCACGTGCCCGAGAAGATCTGCGTCATGCCCGACACCTGCCAGCCGTCGAGCACCCCGCGCACGAGGATGTTGTCCCAGAGCTGACTCGCGTCCGGCACGATGTAGTTGTAGTTGATGTTCCACACGTGCGGACGGCTGCCGTTCTTGCTGTAGCTGCGCGCCTCATCACGCGCCTCGTCGAGGAACGGATTGGTGCCGCCGCGGCTGAAGCGCCGCGATCCTGTGTAGGACAGGCCCCACGCGAAGCCATTCGAGAGCCGGCGGTTCACCGACACCTGAATCGAGTGGTAGTTGGCGTACCCGTTCCACTGCCGCAGGTTGATGTTGCCGAAACCCCGGTACGGCCGCAGGTAATCGGCCGGCATGGCCTGGTTGCCGTTGGTCGAATCGATGAACTGCGGATTCAGGTCCGTCCGTGTCGTGCCGTAGCCGTAGCTGTTGATCGGCGTGGTCGTCGGGTTGTTGCGGTTGGCGTTGCCGACGTACGCCACGTCGCCCACCATCTGCCACGGGAGCTGGCGCTGCACGCCAAAGCTCCAGTTGTAGACAGTCGGCACCTTGAACTCATCGAACGCGTTGACACCACGCGGGCTCTGAATGAGCTGCGACTGGAGCAACGTCTGGATGGTGGTGAAGTCCGTCGTGCGCGTGTCCATCAATGGCGGCTGCTCGACGAGCTCGAGGATGATGTCGTCGCTGTACCGGTCGAAGAAGATCCCGGCGCCACCGCGAACCGCGGTGCGGCCGTCGCCCGTGACGTCCCACGCAAACCCGACGCGCGGCGCGAACAGGATGCCGGTCGGGTCGTACACCGTCTCGCGCGCCACGTTCATGCCGTTGGTGAAGTTGCCGCTGCCGGGCACGAGCTTGCCGATGAACGTGTTGTTCACCACTTCACCCGTCAGCGGGTTACGCGCCACGCGCAACGCGCCGGAACAGTTCTGCGCGCCGTTCGAGCAGACCGGCTGGAAGAGCAGTGGCGCCGAGGCGCTGCTCCAGGCCGCGGGGTCGAAGTACGCCACGTCCTGGCCGGCCACGAACGTCGGGCCCATGTGGTAGAAGCGCAGGCCGTAGTCGAGCGTGAAGTTCCGGCGGAGGCGCCAGTTGTCCTGCACGAACGCTTCCGTCTGGTTGTAGCGCCCCTCGGCAAACGGCTTGGCCGTCGACTCCGTGTAGTTGTTGATGTACCCGAGCAGGCCGTTGGACCAGCCCAGGTTCGTGTCGAACGGGTTGCTGGCGTTGCCGTTGAAGTTGTACTGCCCCTGGAACGTCGACGCCCGCGGCGCCGGACGCGCCGTGCGCTCGATGAACACACCGGCCTTCAGGTTGTGACTGCCCGCCAGCTTCGTCAAGCTCGCGTTGTAGTTCCAGATGATGTTCTTCGCATTGAACGGGAACCGGTTGGAGATCGCGATCTCGCGCGTGCCGGGCAGCGCATTGGTGCCGCCCCACGACATGTTCGGGATCAGGTGCTGCGGATTGGCGTCGGGGAAGAACTGCGGCAGGCCGTTGAGCACCACGCGGCGATCGTTGCGCTGATAGGACTCCTCGCTGACCATCTCGACGTACTGCTGCGCCCAGTTCATGCCGATCGTGACCTCGGCCACCGTCGTCGGGTTGATCGTGCGCAGGAAGGTGTTCACCCAGCTGTACGTCTTGATGCCGTACGACGTCTCGAACTGCGGCCAGTTCACACCGCCGCCGTTGCCCGTGCCTGCGCCGAGGAACGCGTTGGCGCCGCGCGAGTTGACCTCGTTCGAGAACCCGAGCCGCGTGTAGTACGTGGAGCCGGGGCCCACGTTCCAGTCCACGCGCGCCACCTGGTCGTGCTTCGGCTTCTCGAGGTAGTTCTGGTACGCGTAGTTGTACTGCCGGTTGCCGGTCGGATCCTCGGCGTTCGGCAGCGGCAGCAGGTTCAGCATCATCTGGCCGATCGGGTCGATGCGGTCGGCCGGGACGATGTTGCCGGCGAAGCACCCGGCGCCGCCGGTGTTC
>CAZVHY010000389.1:0-2525 GCA_964627115.1 uncultured Solibacteraceae bacterium | reverse complement strand
CGCCCGCCGCTCCGGCGGCTCCCGCTGCCGCCCCGGCGCCGTTTCCCGCCGATGCGCGCATTGCGTTCATCAACCTGCAGGCCGTCGTGCAGAACTCGCAGCTCGGGCGCGCTGGCCGCGAACGCCTGGAGGCGCTGAGCGCCAAGCAGAACGCCGAGATTGGCACCAAGACCAAGGAACTCCAGGCGCTCCAGCAGGAGATCCAGAGCGGCGCCAACGTGCTGGCCGCCGCCGTAATCGCGCAGAAGACCGCCGACGCCGACCGCCGGAACCGCGAGCTGCAGTTCCTGCAGGAACAGGCGCGCGTGGATTTCGAGTCGCTGCAGGGCGAACTGCTCGAGGAGTTCGGCGAGAAGGTGCTGCCGATCGTCGAACAGGTGCGTGCCGAGCGGAACCTGTGGGCCGTGTTCACGACCGGTGACGGCAGCGGGCTGGCGGCGATGAACGGGGCGCTCGACATTTCAGCTGAGGTTGTCCGCCGCCTTGATGCGGCCAAGTAGGGCCGGCCTGACGGCCGAATCGATGACTCCGGCGATCGGCGCCACGGCTTCGGCCCGGCGTTGGCTGCCGGAGTTCTTTTTTTCCCGATGAGCACCATACTGCCCGTTCTCGAGCGCCTGGCGCACCGCTATCCGTCGGTGCTGGTCGACGCGGTCACCAGCCACGAACCTGGGCGCCGCATTGCCGCTGTCAAGAACGTCACGGTCAGCGAGGAGTTCTTCCAGGGACACTTCCCCGGCACGCCGGTGCTCCCGGCCGTGCTGATGATCGAGTCGCTCACGCAGGTGGCGGCACTGCTGCTGGCCGATACCGACGCGGAAGGACGCCGCGCCCGGCTGCGCGGGGTCGACAAGGCGAAGTTCCGGCGCCAGGTCGTGCCCGGCGATCGGGTCGAGCTCGAGGTGACGATGGGCCGCCGGCGCGGGGCCGTGGTCCGGGCCGGAGCCGTGGCGTCGGTCGACGGCCACGTGGTCGCCGAGGCGGAGCTCGTGCTCGCCTTCGAGCGTGTGGCGTGCTCGGCGGGGACCTCCGCCACGCGTGCCGCGTTTCCGGGCGCCGAGATTCACGACACGGCCATCGTGCACGACGGCGCGGTCATCGGTGAAGGATCGGTGGTCGAGCCACACGCGATCGTCGGGCCGCAGGTGGTGCTGGGGCGCCACTGCCGCGTCGGCGCGTCGGCCATCGTCGACGGGCACACGACGATTGGCGATCACACGCAGATCTACCCGTTCGCCTCGATCGGCCTCGTGCCGCAGGACCGCAAGTTCAAGGGCGAAGTCACCAAGCTCGTCATCGGCGAGCACAACGTCTTCCGCGAGTTCGTGACGATCAACCGCGGCACGGCCGGCGGCGGCGGCGTGACGACGATTGGGGACCGGAACCTGTTCATGGCGTACGCGCACGTTGCGCACGACTGCCACGTCGGGCACTCGACGATCTTCGGCAACGGCGCGACGCTCGGCGGGCACGTCACGGTCGAGGACTTCGCGACGATCAGCGCCTACTCGGGCGTCCACCAGTTCTGCCGCGTCGGGCGCCACGCCTTCATCGGCGGCTACACGGTGGTGACGCGCGACGCGCTGCCGTTCTCGAAGACGGTCGGCAACCGCGCGCGCATCTACGGCGTCAACACGATCGGTCTCGCGCGGCGCGGGTTCAGCCAGGATCGGATCGGCAAACTGCGGCGTGCGTATCGTCACCTGCTGCAGCACAACACCAGCCGCGCGCTCGAGCTCATCGAGCGCGATCCCACGCTGCTGACCGAGGATGTCAGGTACCTCGTGGACTTCATCCTGTCGGCGAAGCGGGGCGTCATCCTGCGGCGTCCCTCGAAACGCTTCGACGATCAGATCGAGACGGAATGAGCCGTGCCGATCGGGCTGATCGCGGGTAACGGGACGTTTCCGTTCCTCGTGCTGCGGGCCGCGCGGCGGCTCGGCCACGAGGTGGTCGTCGTGGCGATCCGCGACGAGGCGTTCGCGGACCTCGAGACGCTCGCCGGGGAGCTCGGCGGCACGACGTTCGAGTGGATCTCGCTCGGCCAACTCGGCCGGTGCATCTCGACCATGCGGCGTCACGAGGTGTCGCGTGCGGTCATGGCCGGCCAGGTGAAACACGTCAAGCTCTTCACCGACGTGATGCCCGACTTCACGATGCTCGGCGTGCTCGGCCGGCTCGTCACGAAGAACACCGACGCGCTGATTTCCGCCATCGCCGATGTGCTCGCGAAGAACGGCATCACGCTGATGGACTCCACCGAACTCCTGGCCGATCTGCTCGCACGTCCGGGCGTGCTGACGCGCCAGCGGCCCTCCGACGCCATGCGGGCGGACTTCGCATTCGGATACCCGATTGCCGACACGATTGGCGGGCTCGACATCGGCCAGACGATTGTCGTGAAGGACCGCGCCGTGGTCGCGGTTGAAGCGATGGAGGGCACCGACGAGGCGATTCTCCGCGCCGGGAAACTGGCCGGGCCGGGCGCGCGTGTGGTGAAAGTCGCGAAGCCGCGGCAGGACATG
>CAZVHY010000388.1:1210-2527 GCA_964627115.1 uncultured Solibacteraceae bacterium | reverse complement strand
GATCCAGATCAGCAGCTGCAGGACGAAGCGCCAGAACACGCCGACGCGCGCCTGCCACTGGCGCTCGATGGTGACCATCCACAGGCTGCCGGCCACGGCCCAGCCGATCACGCGCGCGACCTCCAGGCCGAACCATTCCTCGAGCGCGTCGGGCACGAGCACGAGAATGACCGTCATCAGCAGCCAGAGCACCAGATTGGCCAGCAGGAACCGGAAGAGGTTGCACCTCGGTGTGGGTGGCGTCATGTCGAGTATCCGCGAAACCTCACGGCCCTCTCGGCCTATAATCGTCGGCGTGCAGCCACCGGCGTCGCTCAAGGCCCTCAGCGATCCGATCTATGAGGTCTTCTACGGTCTCACGGAACAGCCGTTTGCCATCACCACCGATCCGCGGTTCTTCTATCTGAGCGCGTCGCACCAACGCGCGTTCACCGAGCTGCTCAACGGCCTGCGCCGCCGCGAGAGCCTGCTGATGCTCACCGGCGACACCGGCACGGGCAAGACCACGCTCTGCCGCGCGGTGCTGCACGCGCTGGGGGATCGGACGTTCTCGGCCATCATCCTCAACCCGTACATGACCGGCGCCGAGGTCCTGCGCATCGTGCTGCGCGACTTCGGCCTGGTCTCGCACGACGAACTGCGCCGGGGCGGGCTGGCCGCCGCCGACGTGGCGCAGCTGCTCGACACGCTCGAAGGGTTCCTGCGCGCGCTCGTGCCGCTCGGCAGCCACGCGGTGCTCGTGCTCGACGAAGCGCAGTCGCTCACGCCCGCGGTGCTCGACCAGGTGCGCATGCTGACCGGCCTCGAGTACCAGGGACAGAAACTGCTCCAGGTGGTGCTCTGCGGACAGCCGGGGCTGCAACAGACGATCAAGGCGGAAGGGCTGCTCGCGCTGAACGAACGCATCACGCGCCGCGTCGAGCTGCACGCGCTGCCGCCCGAGGACATCCCGGGGTACATCCAGCACCGGCTCGGCGTGGCTGGCGGCGCCAATTCGGTGCGATTCGACGCTGCCGCCATGCAGACGGTGGCCGATCTGTCGCGCGGCCTGCCGCGGCGCATCAACGTGCTCTGCGATCGCGCGCTGCAGGAAGGACGCATCGAGGGCGTCAACGTCATCACCGCGGAGCTCGTCAAACGCGCGGCGCGCGCACTGGCCGGCGTCCACGACGCGCTGACGCCCAGCGAACCGCTGCGCGCCCCATCGTCGTACTCGGCGCCACCGGCTGCCGTGCGGCCCGCCGCCGAGCCGCCTGTTGCCGTCTCCCAGCCCGGCTCGATGTTCGATCTGCGATCGCCCGCGCCGCGCCAGGAACC
>CAZVHY010000388.1:0-1110 GCA_964627115.1 uncultured Solibacteraceae bacterium | reverse complement strand
CGCCGCGGAGCCGGCGTCCACACTCGATCGCGAGCTCAGTTTCGGTCTGGAGAAGCCGCGCGAAGGCCACCTGGTGAGGAACCTCATGGTGGCCGCGGCCGTGCTGCTGATTGTGGGCGGCATCGGCTACGCGTCGTGGTCGTGGGACGTGCGCGACAGCTCGCAAATCCTCCGCCCGGTCCCCGCCGGCCCGCCGGTCGACCTCCGGATTGCCGACCTGCCGCCGCTGCCGTCCGCGGAAGAAATGGACGCGCTGTATCAGCCGCCGCGCCGCTTCGTGGCGCCGCCGGTGCCGGTCGATCAGCCCGAGCTCGTCGACACGCCGCCCGAGGCCTCCGTGCCGATGGCGCCGGACGTGATGCCGACCTTCCCGGCCTTCTAGGCGCGCGCGCGTTTCTTCGCGGCCACCGCGCGCGTGCTGCGCGCCGCCGGCTTCTCGATTTTCGCGGCCTTCTTCTTGTCGGTCGACACGCGCTCGAGGCTCTTGCGCAGCGCGTCCATCAGGTTGACCACCTTCGGCGGCGCCTCGTCGACCGTCTCGACGACGTCCTCGCCGGCAATCTTCGCGTCGATCACGCGGCGCAGCTCCGTCTGGTAGTCGTCCTTGTACTGCGTGAGATCGCCTTCGGCCTCGAAGCTGCCGATCACCTGCCGTGCGAGTTTCACCTCGTCGGGCTTGATCGACTTCGGCACGGTCTTGAGTTCGTCGATCGACGACATGGCGCGCACTTCAGCGGCGTTGCGCAGCGTGAACATCACCAGGCCGTTCTCGCGCGGCTGAATCGCCACGAGATACTCACGGCCGTAGAGCGCGACCTTCCCCACCGCCGCGCGCCCCGCCATGCCCTCGCGCATCACGGCAAACGCCTCGGCGGCCACCGCGCCGTCCGGCGCCAGATAGTACGGACGTTCGATGTAGACCGGATCGATCGTGGCCGCGTCGGCGAACTGCATCACGTTGATGACGCGCGTCGACGCCGGCCTCACCTTCGACAGGTCCTCCTCCTCCATCGTCACGTAGCGGCCCTTCTCGAACTCGTAGCCCTTGACGATGTCGGTGTTGGTGACCTCGACTTCACACTGCGGACACCACTTCTTCTGCTGGATGCG
>CAZVHY010000387.1:0-2527 GCA_964627115.1 uncultured Solibacteraceae bacterium | reverse complement strand
CCGGCGCGCACGAGCTCTTCCGTCGCCAGTTCCAGGTGCTCGGCCAGTTCCTCTCGCACGCGCTCGTCATCTCGACGACCGACGGCGGACGCAGTCAGGCGCTTCACAAAGCGGCGCAGTGTTTTCATGGCGGGTTCCCTACTCGCGACCGAACCTAACCTTCGCGGAGCACGCGAGCCGGATCGAGGCGCGCCGCGCGCCATGCGGGCACCCAGGCGGCCAGCACGCCCACGACAACGAGCACGACAGCCGCGCCAGCGAACGTGGCCGGATCGCGCGCTTCCAACTGGAACAGCAACGGCGAGACAAATCTCGCAGCCCACAGACTGGCTGTCAGACCAATCGCGACGCCGACCGCGATCAACACGCCGACGCGCTGAAAGACGAGACGCACGATGCCGGCCGGCTGCGCGCCGAGCGCCATTCGCACACCGATCTCGGTACGTCGTGCACGCACGGCGTGGGCGACGATGCCGTAGAGGCCGATGCCAGCCAGAAGCAGCGCCAATCCGCCGAAGAACCCCGAGAGCATGGCGATCAGTCGCTCCTGCGTCCGGGTGGCGTCGACGAGCTGCTCGAACGTTCGGAACGTGAAGGCGACCGATGGATCGACGTCGGTCAGCGCCGCCGCGACGCTACGCTCCAGTGCCGCTCGCTGCTCCGGTGTCGCGGCCGCCACGGTCAGCGACACTCCCGCGAAGTTCTGCGGACGCTGCGCGAGCGGCAGGTACATGGTCGGCGTCATGCCGTCGCGCGGGTCTCCATGTACCGCGTCGGCTACCACGCCGACGACCTGGAATCGTGTCGAGCCACCAAGATGCACGATCTGCCCGACCGGCTCTCGATCGGGCAGGAAACGACGCACGAAGGTCTCGTTGACGATGGTGACGAGCGCGCCGCCGGAGCGATCGCTCGCGTCGAAGTCGCGTCCGGCAACGAGCGGCATGTCCATCGTGGCGAACCAGTCAGGTGTCGTCGCGTTGAGCCACGTCATGGAGCTGCGATCTGCCGGAGGCGCCGGCGAGTCACCGACCCAGTTGTTCCACCCGACGCCGCTCACGGGTGTGAGTGCCGTGGCACCTGCCGCTCTCACGCCGGGCACATTCCTCGCGGCATCGAGCAGCCGCGCCGCGAGCGCGCCGCGATGTTCCGGCGCCACGCCGGCCGAGCGCAGATTGACGTCGACGACGAGCAGCGGCTCTGGTGTGAAGCCCAGCGGCACGCGGCTGAGCGTCGTGAACGTACGGAGAAACAGGCCGGCCGCCACGACGAGGACCAGCGACAGCGCGACCTGAGCGACCACGAGCGTGCCGCGGATGGCGAAGCGCGAGTCGCCCGCAACGCCACGGCCCGTTTCTCTGAGCGCCTCGCCCGGTGCCACACCTCTCAGTCCGACAACGGGCGCCACGCCCGATACGAGTGCCGACGCGCATGCCAACCCGAGCGTGAACGCCAGCACGTGCCAGTCGAGCGACAAGTCGAGGAACGGTGCGCCTCGCCACGTGCTCAGTTGCTGCACGAGCAACGCACTGCTCCATGTCGCCAGCATCAGCCCCATCGCGGCGCCAGCCACCGCAATCAGCAGACTCTCGATGAACAGCAGCCGCGCCAGTCTCCACCGTGATGCGCCGAGCGCCAGCCGCACGCTGAGCTCGCGACGCCGGGCCAGCGCTCGCGCGAGCAGCAGACTGGCAATGTTGGCGCAGGCGATGAGCAGAACAAGACCAACGGCGATGACCATTGCAGACAGCGGCGTCTCGAATCTGGAGCGCAGATCCGACGTGCCGGTGGCTGCCGGAACCAGGGTGAAGGGATCTTCGAGGTACCCGGCGCGCATCGCCTCGGACCAGTCGGGCATCGTCGCTTCACGGATCAGGGGCTGCACGCCGCGCAGTGTCGCGGTGGCGTGTTCCGTACTCTGGCCTGGCTTCATGCGCGCGAGGACCTCCACCCACCAGAACGCCCGTGCGGTCAGGCCACTGTCGCCGCCGCGCAGAAGCGGCTCGACGGCGAAGGGCATCATCAGATCCGCCGTTCGCCCGACAGAGACGCCGAAGAACCCTGGCGGCATGACGCCGACAATGGTGAAGGGCACGCGCTGCAGCGTGAGGGATCGGCCGATGACATCCGTCGCTCCCGCGAAGCGCTGTCGCCAGAGCCGGTGACTGATGACGACGACCGGTCCGTCCGGCGCGGCGGGACTGTCATCGGCGCGTGTGAGCATGCGCCCGTGAACGGCCCTGACGCCAAGTGTGTCGAAGAAGCTTCCGCTGACATATGCGCCGGCCATCATCTCTGTCGCGCCGCCTTGCGACAGATCGAAATTCTCCTCAGACCAGGCCGCCGTCTCGTCGAAGATCTCGCCGCCGACGCGTTCGATTTCTTCCCAAATCGGATACGTCCACGCTCCGTTGGCCAGCAGCACGAGACTTCCCGGATCGCGTACGGGCAGCGGCCGAAGCACCAGACTGTTGAAGATCGAGAACAGCGCAGTGTTGGCGCCAATGCCGAGGGCGAGCGTGAGAAT
>CAZVHY010000386.1:1259-2543 GCA_964627115.1 uncultured Solibacteraceae bacterium | reverse complement strand
GGCGCCGGGCGGGGACGCTCGGGCACGGCGAGTGGACGGCGATCGAGCCCATACGGCAAGTTCACCTTCCACATGACGAGGCCGGCCTTGTGGAGCTCGATGAAGAACTCGTCGAGATCGAGTGTCGGCGTCGCGGCGCCGCGCGTGACATACACGAGCTCCGACAGGCCGGCGCTGGTCGCGACCTGCGCGCCGGGCAGGATCGAGTCGTCGAGGTAGTAGCGATTGTCGAACTCACCCGGTCGACCCAGCCGTTCGCCGAGCCGCCCGCTGTCGCAAATCCACACCGGCGGCGAGTGCGCCATCAGCCGGTGTCGCGCGGCGACCACCGTCGTCGTCCAGTCGAGCAGCGCGGCAAGCACACGATCGGCCTCGAGAACGCCCCTCGGGTGAGGCCAGTTGTCGAACGTGCAGACGGGCTGACAGCCGGCCTCGACGAGCCACGCACCGACTTCGACGGCCGCCGGCCCCGGCAGGTCGACAATCACCATCGTCTGGCCCGTGAGCCACGCGGGTCGCGGCGCGCCTGGACGGGCGTGCGGCCAGGGATGCGTCGCGGGCGCGTCGTCAGGTGCATCCGGATCGCGCGGATCGGGATCCGGGGGACCGACGTCCTCGCGGCGAATACGGTCGATCGCGGCGAAGAGCGGCACGGCATGATACGGCGTCCACGGGCTGCCGGGCACCGGCCCCCACGCGTCGAACAACCGCTCGGCGTCGAGGTACTCGCGCCAGCCGAATCCACCCGCGGCGTCGGGACGTGTGGGATTGCCCACACGCACGCGCCGCCGCGATGCGAATCCGATCCGCAGCGATCCCAGCCACTCAAGCGGCCTGGACAACAGTTCCCACATGAAACGCCTCGTGTGTCACGAGCGGCCGCCGCGCCGCCCGGCTGTAGTACCCCGCAAAACGTCCGTTGACGACGAACGCGCCGACAGCGGGATAGAGCGGACCGGTGGCGAAGTCGACCGGCGCCACTGGAAACCGTTCCTGCACGCACCACTCGTGCGGCGCCTTCGACGCCTCGGTGATGGTCTGCTGCCACTCGACGTCCGTCGCAATCGCACCGATCGTGACCGCATCGCCCATCCGTCCGAACACGCGCTTGAGCACCCAGCGATCGCGCTCGTCGTGCAGGCGCTCGCGCCAACCGTCGTCGAACGGCTCGGTGATCGGACAATGTCGATCGACGAGCGCACGATCGCCGGCGTGCGCTTCGTCGCGCCAGACCGAGAACATCATCTTGCTCTGGCGCACGAGTCGCGCGATCGGATTCATGAG
>CAZVHY010000386.1:0-1159 GCA_964627115.1 uncultured Solibacteraceae bacterium | reverse complement strand
GCAAACGCGTCCACCACCGCTCGTCGCAGGTCACCGGCCCACGCCGCCTCACCGCCGGGTGCACCGATCAGCGCCGGCAGTCCAGCCGCTTCATTGAAACCGCCCGGCACGTCCTCGTTGAACTCGGGCACCATCCAGCGGCCGTCGCCGGTGGCGAACAGGTCGTAGCGCGCGATCGCGATGCCGTGATCGTGCTCACGCGCGATGATCGGGTGCAGCGCGTCGTCGATCCCGAGCCGCCGGAGCGTGGTGCGATCGCCACGGACCTTCGCCTCGAACCGCGCGAGCGCCGCGTGCAGCGCTTCGACGATGCGCACGACCTCGGCGTGTGCCTCGGCCGACAGCACCATCAACTCCGGCAGCACGAGACACGAGCCACACGCCCACGTGTCCCACTTGAAGTGCTGGAAGCGCAGGCGCGAGAGCAGACGCGGCTGATCGGCCGGATCCACCGGCCAGGGACGGGACGAGATCGTCACGGCGCGAGCGCCCACGCCTCGATCACGCGCTCGATTCGCGTCGATCCGAACGCGAGCACGAGGTAGAACGCCGATTCCAGCAGCCGGCCGATCCGGATGCCTCCGCCGTCGTCGCTATCCTCGACGGGCCGGCGGGAGCTCCAGACATTGAACGCCTCACGCACGACCAACATGCCGGCAAGCCACAGCGACGTGACGAGCGCATGCCGCCAGCCGAAGAAGTCGCCTGCCACCGCGTCGCCCAGCACCCAGCCGGCACCGAGGAGAAATACGGCCGCCGCACGCGCATCGTCTCTGCTACGCGCGCCACGCAGGCGTTCCCTCAATTTCCCTGGCTCGCGACGCAGGAACAGCGCGAAGACGAGGAGCAGGCACGTCCACCCGATGAGGAAGAACGACACCGGAATCCACCAGCCGCCGTCGTCGTCGCCCCACGGATCGGCTTCGCCCCACACACTGCCACCGAAGATGAGACCGGTGGCGACCGTGAATGCCGCGATGAGCAGGGCGGCCGCGACATTGCGCCGCTCGCCGACGTCGACGCGCGTGCGCGCGCCGTACGCCGCGGCAACGGTCTGGCCGAACATCTTCACCGCGGCGAAGCCCATGACCAGGTAGAAGACGATCCAGATCCCGGTCACGCTCGGATCGGCGTGGCGCCAGAGCACGTAGCCGATCCA
>CAZVHY010000385.1:0-2569 GCA_964627115.1 uncultured Solibacteraceae bacterium | reverse complement strand
CGATTCAAGTGCCGATTCGACGGCTCGCTGAGCGGCTGGGTGAGGTGAGCGTGGGCGTCTGACACTCAGCGCACCAGCCCCGCCGGCTCCCACGTCACACCGGCGTCGGTACTCCGGAAAACGCCTCGGCCGTCGGTCCCGGCGAAGATGCGTGTCGGCTGTCGCGGGTCCGCGACCATGTTGAGAATGTCAGTGTTCGCGGGCAAGCCTTTGCCGACGCGTGTCCAGGTGCGTCCCCTGTCGGTGCTCGTGATGAGCTCGTAGCGTCCAGGCCCCTCCGTGCTGTAGTGCTGAACCAACACTGTCGTCGGGACCGTAGGCACCAGGAGGAGTGCGGACGCCATGGCTGGCAACTGGTCCCACGTCGTGCCTCCGTCCGTCGTGCGCCAGATCGAGCTGCCGCTTCCGCCGACACCAGTGTTGTTGACGACGGCGTAGACAACGTCTTCGTCATTGGGATCCGCGACCAATTCGCAGCACCGCCCAAAGCTGTGGATGGGCCGATCGAACACGAGTTGCCAGGTGTCACCGGCGTCGCGCGTGCGCCAGATGCCGCTTCCCCCGAGGAAACCGCCGAGGCGTCCGAAGACACTCACGTACACGACGCGGGCATTGCCGGCCGCCGCGACAATGCCGGACGGGAGCTGACCAGTTGCCAGCTGCGAGGATCGCCACTGCTGGCCACCGTCCGTCGAGAACTCGAACGCGCCTTCGGTCGTGCCTGGTGTTGTGCGAAACACGGCCATCGACCCGCGGGTCCGTGCGGGTACAAGCTCCCTGTCGGCGTTCGGGACCACCGTCCATGTATCGCCGTTGTCCCGGCTCGCGAACGTCTCGAACCAGCCGTGCGCGTAGAGGATCGGCGACGCTTCGTCTCGGAACGTGACGGTCGTCATCATTCTCGTGATGCCGCGACGACGACTGTCCCAGTGCTGCCCGCCGTCAGTGGTCACCATGACGCCGGTCCTCGTGCCGACGTAGATCGTCGACGGCGAGAACGGATCGACGGCGATGTCGTCGATCGCATCGAAGTCCTCGATCGTCCACGTCACGGGAACGACGGCCCACGTATCGCCGGCGTCGAGACTGCGCAGGATCGTCGAGTCCTGCAGCGCGAACATGGTCGAACCTTCGGGGGCAGTGAACCACAAGCGGTCGATTGCCTTGTCGCTCGAAACGGCGGAGCTGGCCTTCCAGGTGCCGCCGCCGTCGTTCGTCTTGAAGAACCGCCCGTCGGACGTGCCGGTGACCATGACGCGACGGTCGGATGGGCCGATGGCGAGTGCCGTGATCGTTCCCTCAGGGATGGCGGCAACCGCCCTCCACCTCACGCCGGCGTTGCGGCTCACCATGATCTGCCGCTCGGAGCCGCAGACGAGCATCGAGGGAGCGACCGGGTCGATGACGAACGATGCGCACGTCCTCGCAGGTGTCTTGATGTGCTCCCATCGAGCGCCGCCGTTGCGGCTGCGCACGATGTCGTCCCATCCCGGGATGTAGAGCACGTTCGAATCGGATGGGGCCTCGATGGGCACGTCGGCGTAGTCGAGGTTCAACTGACGCCAGAGCGTTCCGCCATTCGTCGTCTTGAAGAGGCCGTCGTTGTTACAGGCGGCATACAGCGTGTCGGGTTCTGCCGGGACCGCGGCGAGATCGCACGAGGCGTCACCGGGCAGTCCGCGATCGGCTGGCGTCCACGTCACACCGTGGTCCGACGACTTGAACACACCGCCGGCCGCCAGCGCGGCAAACA
Organism: uncultured Solibacteraceae bacterium; assembly: GCA_964627115.1. Classification (GTDB taxonomy): domain Bacteria; phylum Acidobacteriota; class Vicinamibacteria; order Vicinamibacterales; family SCN-69-37; genus SCN-69-37. Next base: position 816 of record CAZVHY010000385.1, on the reverse strand, counting down.
CCGTGGCCGGACGTGTCGCGGCAACGACGACGCTCGATACCCGACCTCCGTCCGGGCCACCGCCAGGAATGTGATCGACCACGGAGGTGTCGAGTACACGCGATGTCGCCGACGGGTGTGGACGCCGGCGCCCCGTGGACGTCGCATCGAGGCTCACGGCGGCGAGCACGATCACGCACGCACCGATGCGGAGCGTGGCACTCCTCGACAGTGTGACTGCCATGGCAGGAGCTTACTCTTCGCCTGGGACGGGGACAATTACAGCGGCGTCGGTACGTGGGCGTTGCGATGACAACGTCGGGTGCCTGTGCCGAATCGGCACAGGTGTGCCGGGCCGGCACGGGACTGATGTCGGCAAGTCTATAAGAATCAATCACTTGTAGAATGGCGAGGCGCTTGCTCTTCCTGGCCGCATGACCATACGCGCCCTTCTGCTGCTCCTCACACTCGCCCTGCCGGCGCCGCTTGCCGCGCAGGTTGACGTCGTCACTCAGCCGGCCATCATCGAATCCGCCGAGGTGCTCGGCTTGCCGCGCGGCCAGCTCAGTGCCGATCTCGCGCGCGACATCGACGCGCTCGCGGGAACCGCGCTCGATCGCGATCGTTTGTCGGCACTCATCGCTCGGATCGAATCCGAGGTGCCTGGCACGACGGCGGCCGTGCGCGATGTCATGCAGCCGGACGGCCGCGTCCGGATCACGCTCGTGGTGATGCGCGTCAGTGTGGACGGCGACGAGCCCGACAACGTCAACCGGCGCTACATCGTCAGCCGCGCCAGGGTCCGCGGTGTCGACAATGAACGGCTGAGTCAGGACC
>CAZVHY010000384.1:0-2572 GCA_964627115.1 uncultured Solibacteraceae bacterium | reverse complement strand
AGCCGCGTGGCTTCACCAGCATCGCCGGCTGTCAGGACGTAGCTGCCATCGCTCGCGCGGTCAACGCGCAACGTGGGATTGCGGAGGAGCGGATCGGGCAGAACCGGCTGCGTGATGGCGTCGTGCCGGCGGGCGAGCCGGTCGACTGACACGGCGTGTTCGATGCCGACGAGCGCCGCGAAGCCATCGCGATCCAGCGCGCGCACCATGTCGTACGCGGCACCATAGAACTCGCGTTCACGTCCAGCCCAGTTGCCCCACATGCGGCGGTACTCGGCGTCGGTGGGCGGTCGATCGTCGAGATCGCGGACGTCGAGCGACTCCAGGCGCGGGCCGAATCCTTCGGCGATGCGATCGGGATCGATCCCCAGCTCGCGCATCGTCCAGGTGCCGAGTGTCACGTGGACAGACACGAGATAGTCGCGCAACTGCTTCCAGAACGCGCGACCGTCGAATCCCTGGTTGTGCTTGCAGAACCACGTGGCGCACTCGGCCTCGCGTTGCGCCCACACCGTACACGCGCCGTGCTCGCGATCGAGATACGGGCAGACGAGCCGTTCGGCGCGCCCGAACCCCTGCTTGCCGTGGCGCTGCAGGAGCAGCACACGCGCCGGCGGCAGGATGCCGGCCGGTGTCACACCCACTCGCGCGTGCAGTTTCGCCAGGACGCGCCGCCGGCCTTCGGCACCACGTTCGCTGTCGTCCTGCAGCAACCCGCCCACGGAATAGTTCGGCAGCGCCGGGTGAAACGTGCAGCACTTGGTCGAGGGATTGAAATACGCGTCTGGCGGGAAGTCTGGCACCGGCGGCGGGCACATCGTGCAGTTCGCGCACGTCGCATGCCGCTCTTCCGTCATCGACCGATCGAAGACGTCCGGCAGGAACGGGCGGTAGATCTCCGGCAGGAAGTCGATCACGCGCTCGCGGGCCATGACCGGCGATTCTAGCTCCTATACAATCCGCGTGGGTATGCAGACAACCGTGCTCGATCTCCTCCAATGCCCGACCTGCGCGTCGGGTGCGCTGTCGGCCGGTGATGATGGCGCGCTCCGGTGCGGTGGCGGTCACGTGTTTCCGGTAGACGAGGGCGTGCCGAGGCTGGTGGAGCCGCCCGGCCTGACGTATCGCTTCGAGGATGCCGAGACGTACGAGGAGCTGATGAGCTTCGTCGCGAAGATGCTCCAGAGCGATGAGGCTGCCGCGCGCCGCCGCGGTGTCGAGGCGCTGCACCTGAAGCCGGGCGACCGTGTGCTCGAGGTCGGCTGTGGCCCGGGTAACAACTTTCCGTACCTGTTCGAGCGCATCGGAGACCGCGGCGAGATTTTCGCCGGCGACATCTCGCCCGACATGATTCGTGTCGCGAAACGCCGCACGGTCATCGCCCCGGAACAGCGGCACCTGTTCCTGCTCAACGGCGCCCGGCTCCCGTTCGTCGACGGTGTGTTCGACGCCGTGCTGCAGATCGGCACCATCAACCGGTTTCCTGACATCGCCGCCGCGCTCGCCGAGATGGTGCGCGTTACGAAGCCGGGCGGACACATCGTCGTGAGCGACGAAGCGATCGGTCCGTGGCTCGAGAAGACCGAGTACGGCGCGTTCCTCAGGAAGTTCGGTGGCTTCTTCGAGGGCGAGGTGCCGCTTCACGCGTTGCCGCCGCAGGCGCAGGACGTGCGGCTCTGGTGGGACCTTGGCCACGCGTTCTACGCCATCGCGTTCCGCGTGGGTGATCCGCCGTCACCCGACCTCGACGTGAAACTGCCCGGCAAGAACGTTACCGTCCGCGAGGTGCTCGAGAAAGCGAAAGGGACAGCGTGAGCGCGCCAGCGACACCGCGCGGCCGGTTCGACGACGTCGTGGCGATCGTCACCGGCGGCGGGGGCGGCATTGGACTGGCCACGGCCGAGCGTCTGCTGTCCGAGGGCGCACGCGTGGCGGTATGGGACGTCCGATTTGGCGACGCCATCGCCCCGCTGCGTGACAAGGCCGGCGATCGTGTGTCGATCGATGTCGTCGACGTCACCGACGCCGCCGCGGTCCAGTCGGCGGCCGAGCGTGTCTCGGAGTGGACGGGCCGTATCGACATCCTGGTCAACAACGCCGGCGTGACCGACGGCTACCGCGAGGCGATGCAGATCACGGGCGAGTCCTGGGCACGGGTGATGGACACGAACGTTGCCGGCGCGTTGCACTGCGCGCAGGCGTGTGTGCCTGCCATGAAAGCCCGCGGCCGAGGCCGCATCATCAACCTCAGCTCGGTCTTTGCCGATCACGGCTTCCCCGGGCAGAGCGCGTACGCCGCGTCGAAGTCGGCCGTCGTCGCGCTGACGCGCGTCTGGGCGCGCGAATTCGCGCCGTTCGGCATCACGGTCAATGCCGTCAGCCCCGGCTACGTCCGCACGCCCATGAACGCCGGTCACCCAGAGCCGTTCACCAATCTCGTCGTCGGGCGTACGCCACTGCGTCGCGTGGGCGAAGCCGAAGAAATTGCCGCGGCAATCGCTTTTCTCGCGTCAGACGATGCCGCGTTCATCACGGGCATCATGCTGCCGGTGGACGGAGGGCTGACGGCGTA
>CAZVHY010000383.1:0-2573 GCA_964627115.1 uncultured Solibacteraceae bacterium | reverse complement strand
AGACCATTCCCACCTACGTGCCGCGCGTCGATGCCGATGGCAACGAGACATCCGGCGTGCCGTCGGTGCTGCACGAGGCGCCGCTCGGTACGTATCTCGGCTGGAACATTGCCGGGCCCGGCTTCTTCGCGGGACAGATCTGTGGGTTCCAGGGGGCGTACGTGCCGTTTGCCGCGACCCGCGCCGAGCGCGAGAGGACGGGCGACCCGCGCCTGTCGCTCGAGGAGCGCTACGGGACCCTCGAAGGCTACGCGTGCACGGTACGCAGAGCGGCCGATGCCGCTGTTGGCGATCGCCTTCTGCTGCGCGACGACGCCGATCGGTTAATCCGCCAGGCGAGCGAGAGCGCGGTGCTGCCGTCGGCTGCCGACAGCACCGCAGCCAATCGCGCGCGCGGTGCAACGATATGCTCGGACGTCGCCGGGCCACAGGCCTCGCGCATCGAGATCCGGTCGCTGTCCACGCGCGCCGATCTCGTGTCGGACGGTAATGCGCTCGTCGAGGTGCAGTTGCCGGCAGGGACCGCACCGGCTGACGTGCGCGTGTCGATCGACGATCGCGACGTGACCAGCGAGTTCGGCATTCGAGCCGATGGACGTTACCTCGGCCTCGTTGCTGGTCTTCACACCGGTCCGAACCGGCTCGTGGTGCGCGTGAATGGCGCCGTTCGAGGGACGCTCACGCTGACGAATCATCCGCGAGGCGGCCCGGTCTTCTCCGGCGCGCACGTGACGCCGTGGACGTGCACGACGGCAGACGATCCGTCGCTCGGCCCGGCGGAGGATGTGGCCTGCAATGCACCGACGCGCGTGCGATTCGTCTATCGCACGAGTGCTGGACAGTTCCAGCCCTGGACGCCCGACACGCTGATTCCGGCCGACGCGGTGAACCTGTCCGTCCCCGACGGCCGCTCGATCCCGTACATCGTTCGTATCGAGCGCGGCACGATGAACCGTGGCATCCACGAGATTGCCGTCGTGTTCGATCCCGCGCGTCCGTGGGCGCGCTGGCAGCCGCAACCACAGTGGGCGCGCAAGCTGCTGCTCAAGTACGGCGCGGGCACAGGTCAGGTCTATCGTCAGGGGCAACCGCCGCCGGTGCTCGACGACGACGCGCTGCGGCGGGGATTTGCGGTCGCGAGCTCGTCAATGCTCGTCAACGGCCAGCACGCGAACTTCGTGACCGCGGCCGAGACGTCATTGATGCTGAAGGAGCACATCATCGAGACCTACGGTGAGCTCCGCTACACGATTGGCGAGGGCGGGTCGGGCGGTGCGCTGCTCCAGTACCTGATTGCCGACGCCTATCCCGGCATTCTCGACGGCTTGCGCCCGACGCAGGACTGGCAGGACTCCGTGTCTGGTGCGTATCGCGAGTTCGCCGACAGCGGCGTGGTCATGGCGGCCATCGAGGCATCGGACCTGACGTACACGCCCGAGCATCGCGCGGCGATTGGCGGGTGGGGCGACGCCAACGTCAACATCTTCAATACCGAAAGCCGGAGAGTCGTCGACTACATCCGGCCCGACGACGGCACCGCGTGCGCCGGCGAGGCCAGTTATGACGCGGCGGCGAATCCCGGTGGCGTCCGCTGCACGTTCCAGGACTTCATGGCGTCCATCATCGGACGCGACACGGACGGGGCAGTGCCGCTCCTGTACGACAACGTCGGCGTGGAGTACGGGCGCCTGGCGCTGGCGGAAGGGCTCATCACGACCGCACAGTTCGTCGATCTGAACGCGCGCGCAGGCGGTTTCGACCGCCACGGGCGCCGGCAGGCCGAGCGCAGCGCCATGAGCGCGGAACTGGCGCGCCGGCTCTACAGGACCGGACAGATCACCCAGGGACGCGGGCTCGCACGCGTACCGATTCTCGCCATTCGCGGTACGAACAACGACGACTATCACTATCCCTACCGGACGGTCGTCAATCGCCGACGGCTCGTCGCTGCCAATGGTCACGCGGACAATCACGTCTACTGGATCGTGCCGGCGCGCACCGCTGGGGGAAACACGCTCGAGGCGATGGATCGGTGGCTGTCGGCCATCGACGCGGATCGATCCGCCGACCCGCTGCCGGTGAAGGTCGTACGCCATCGTCCCTCGGACGTGACGAGCGGCTGCCGGATCGACGACGTGCCGGTCGACGACCTGGCGCGATGCGATCGCGCCTATCCGCACGCGCGAGAGCCGCGCACGATCGCTGGTGACGGACCGACGATCTCGACCATGAAATGCGCGCTGAAGCCGCTGCTGCGCGGCGACTATCCGGTGTCGTTCACCGATGACGAGTGGCGTCGGCTCGAGTCGGCGTTCCCCACAGGCGTCTGTGACTTCTCGAAGCCAGGCATCGGTGTGCAGCCGACGATCGAGTGGCTGACCTACACTGCCGGTCCCGGCGGACAGCCGCTCGGCCCTGCCCGTGGCTCCGAGTGATCGGCGGAACGTTGCCGTCGCGGGTGGTATCGGCGGCGTGAGTGTCATACGCTCGGTCGATGGCCGCCCGTATTGAGGACTACGCGTTGATTGGCGACTGTGAGGGCGCGGCCCTCGTCAGTCGTGCCGGATCGATCG
>CAZVHY010000382.1:0-2586 GCA_964627115.1 uncultured Solibacteraceae bacterium | reverse complement strand
ACTGTCGGCCGCGGAGGGAACATGCGAATCCGAGAATCTGCGATGCCAGCACTGTTCGTTCTCGCTCTTGGCGCCGGTCCCGCACTGGCCCAGGAGAGATCCATCGAGGTCACGCCATACGTCGCGCTGGGCTCGGCGTCCGCGTCACCGGTCGGCGCGGCCGTCACCGTGCCTGTCACGTCCACATTGAGTCTCGAGACAAACGTCGCGTACCGCCGGGGCGAAGGCGACATTCACGCGCTCAGCACGACGGCCAGCCTGTTGTGGTCGCTCCCGCGAGTAGGTCAGGCCACACCGTATCTGGCGGCCGGCGTCGGCCTGGCTGAATACGGCGCACTCGTTCTTTCGGCCGATCGACTGCCGATTGGCACGCAGTCACGGCTGGCGTTCACGGCCAACGTTGGCGGCGGCGTGAAGATGCCGCTGAGCAACTCCGTGGCGCTCAGGACGGATGCCCGATGGTCGACGTCCTTTGGCTCACAGAGCCCCGATCAGTTTCGAGTGGCGCAGGGTCTGTCTTTCGACCTCGGGAAGCGCTAAAAAGGCACGGACCGATGCATGCGCTCCTGCCGCGAACGGCAGGAGCGCGTGCGTGCGCCGCCGCTTGCCTCGTCTCTCGGCGCCTCCGCGGCAAGGCCGTCACTCAGGCCGAAGCCGCTGACGAGCTGACTGTCGTCCGACGCGTCGTACTCCAGCCGCCCTGGCGGCGAGAGATCCGATCGCCTGAGCGTGGCCAGCAGCAACGACAGGCCGCCAGCGGGGTGGCAGCGGACGCGCCGCGGGGACATTACTCGTCGAGCAGCTCGCGCAGCTTCGCGGCGAACGCGGCCGGGTCGTTGTTCGGGGACCACTCATTGGTGGCGAAGCCACCGTGGTCGCCGGGGAAGATCACGGGGTCGACACCCAGCAGGTTCGCGAACGCCTCGCCGCCGCGGCGGGCCAGACCGCCCTCCCCGAGCTCACCGATCGCCGGGATGACCCGCACCGGCGTGGCGCGCAGGGCGCCGGCGTCGGGCACGAATGGCGGCATGGCGAGGTTCCCGCTGAGCAGCAGGTCGTCGCGTGAGCCGTCGTCCTCCGTTGGAAGGCCGAACTGTGCCGGGTCGGGGGCGGGCTGGTCCAGGTAGTCGTCGGGCAACGGGCCCTGAACCATCACCAACTGGATGAACTTCGCCATCGCCGGACCGAATCCCGCGCGCTGATAGGTGTCGACGATGTCCGCGTTGACCTTGAGGGCCGTCTCGCCGTCCTCCAGCAGGGCGACCAACGGCGGCTCGTGCGCCACGAGCGTGCGCACGTCCTCGGGATGTGCGACGACCCAGTGCAGCGCACACATCGCGCCCCCGCTGGAGGCGAAGGCATCCACCGGGCCCAGTCTCGCGGCCTCGATGACGCGGTGATAGTCCTCGGCATGCACCTCCGCGGTGAGCGCACTGCCGGCCTCCCGCGTGCTGCGTTCCATGCCCCGCGGGTCATACGTGATTACCGTACGGTCGCCGAACTGGCTCACCAGTTGTTCGAACCCCGACGCGCCCATCGGCGAGCCGAAAATGAACAGCGGCCGGTGAACGCTCGGCGTCTCGGGCTCACGGATGTCGTAGGTCAGCACGGCCCCCGGCGCTTCGACGGTGTGGGTGATTGACTCGGTCATCGTTTGCTCCTTCTCTTGAACAGTGCCTGCTCATTGAGACCGCGCCAGACGCGAAAACTCATCGCCGTGTGCCGGCGCTTGACATCAGTGCATGCGCGCCGCATATACTATATGCGTCACACAGCTATTTGTTCGCCCGCGTGGAGGGACGTCATGGGAATGGATCGCGATCGCGGAGTGGACAGGCATCTGCCACTTCGGCCTGTTGAGTTCCACGTCCTGCTCAGTCTCGCGGCCGGCGAACGGCACGGCTACGGCATCATCCAGGACATCGAATCGCGCGGCGAGACGGCCGTGCCCGACGTCGGGACGATGTATCGTGCGCTGGCGCGCATGGTCGAGAACGGCTTGATTGAAGCCGCGACGCGCAGGCCGGCGCCCGACAGCGGCGACGAACGGCGGAACTACTACCGCATCACGAGCACGGGACTACGCGTCGCGCGCGCCGAAGCACGACGGCTCGGCGCGTTGATGCAGGCGGCTCGTCTCGGCGGCCTCCTGTCGAAGGAGGCGAAATGACGCGCCCTCGCCTGCTGCGATTTTCTGAGCGCTGGTTCCGGCTCCTGCAGCGTCTCTATCCGCGCGACTTCCGCGACGAGATGGGCCCTGCGCTGGTGGAGGCGTACATGGATCGCGCCGCGGCGGCGCTTGCCCGCGGCGGCACTCCCGGCGTCGTGATGTTGTGGCTGCGCGCGTTCGTCGACTCGCTGCGCAATGGCGCGGCCGAACGGATCCGGCCATCCGCATCGTGGCGCCGATCCGGTCACTGGGGGCGCGACGTCGAGCTCGTCCGGCGCCGGCTGGTGCGCTCGCCCGTCTTCGCCGCAACGACCATCGGCACGTTGACCATCGGCCTCGGTATGTTTGCCGTGGCCTACACGGCCGTCCAGAGAGTGCTGCTCGACCCGATGCCCTACAGGGACGCGGGCGACCTC
>CAZVHY010000381.1:0-2591 GCA_964627115.1 uncultured Solibacteraceae bacterium | reverse complement strand
CGTCCCCTACGAGATGTTCACGCTGCCCAACGGCCTGCGCGTCATCCTGCACCAGGACCGCAGCGTGCCGCAGGTGGCGGTCAACGTCTGGTATCACGTCGGATCGTCGCACGAGAAACCGGGACGCACAGGGTTCGCGCACCTGTTCGAACATCTCATGTTCGAGGGATCGGGCCATGTGGCCGAGGGGCTGTTCGACACGCTGCTCGAAGCGGCCGGTGGCAACAACAACGGGTCGACGAACTCCGATCGCACCAACTACTACGAGACCGTGCCGTCGAACGCGCTCGACCTGGCGCTGTTCCTCGAGTCGGATCGCATGGGCTATCTGCTCGATGTCGTGACGCCGCAGATGGTCGACAGCCAGCGCGACGTCGTCAAGAACGAACGCCGCCAGAGTTACGAGAACGCACCGTACGGCAAAGCGTTCCTGCGTCTCACCGAGCTGATGTACCCGAAAGATCATCCGTACCACTGGCCGGTCATCGGCTACATGGACGATCTCTCGGCAGCGACGCACGAAGACGTCGTCGAGTTCTTCAAGCAGTACTACGCGCCGGGCAACGCCAGTCTCGTCGTCGCCGGCGACATCGATCTCGCCGACGCGCGCAGGAAGGTCGAGCACTGGTTCGGCGACGTCAAGGCGGGCGCGGCCGTGCCGCCCCTGAAGGTGCCGGTTGCGGAACTGACGAGCGTCGTAAAAGAGACGATCGACGATCAGGTCCAGCTGCCGCGCATCTATCTCGCCTGGCATTCACCCGGGCTGCTGCGTCCAGGCGACGCCGAGCTCGACGTGCTCAGCGGCATCCTGAGCGACGGGAAGAACTCGCGGCTCTACAACAGGCTGGTCTACGAGATGCAGATCGCGCAGGACGTGAGCGCGGTGCAGTACTCGTCGAAGGAAGGTTCCATCTACATGATCGTCGCGACGGCCCGCCCGTCGGATCTGTCGTCGGAGGCGTCGCTCGCGCGCATCACCGGGGTCATCGACGAGGAGCTCGAAAAGCTGCGCAACGCCGCACCGGAGGCGCGCGAACTGCAGCGCGTGAAGAACAGCATCCAGGCCTCGTTCTTCAACGCCATGGAAACCGTCGCCGGCAAGGCCGAACGCATGAACTCGTATTTCATGGCCACGGGCAATCCCGACTACTTCGCCGAAGACCTCGGACGGTATCAGGCGCTGTCGCCCAACGATATCCAGGCCGTGGTGCGGCGCTGGCTGCCGGCCGATCGCCGGCTCGAACTGTCGGTTGTACCGGCCGCGAAGTAACAAGGAGACGACGATGAAGACGATGACGATTCGCCGGTCTCTGAACGCGACGATCGCGGTCGCGTGTGCCGTGACATTGCTCTGCACGTCGACGACGGCGATCGCGCAGACGACGCCCGACCGATCGAAGCCGCCGGCCACCGGTCCCGCACCGGCGCTCAACATCCCCGCAATTCAGAAGCACACGCTCTCGAACGGGCTGCCGGTGTGGATCGTGGAGATGCACGAGGTGCCGATGGTCGACGTCAGCCTGATCGTGCGATCGGGCGCGGCGGCCGATCCGACCGGCAAGTTCGGCGTGGCCAGCTTCGCGGCGGCCATGCTCGACGAGGGCGCGGGCACGCGCGACGCGCTCGAGCTCGCTGACGCCATCGAGTCGCTTGGCGCCTCGCTCACGACCGGCAGCTCCTACGACGCGTCGTCTGTGCGCCTGCACGCGCTGGTGTCGACCATCGATCAGGCGCTGCCGATCATGGCGGACGTCGCGCTGCGCCCGACGTTCCCGTCGACCGACCTCGAGCGGCTGCGGAGCGAGCGGCTCACCGGCCTGCTGCAGTTGCGCGACAATCCATCGTCTCTGGCGACGGCCGCGTTCAACCGGCTGCTCTACGGCGCCGAGCATCGCTACGGGACCGGGGTCATCGGCACCGAGGCCACGAACAAGGCGCTCTCGGCCGACGATCTCCGCGCGTTCCACGCCGCGCACTATCAGCCGGCCAACGCGCACCTGCTCGTGGTGGGCGACATCACGTCGGCCGCCATCCTGCCGTCGCTCGAGAAGGCGTTCGGCGGCTGGAGGGACACAGGCACGGTGCCGCGGCCCACGCTGCCCGCGGCTACTCCCGTCAAGGCGCGGCAGGTGTATCTCGTCGACAAGCCCGGCGCGCCGCAGTCGCAGATCCGCATCGGGTCGGTTGGCGTGGCGCGCGACACGGCGGACTACCACGCCATCGACGTCGCCAACACGATGCTCGGCGGATCGTTCTCGTCGCGGCTCAACCTGAACCTGCGCGAGCGCAACGGGTACACGTATGGCGCCGGCTCGCAGTTCGCCATGCGGCAGCAGCCCGGTCCGTTCGTGGCCGCCGCCGGTGTGCAGAGCGACAAGACGCGCGAGTCGCTCGTCGAGTTCTTCAACGAGCTCAACGGCATGGCCACGCCGCCCGAGTCCGACGAGCTCTCGCGCGTGCGCAACCTGCAGGCGCTCGGCTTCCCCGGCGCGTTCGAGACCACGAGCAGCATGGCCGCGCAGCTCATCGATCTCGTGGTCTACGGCCTGCAGGATTCGTTCTTCAACGAGTACGTGCCGAAAATCCAGGCC
>CAZVHY010000380.1:0-2607 GCA_964627115.1 uncultured Solibacteraceae bacterium | reverse complement strand
GTGACGAGCACGGGGAGCCACGAACGGTAGAAACGTTTGACGGTCGCGCCGCAGAACAGGCAAACCGATCTCTCCAACCTGCCCCGGTAGGTGATGATTCGCGGCACGATGGCTCTCGCGCAGCCCGGACAGGCGATGCGGTCGTCGCTCGACCTCGCACGCCTTGCGATCCCGTTGGATGGTCGATCTCCCACGCGAGCCGCCTTTCCACGACTCGGGCTGCGATCCGACGCGCGACACGCCTTCGGCAATGGCGCGGACTTCTGGTCTACCCAGTCTAGCGCCCTCGGCCGGAGACTGGCTGTCGAAGTCCGGGCGAGGCATCCTTGCAGGTCGGGCGCCGTGCGCCGGAACGCTTGTATGATCGGTGCCATCCAGCCAACGGAGGTGTGCCGTGCTCAATCGTCGCGATTTCCTCAAGACCACGTCGTGTGTCGCCGGCGCGGCGCTTCTCGGTGAGCGGGCCGCGTTGGCCGCGCAGGGGACGCTCGTCACCCGCGCGGTCCCGAAGACCGGAGAGATGCTGCCGATGATCGGTCTCGGCAGCTCCGCGACGTTCGCGTCCGTCGCACGCAGCGAGGACGCGCGTGCGCTGCGCGACGTGCTGAAGACGCTCGTCGATCGTGGTGGGCGCGTGTTCGACACGGCGCCGGGATATGGCGCCTCCGAACAGGTCGCGGGCGACATTGCCAACGAACTCGGCATTCGCGACAGGATTTTCTGGGCGACGAAGGTCAATGCGGCCGGCCGCGAGGGGCTGTCGGGCGCGAAGGCCGATCCGGTCAAGGCCCGCGCACAGATCGAGGACTCCTTCCGGAAGTTCAACGTCTCCACCCTCGACCTGCTGCAGGTACACGACGTCGTCGACGTGGCCACCCATCTGCCCATCGTCAAGGAGCTCAAGGCCGCGGGCCGCGTGCGCTACATCGGCATCACCTCGACGCGCGAGAACCAGTACGAGGAGCTCATCGGTTACATGAAGAACGAGCCGCTGGACTTCGTCGGCGTCGACTACGCTGTCGACAATCGCGAGGTGGAGAAGGAGATTTTCCCGCTCGCGCAGGACAAGGGCATCGGCATCCTCAACTACGTGCCGTTCGGCCGCACCAGACTGTTCGCGCGCGTCAAGGGCCAGACGCTGCCGGCGTGGGCTGCGGAGTTCGACGCCGCCACGTGGGCGCAGTTCTTCCTGAAGTTCGCGATCAGCCACCCGGCCGTGACCGTGGTGACACCGGCCACCAGCAACCCGACGAACATGCTCGACAACATCGGTGGCGGCATCGGCCGTCTGCCGGATGCCGATCTTCGGAAGCGCATGATCGCGCTGATCGACTCGCTGCCGTCGGCGTGAACGCCGCGGCGACACGCCGGAACCTTTGCGCTGCCGCAAGGCAGGAGACACGTCAGGCGCGAGATGCTGGCCCGTATGACAACGCATCTGCACCTGCAGCCCGATCAGATCTACGTGTTCGATGCCCGCGGCATCGCCAAGCGCTTCCGTCACGCCGCCATCTTCGGTGCTCTGGACGCACTCGTTCCCGGCGAGACGATGCGGTTCTGCAACGACCACGATCCGCTGCCGCTGCTCGCCCAGATCGAGGCCCGCTACGGCCACACCGTCGGCATCGCCTACGTTCAGCGTGAACCCGGCGCCATCGTCATCGACTTCGCGAAACAGGAGGCCTGAACAGGCGCGACTGTCCGGCAGCATTGCGGGTAGACTCTGCGCATGCGCCTGCTCTTCTCTCTGCTGCTGTTCGCACTCGTTGCCGTTCAACCCGCTGCGCAGTCCGAGATCCGGCTCATCATCAAGGGCGACGACATGGCCGCCGGCCACGGCATCAACGTCGCCACCATCGACGCCTACCGGCGCGGTGTGGTGACGACGACGAACGTGATCGTGCCGGGACCGTGGTTCCCGGAAGCGGTCCGGCTGGTGAATGAGAACCCCGGGCTCGACGTGGGCGTCCACCTTGCCCTCACGAGCGAGTGGGAGAACGTGAAGTGGCGGCCGCTCACGGCCGTGCCATCACTTGTCGATCCCGACGGCTACTTCTTCCCGATGGTCGTGCCGCGCGCCGGGTTTCCGCCGCGCATGAGCATCAGGGAAAGTGACTGGAAGCTCGACGAGATCGAACAGGAACTGCGCGCGCAGATCGAACTCGCGAAGCGGCACATGCCGCAGGTGACTTACACGTGGAATCACATGGGCTTCACGTCACTGGCACCCGAGGTCCACGCGCTCGTCGCGCGTCTGAGCCAGGAGTACGGGCTCATCGTGCCGACCGACATCGGCATCCAGTCGGTCGGCCGTGTCTACGACGGCAAGGATCCGGGGCGCGTGAAGGCCGACAAGCTCGCCGCGAGGCTGGAAACACTCGGGCCCGGACTCTGGCTGCACATCGATCACGCGGCGACCGACGACCCGGAGATCCAGGCGTTCGGACACAAGGGTTATGAATGGGTCGCGGCCGATCGCAGCGCGAATCTCGACGCCTGGACGAGCCCGAAGGTGCGCGAGGTGATCGATCGGCGCGGCATCAAGCTGACCAACTATCGTGAGTTGGCCCAGGAACGTACGGCGGCTCGAGCCAGCCGCTGATGCGC
>CAZVHY010000379.1:0-2625 GCA_964627115.1 uncultured Solibacteraceae bacterium | reverse complement strand
GCGATTCTGGTCGAGACCGTGCCCACCAACTTCATCCGGAAGCGCGAAGCGAAGGCGCGGGCGTACGGTCCATTCCGTTTCGAGTGTGATGCGTTCGAGCAGCGCTACGACGACTGCGCGTATGTCGCGCTGAGCCACGACGAGCTGTACGTGCGCATTGCGACGATGTGGCCGGAGATCCTTGCGTTCATTCGTCACGGCCGCTTCACCGATGCGGCCGACCGCACGCCGCCCGCCGACAGCGCGATTCTGGGCGCGCCCTGACAGACCGCGGTGTCGCGAGTACAATCCCCCCGACCCGCCATGACCGCGCCCTCGCCGGACCCGGCCGCCGCGCCACGCCGCGAACTGGCGACCCGCAACGCCCGGTGGGCCGCGGCGCTGGCCCGCGCCCTCGGCCGCATGGGCGTGCGTCCCAACGCGGTATCGATGGCGGGTGTCGTCGTCGCCGTCGCCGCCGGCCTGGCGCTGGCCCTGACCCCGAACGCCGAGGCGGGCACCCGCGTCGCGCTGCTGCTGACGGCCGCCGCGTGTATTCAGCTCCGCCTGTTGTGCAATCTGCTCGACGGCATGCTGGCCGTCGAGGAAGGCTTCAAGAGCAAGACCGGCGATCTCTTCAACGACCTGCCCGATCGCGTGGCAGACGTCGTGATTCTCGTTGGCGCGGGCTACGCGGCGCGCGCGCTGCCGTATGGTGTGATCCTGGGCTGGTCGGCCGCCGTGCTCGCGCTGTTCACGGCCTACGTCCGCGTGCTCGCCGGATCGCTCGGCCAGCGCCAGCACTTCATCGGGCCGATGGCCAAGCAGCACCGCATGTTCGCGCTGACCGTGGCCGTGCTTCTCGCTGCTGGCGAAGTCCTGATGGACGCGGCCCCGCGCGCCATCGCCCTGGGGCTCGTCGTCATCGTGGCCGGGGCCGTCGTGACGGCCGTCCGACGCATCAGTCGTCTGGCCCACGAGCTCGACGCGCGATGATCGCGAGCCTGATCGCGGGAGGCTGCCGCCTGCTGGCCGGGACCGTGGTGCGCTGGCACTGCGATCCGCACGCCGCGGTCCAGCGCATCTATTTCGGCAATCACGCCAGTCATCTGGACTTCGTCGTGATCTGGTCGGCGTTGCCGCCGCGGCTGCGGCGCATCACGCGTCCGGTGGCCGGCAGCGACTACTGGGACCGCGGGCGCGCGCGCCGGTACCTGGCGGGTCGCGTCTTTCAGGCCGTGTTGATTCAGCGCAGCGCGCCTGGCGCCGCGTCTTCGCGTGAGGCTGCCCGCGCCGCTATCGACCAGATGGCGCAGGCGATGGGCACGTCCCACTCACTGATCGTCTTTCCCGAGGGCACGCGCAGCACCAACGGCCAGGTCGGTCCGTTCAGGAGCGGCCTGTTCCACCTGTCGAAGGCGCGACCCGACGTCGAGCTCGTGCCGGTGTATCTCCACAACCTGAACCGGATTCTGCCGAAGGGTGAGCTCCTGCCGGTCCCCATGTTGAGCCGCGTGGTGTTCGGCGCGCCGCTGGGTATCGCGATCGACGAAGAGAAGGACGCGTTCCTGGCAAGGGCGCGTGCGGCGTTGCTGGATCTGAGAGCCGAGACATGACACAGCTTCACGACACGGTGTGGCTTGGTTTGATGGGTGGCGTGCTGGCGCTGCTCGTGCTCGCCTCACTCATCGGCTGGATGCTGAGCCGGCGGGTGACGAGCCCGGGCGGCCGCGCGACCATCGACAACGTCAACGCGCGCATCCGCGCGTGGTGGGTGATGGCCGGGATGTTCCTCGTGGCCGTCGGCACCGGCACGGTCGGCGCCATTCTCCTCTTCAGCGTCGTCTCGTTGCTGGCGCTCCGCGAGTTCGTGACGCTCGCCCCCACGCGCCAGGCCGATCATCGCCCGCTCTTCTGGTCGTTCTTCGTCGTGACGCCGCTGCAGTACTACCTGGTCGGCATCGGCTGGTACGGCCTGTTCAGCATCCTGATTCCCGTCTACGTCTCGATCTTCCTCGCCATTCGCGCGTCGCTGACCGGTGATACAGAGCGTTTCCTCGAACGGACGGCGACCAATTACTGGGGATTGATGATCTGCATTTACTTCGTGAGCCACGTGCCGGCGATCCTCACGTTGGAGATTCCCGGGTACGAACAGCAGAACGCCAGGCTGATGCTCTTCCTCGTCCTGGTGGTGCAGATGAGCGACGTGCTGCAGTTCGTGTGGGGCAAGTCGATCGGGCGTCGGCGTATCGCGCCGTCGGTCAGTCCCAACAAGACGTGGGAAGGCCTCATCGGCGGTGCCCTCAGCGCCACGCTCCTCGGCGCCGGACTCTGGTGGGCCACACCGTTCTCGCCGGCCGCCGCGGCCCTCATGGCGTTCGTGCTCACCCTCATGGGCTTCGCCGGCGGACTCATCATGTCGGCGATCAAGCGCGACCGCGGCGTCAAGGATTTCGGCACGCTCGTCGGCGGCCACGGTGGTGTGCTGGACCGCATCGATTCGCTCTGCTTCGCCGCACCGGTCTTCTTCCACCTGACCCGCTACTTCTACGCGGTGTGACGGCGGGGATGCCGTAACAATCGTGTGGAAGCGATTGTCATGATGGACATATTTGTCGTACATCGCCGCCTGATCCCCGCCAG
>CAZVHY010000378.1:0-2632 GCA_964627115.1 uncultured Solibacteraceae bacterium | reverse complement strand
TCACTCACATCAGCGCGCCCGCAAGTGCGCCGGCAAGCCACGCGAGCGGCGTCAGCACAACGATTGCGACGGCGCTGGCCGCGGCGAGTGTGAGTGAGCCGACTGGCGACACCTTGATCAACCCGAGCCATTCGGCCGTCAGAGACGTGTCGTGCGCGTCGAGCCACGCGGATACGCGTGCGTCGATGCGGCGACGCTGCTCGACAGTCGGCTCGAGTGTCGTCCACGCGTCGATGAGTTCTTCGTCCGTCATGTCGGACCTCCAGAAGGATTCAACAGGGTTTCCACACGCGCGCCGAGACGTACTCGCGCGCGCTCGAGGATCTTTCGGACAGCCGGGGCCTCGACGCCGACGATGGAGGCGATCTCGCTGGCGTTGAGTTCAGCGCCGTATCGAAGGCTCACAATCGTGCGATCGCGATCGGGCAGTTCGGCCAGGGCGACGAGCAGCGCGCGCCGCTGCCGCGCGCGATCGAGAGCGTCTGCCGGATCGGCAGCGTCGCCGGCACTATCGGGCAGCTCACCGGTTGCCGTGAGTTCGGGACGACGGCGTCGAAAGCGCCGGCGCGCCGTGTTGATGGCGATGGTCGTCACCCACGTTGCGAAGCGGGTGTCTGCGCGCGGCGTGTACCTGCCGAGCGACGTCAGCACGGTCAAGAGCGCGTCCTGCGTGACGTCTTCGGCGTCCGCGTCCGATCGCAGCATGCCGCGGACCGTGCGGTAAACGAGATCGACGTGCTGCGTGTACAGCCGTCGGCGCGCGCCGGCATCACCGGCACGCGCCTGTTCCACGAGATGCAGGATGTCGTCTTCGGGCAGCCGCTCTGCATCGCCGCCGAGACGCGAGCTCAGCGCCGCGAAGAGCATTCCGAGCGGCCACGCTGCGCTGGGCAGCCGCGGCGTGGCCATCGAGATCACGCGTTCACCTCGGAGACGTAGCCGATCGTCCAGACCGACGACCTGAACGTGCCGAGCATCGCGACCAGTACGAAGATCAGCGGGAGCAGCGCCACGCATCCGATCGCGATGACCGGGACGACATCCAGCACGGGAACCAGAGCCACGAGCAGCAGGGCGAACGGAACCATCACGGCAACCGCGAGCAGCCCGAATGCGAGTGTGCCGATGAACGTGGCGACGATGAGCTTGAGCCCGTGCATCAGCCGGCCGTGCAGGAACAGGCGGGCCTTGCGGATCGCGTCGATGGCGCGCCGGTTTTCGAGGACGGCGATACGCCCGGCGAACGCCTGCATCAGGTAGAGCGTGATGAGCCACGGCACCGCGACGACGATGGCTGGAATGCCGAGCGCCACGGCCGCGGCGCTGATGCCGCCGGAGGCACGGATGGCGAGCACAGCAGGCGCGGCGAGCACCAGCAGACTGCCAATGACCGCGGCGAAATAGAGCAGCGCAATGCGCAGGAGCACGCCCCAGTGCGCCCAGCCGGCGCGGAATCCTTCGCCCATCGTCATCCGTCCGCCGGCGCGCGCCTTGACGATGCCCTCGATCAGCGCGCCTTCGCTGATGAAGTGGATGAGCATCACCGCGAGGCCAACGGCGACGGCCACGCCGATGATGGCGAAGATGATGGGCGGAAAATCAGCGACCGACAGCGCGAACGGGAAGTCGGTCGCCGCGCCGCCGCCACCAGCACCTCCGCGGGACCCGCCGCCGGAGCTGCCGCCGCTGGCAATGCCGACGAAGAACCCGAACAGCCACAGCGACCGGCACGTGCGGGCGTAGTGGAACCCTTGTCTGATCATCTCGCCTATGGTCATGCGTCACTCCCGGTTTCTGGACACGATGTCCGCGTACCGGGTTGAAGTCCGTCAGGGGCGCAAGTGTGACAGACGAAGGGTGTCGGCCGGGGCACGGAGGATACCGTGGGGCTGCGTGGTAGTATCGGCGCCCGCACTGGCGTCCAGACACGCCGAGGAGAACCGATGGCGTATGTGACCGTGGCCTTCGTCGTAGGGCTGTTGATTGCGATTCACGAGTTCGGCCACCTGGTGGCGGCAAAGGTGTGCGGCATTCCCGTCAGCCGATTCTCCATCGGCTTCGGACGGAAGCTCGTCGAATTTGAGCGCGGAGGGACGTCGTATCGGCTGTCCTGGATCCCGATTGGCGGCTACGTCCTGCCGGCAGTCGACCTGGATCGTTTTCACGAGTTCCCGGCGCACAAGCGCATCACGTTCGCGCTTGGCGGACCGATCGCCAACATCGTTGCGGCGTTCGCCGGTCTCTGGATTCTCGGACTCGCGCAATTCGAGCTGACAGTCGTCGGGGCGACGTCGTTCGCCGGCACGCAGTTGTGGTCGGCACTGCAGCAGCAGGTCTTCGCACTGTCGACGCTCGTCTCCGATTTCGATCAGGTCAGCGGCATCGTCGGGATCGTGGCGATTGGCGGTGACCAGTTCGGATCCACGTTCGTCAGCCTGCTGACGTTCTCCGTGCTGATCAATCTGAGCCTGGCGGTCCTGAACCTGCTGCCACTCCCACCGCTCGACGGCGGGCGCATTCTCTTCTGTCTCCTCGAGAAGATCTACCGGCCGTTCATCAAGATCGAAGTGCCATTGACGGTCGTCGGCTGGGCGATGGTCCTGACGTTGATGGCCTATGCCACCGTTCAGGA
>CAZVHY010000377.1:0-2634 GCA_964627115.1 uncultured Solibacteraceae bacterium | reverse complement strand
GCGACGAGATCCAGGATCACCTGAACCGGCTCGAGGCGGACCACATTGCGCGGGGACTGGCCCCTGACGAGGCACGTTTCGCGGCACGTAAGGCATTCGGCGGCGTCGATCAGATGAGGGCCGCGCATCGCGATCAGCGCGGGCTGCCGGCACTCGACGGCCTGCTCCAGGACGTCCGCTCCGCCGCCCGTCTCTTCGCGCGTGATCGGTGGTTGACCGTCGCCACCGTTGCCGCGCTCGCCATCGGCATGGCCGGCAGCGCCACGATGTTCTCGCTCATCTACAGCATGAACTTCCGCGAGCTGCCTTTCGAGGATCCGGCTGAGCTGGTGGCCGTCGGCGGCGAGCCCAATCGCGCGCAGCGCGCGCTGGTCCCGTTCTCCGTCTTCGAAGCGTGGCAGACCGCCTCGACGACGCTGACGGCCATGGCCGCCCATGTGGGCTCGCCGATCACCCTCGGCGACGAGACCCACGCGGCCGATCAGCTGTCCGGCATGTTCATCAGCCACAACGCGTTCGCGGTCCTCCGCGAGCGGCCGGCGACTGGCCGCGACTTCCTGCCGGATGACGATCGGCCCGGTGCACCGCGCGTCGCGATCGTTGGCTACCGCGTCTGGACCGATCGATACGGCTCGGACCCCACCATCGTCGGCCGCACGGTTCGTGCCAACGGCCAGGCTGCGACGATCGTCGGTGTCATGCCGGAGGGGTTCAGGTACCCGGTCGACACCCAGATCTGGCTGCCGCTCGCGGCGCTGCCCGCGATGAGCACGCCCACGGCCGGCGAACCGCTCGTTCGTATCCTGGCGCGGCTGGCCGACGAGGCCTCCCGCGAACAGGCGCGCGGCGAACTTGCTGCCATCTCGTCCACGCTGACTACTGTCTCGGAAGCCGACCGCACGCGGCCGCCGGTCGTCGTACCGCTCAACGAGGCGTACTTCGGCGCGGCGTTTCAGACCACGCCGGTGATGATGATTGCGGCGACGCTCGTCGTGTTGCTGATTGCGTGCAGCCATGCCGCCAGCCTGCTCGTCGCCCGAGCGGCCACCCGGTCGCGTGAGATGGCCATGCGCACAGCGCTCGGCGCGAGCCGTGCCCGCATCGTACGGCAGCTCCTCATCGAGAGCACCCTGATGGCACTCGCCGCCGGGCTCCTGGCCATCGTCATGGCCTCGTTCGGCATGCGTCTCTTCGTGAGTGAGACAGTCGACGCGGGCATCCCGTACTGGACGCGGTTCACGCTCGACATGCGGCTGTTTGCAGCGCTCGCGATCCTCTCCGGGCTCGTCGGCATCGGCTTCGGTCTCGTACCTGCGCTCCAGATCTCACGGGTCAATCTCAGCGACGTCCTGAGCCAGGGGGGCCGCGCGGGCACCGCGGGCGCGCGGACGCGCCGCGGCACGTCCGTGCTGCTCGTCGGCGAGATGGCGATGACCATCGTCCTCCTGGCCAGCGCCGGGACGCTCGTCCAGAGCGCCGACGTCGTCTACCAGGCCGATCGGGCGATGGACCTCGAAGACCTGTGGGAGTATCGGCTGAGCCTCCCGCAGCCGCGATACGCCACGAGCGAGCAGCGACTCGCCTTCTATCGCCTCCTCGACACTCGGCTCGCGGAGGCGCCCGGTATGGACTCCGCCGCCCTTGCGGGCAGCACACCGTTTCTCGCCCGCGAGGAACGCGGCATCGTGATGGGCACCGGTCCGGTTCCGGCCGACGTGCAGCTGCCGACGGCTCACGTCGTGGCGATCGGGCCTCGATACTTCGAGACCCTGGGTCTTCGACTGATCGCCGGCCGACGGTTCGAGGACATCGAGCCGGCGGCCCTCGCCACCTCGGCACTCGTCAACCAGCGGTTCGTCGAGCGCTTCTCGCCGACCGACGATCCGGTCGGCCGCCAAGTGCTGGTCGTGGACGAGCGCGTCCCAGGCGTCGCGCCCATGCGCGTGACCGTGGTTGGCATCGCACCACCGATGCGGCAGGCGCTCAATGCGGCACAGACGCCCGTTCTCTACCTGCCGCACGCCGTCGAGCCGGCAGCCACGGCATCCATCATCGTTCGCGGCCACCCCGATCGGTTCGCTGAGCTGCTCCGCCAGGAAGTGCGCCGTCTCGACCCGGACCTTCCGTTGTTCCGGCTGCAGTCGCTCGAGCGGGCATCGTATGTCTCCCGATGGATTCCGCGCATCACCAGCACGGCGTTTTCCGTGACCGCGGTCCTGGCGACAGTGCTGTCAGCACTGGGGCTGTATTCGATCACCACCTTTGCTGCGTCGCAGCGTACGCGGGAGATCGGTATCCGGATGGCCCTTGGCGCCACCCGATTGCAGGTGTCGTGGTTGTTCCTGCGCCGTGTGCTGCTCCAGGTGTCCGTTAGCCTGACGATCGGACTCGCCGGAGCCGTGGCAGCGGGCGCGGCACTGCAGGCGCTGCTCACCGACGTCCGCTCCGGCAGCCTCCCGTTGCTGCTCCAGGTATCGGCGCTGCTCGTGGCGGTGGCGGTTGTCGCCTGTCTCGTGCCCGCGCGGCGCGCGGCGCGTGTGGACCCAGTCGTGGCCTTGCGTCACGAGTGATCCGAACTAGCCATTGTGGTGTCGAAGATCAGGAGCCTTGACGGCCATGAACGTTGACGAAGCG
>CAZVHY010000376.1:0-2638 GCA_964627115.1 uncultured Solibacteraceae bacterium | reverse complement strand
CTCAAGCGGGAACCGGATCCGGATGGGCTGACGCACTACGCGGAACGCGTCCGCGAGGGATTGACGCTCGACGATCTCGTCGACGAACTGATGGCGTCCGACGAGCGGCAGCGGCGCGTGGCAGATGCCTCGACACGCGCGAGTCAGCGGGAAACCACCAACGACGCCGGCGGCGATTTGCGTTCCAGTCCGACCACAGAATCCACGCTCATCCGGCCGGACGACATCATCCGCCGCTATTCGGTCGAAGAGCTGAACGAGACCGCCGACGAGTACTACCGCCGCATCGACGACATCGTGCCGCTGCTGCAGAAGCCGTTCGCGTCGCTGCAGGAAACGCCGCCGATGCTCGAGCACCTCGGCGCGCTGCTCGGCGGCCTCCAGCTTGGCAAGACGATGACCGTACTCGACTTCGGCGCGGGCACGTGCTGGCTGTCGCGCATCCTGTGCGAGCTGCATTGCCGCGTCATCTCGTGCGATGTGTCGAACGCAGCGCTCGACATCGGCCGGCAGCTCTTCGAGCAGCATCCGCCCGTTGGCCGTCATGTCCGTCCACCGGTGTTCCTGCCCTTCGACGGCCATCGCATCGAGCTCGAGGACGCCTCGGTCGACCGCGTGATTTCGTTCGACGCGTTCCACCACGTGCCCAATCCGGACGAGGTCCTCGCCGAGCTCGCTCGCGTGCTTCGCCCGGGCGGCATCATCGGGTTCAGCGAACCGGGCCGCTTCCACTCGCGAACGCCGCAGTCGCAGTACGAGATGCGCCACCATCGCGTGCTCGAGAACGACATCGACGTCGAGGCGTTGTTCGAACGCGCCCGTCCGTTCGGATTCACCGCGCTGACGCTGCGTGTGCAGGGCGATCTGCACGTGCCACTCGCCGACTACCTGGCGGGCATCCGCGACGGCCGCTCACCAGACGTCCAACAGCGCGTCTGGCAGAACATTGTCGACACGCAGAACAGCCTGTCGATTTTCTTCCTGCGCAAGGGTGAGCCGACACCTGACAGCCGCTCGCCGATCGGCCTCGCGCACGACATGACGCTCGTCGGCCCGTCCGAGATCGTCTCCGCGGATGCCACGATTCCTTTGTCGTTCAGGATTCACAACAGCGGCACGGCGCGATGGCTCGACACGAACACCGAGATCTTCGGCGTCGTGAGGCTGGCCGCGCACCTGCAGGATGGCGACGGCCGGCTCGTCGACGTCGACTACTTCCGTCACGGTCTGCCTCACGCCGTCGAGCCGGGCGAGACCATCGAAATGACCGTCACCGTGCCGCTGCCGGATCTGCCGGCGTGCCGGCTCGTCTTCGACATCGTGGCTGAAGGCGTGCGATGGTTCGAGGCCGAAGGGTCGACACCGGTGGAGGTTTCGATTCGCCGTCCGGGCGACACCGCTATGATGGGTGGATGAGCGGCTGGCGCCTCGAACACTCCTACACGACGCTCCCGCCGATGTTCTACGCGCGTGTCACGCCGACACCGGTGCGTGAGCCGGCGTTCGTCGTCTTCAACACGGCGCTGGCCGGTACGCTCGGGCTCGACGTCGAGGCGCTCGACACGCCGGCAGGCGCCGAGATCTTCGCCGGCAACCAGCTGCCGGAAGGCGCCGATCCCATCGCGCAGGCGTATGCCGGACACCAGTTCGGCCACTTCACACCACTCGGCGACGGCCGCGCGATCCTGCTTGGCGAGCAGATCACGCCCGACGGCCGACGTGTAGACATCCAGCTCAAGGGACCGGGACGCACGCCGTACTCGCGCCGCGGCGACGGCCGTGCGGCAGTGGGCCCGATGCTGCGCGAGCTCGTCATCAGCGAGGCCATGCACGCGCTCGGCGTCCCGACCACGCGCAGCCTGGCGGTGGTCTCGACCGGCGAGCCCGTGTTCCGCGAGGACGTGCTGCGGGGCGCGGTACTCACGCGCGTGGCCGCGAGCCACATCCGCGTGGGCACGTTCCAGTGGGCCGCTGCGCATCAGGACGTTCCGGCCCTGCGCGCGTTGGCCGACTACACGATCGCGCGCCACTATCCCGACGTGGCTGGCGCGCCGGATCCGTACGTCGCGTTCTTCGATGCGGTCGCCGATCGGCAGGCCTCGCTCATCGCGCAGTGGCAGTCGATCGGCTTCATCCACGGCGTGATGAACACCGACAACATGGCACTGTCGGGCGAGACGATCGACTACGGTCCGTGCGCGTTCATGGACGACTATCACCCGGCTACGGTCTTCAGCTCGATCGATGCGCACGGCCGCTATGCGTATGGCAACCAGCCGCCCATCGCGCAGTGGAACCTGACGCGTCTGGCCGAGGCCATGCTGCCCCTGTTCGACGACGACCGCGAGAAGGCCGTCGCAATAGCGACGGCTGCCGTGGAACGGTTCGTCGACAGGTTCGAACACTACTGGCTCGGCCGCATGCGCGCGAAGCTCGGGCTCTTCACCGCCGAGCCGGATGACGACGAGCTGATCGAGGCGCTGTTCGACTGGATGCAGGCCGAACGTGCCGACTTCACGAACACGTTCGTCGCGCTCGCGACTGTGGGCGAAGCCGAACGTCTCGCGCACGAGCAGGCGACGTTCCGCATCTGGTTCGAGCGCTGGCGGGCGCGACTCGGGCGGCAGACGCAATCGCC
>CAZVHY010000375.1:0-2639 GCA_964627115.1 uncultured Solibacteraceae bacterium | reverse complement strand
GAGGCGGCAAGGCCCGCAGCCGCGCAGCCCGCCGCCGCGCAGCCGTGTCGCCGTGCCGCCGTGCCGCCCCGCCCCCGCAGCCTTGTGCTACTGTCCCCCTCACCGAGAGGTAGCCCATGACCCGTCGCGAATTTCTTGGCACCACTGTGGCTGTTGGCGTTGTGGCGTCCGCAACCACGCCGTTGTCAGCCCGGCAGTCTGCCGCGTCGAGCACGCGTCGCATGCGGATCGCGCTCACGCCGGGCAGCATCGGCGTAACCGTGAAGACGCAGGCCGAGCTGAACGACCTCGCGCATCGGCACAAGTACGAAGCGGTCGAGCCGCGCGGCGAGGAACTGACGTCGATGTCAGCCGACCAGGTGCAGGCAACCCTCGCCGATCTGAAGGCGAAGAATCTCGTGTGGGCCGCGGCAGGACTGCCCGTCGATTTCCGCGCCGATGACGCGCTGTTCCGCAAGGGGATGACGGGCCTGGCGAGAATTGCGGCGGGACTGCAGCGCGCGGGCGTCACGCGCGTGGGCACGTGGCTCACGCCCAACAGCGACACGCTCACCTACCGGCCGCACTTCCAGCAGACGGCCGCGCGCCTGCGCGAGATGGGCACGGTGCTGAAGGATCACGGCCTGCGTCTCGGTCTCGAATACGTCGGCACGCAGCGCTCGCTCGTCAGCCGCCGGTATCCGTTCGTCCACACGCTCGCGGAGACGCGTGAGCTGATCGCAGAAGCCGGCACCGGCAACCTCGGCCTCGTGCTCGACACGTGGCACTGGTGGACGGCCGGCGACACGGTCGACGACATCCGCACGCTGACGAACGCCGATGTCGTCAGTGTCGATCTCAACGACGCACCCGCCGGCATCGAGAAGCGCGACCAGCGCGACGGCCAGCGCGAGCTGCCGCTCGCGACCGGTGTCATCGACACGGCCGGGTTCCTCAACGCCCTGCAGGCCATCGGCTACGACGGCCCGGTGCGGCCGGAACCGTTCAATCAAGCAGTCAACGCGATGGAGAACGACGAGGCATGCGCGGTCGCAAGCGCAGCGCTGCACAAGGCGGTGGGGATGATCGGGTAAGGCTGCCGCCTTCCCGCCTCCTTCCAGCCTGCCGCCTCCCAGCCTTTCTATCGCACTCTCTCCCCCACCCACTCCCCGACCAGCGCCAGCACGGCCGGCGCGATCGTCTCCTCGATCTGCTCGTACTCGGTGTTCGAGCCGGTCTTCGCGGTCTGGAAGAGATGATTGAGACCGGGCATCGCGCGCACGGTGGCGTCCGTGTTGCCGGCGGCCTCGAGCGCGGCGCGAATGGCGGGGACATTCGGGCCGGCCAGCACCTGCAGGTCGAGCTCGCCGATGAGCGCGAGCACGGGCACCTTCACGCGGCGCAGCGTCGCGCCCATGTCGTGCGCCAGCGTGAACCGCCACCAGGGCAGGGACACACCCGAGAGCAGTTGCGTCGCCGTCTGACGCGCAAGTGATGCATCCGGCACGCCCGGAACCGGCGGAATGCTGTCAACGAGCGCCTGTCTCGCGGCCTGATCCGGCTGACCATCCGTCTCCGCGAGAATCTGGTCGTACACGCGCCGGCGCATCGCGAGGTCCCAGTCGATCACGGGCCTCGGCACCCCCTGCGCCATCGTCAACGCCTCGACCTGCTGCATCAGCACCTCGTCGCCGCGCACGCCGTATCCGCCGAGCATGACGATGAAGCGCACGCGAGGGTCGTCGGCGGCCACGATGGCCGCGATGTTCGCGCCCTCGCTGTGCCCCACGAGGCCGAGACGCGTCGAGTCGATCTCCGGACGTGTCGCGAGGAACGTCAGGCCCGCGCGCACATCACCGGCGAAGTCGAGTGTGGTCGGCTGCGCCGAACCCCGGCCGGTGCCACCAACGCCGCGGTCGTCGACGCGCAGCACGGCCATGCCCTGCCGCGTCAACGTGTCGGCCCACAGCAGGAACGGCTTGTGTCCCACAATCGTGCTGTCGCGATCCTGCGCGCCCGACCCCGTGATCAGCAGCACGGCCGGAAACGGCCCCGCGCCCTGCGGTACGGTCAGCGTCCCCGCGATCGAGATGCCGGCCGCGTCGTTCCGATAACTCACCTCATCGGCGCGATACGGAAACGGCGGCTTCGGTTCCTGCGGCCGCAGCAGCCGGCGCAGTTCGAACGGGAAACTGCCGCCACCTTGCGTGAACGTCCCCGTCACCGTGCGGCCATCGTCATCGATCGTGCCGGAGAAGCGTGGATCTCCGGGCAGGCCGGCCATCGCAAACGACACGGCGCGGCCATCGACCGTGATGTTCGCGAGTGCCACACCTCTCGCCCCCTGCGCGGGAATGTCGATGGTGCCCGACCATGAGCCGGATGTGTCCGTGGTCAACGTCAGCGCGATGTTCAGCGGCCCCGGCGGCAGACTGATGTGTCCTGACCATGGCCCGGCAACAGACGCCGCCGCGGCCTGCGTCGTCTGCGCCACATCAGCCGACACACGCGCGCCGGTCGCGGTCCATCCGCCAAGCACGACGCACACGATCGTGATGCACCACACGGTCTGCGGGCGGACACAGGGGCCCGCCCCTACGTTTGTGATCATGAGAATCCCCGCATCATCAGCATGAGCAATCCCTTCGATGCCGCCTCGG
>CAZVHY010000374.1:0-2684 GCA_964627115.1 uncultured Solibacteraceae bacterium | reverse complement strand
AGTAGGCGGCGGGACGATCCGCGATGAGTTCCCGGATCAGGCGGGATTTCCCGAGACGCCGCCGTCCATAGACGCACACGAGCGCGTCGTCTCGATGGCCGAGCGCGGCGCGCAGTCGGGCCATCTCCCGATCGCGATTCAGGAAGAGCGCCATGTGCAGATATTATGTCAAAAGAACATTATGTTCATGAAACATAATGTTTCGGCCGATGCGCTATCGCCCGTCCGACGTCCGCTCGATCCACCACGCCCACGGCAGCGTGATCCAGCCCATCAGCGCGAAGAGCGCAAGCGATCGTTCGTCGGCTGGTGGTGGCGAGAACGGGCCGCTGATCCAGAGGAACGTGCTCACGAGCACGAACGACCAGAACGCGACCTGACCGTGCAGGCCGCGCGGCCGGCGTGCGCCGAGGAAGAGCACGATGGCGGCGATCCACATCACGCCCTCGATGGCCACCGTGCCCGCGATCGAGTTCCAGAGGCCGAGCCCGTACGCGCCGTTCGGCCACGGCCAGATCGGCAGGTCCGGGCGATGGGTGACGAGATCGAGCAGCCAGTGGCTGACGACGAGCGCACCGAGCAACGCGGCCGTCTGGCCAGGCACGCCTCGCCATCGCGCGAGCGCGCCGAACGCGGCGCCCCACACCACGCCCATCAGCAGGCTGTGCGTCCATGGGTACGACTCGAACGCCAGCGGCGTGAACGCGGTGTTGCCGGGATCGATCCGCACGCGCTCGAGGCCGGCGAGCAGGAAGATCGGCCAGATCAGATCGACGAGCGTCACGGCAGCCACGAACCACACGAGCGACGTGCGGCGCCCCATCCGCTTTCCTGTCAGGCCGAGTGCGAGATGTCCGACGAACATGGCAGCCCGGATTCTACAGGCAACGGTTGGTGGGCTGGTCGACTACCGACGACCGGCGCCGCAGCCTCGAGGCCCTGGACTCACCCTACGCGTGGCCGATGAACGGCGCCTGCCGGAGGTAGCTGCTGGTCTCGAGCGCATCGATGACGAATGCCGCAACCTCGTGCCGCGCGATCGCGCGCAGCGTGACGCCGGTCACGTCGAGCGCCACCTGCAAATCGCCCGGTGGCTGCGTGTGCTTGAACGACGCCGGGCGCACAATCGTCCAGTCGAGATCGCTCCTGCGGATGATCTGCTCCTGCCGGTCCTTGTCGGCGTAGACGCGCTTCGTGAAGAGCGGAAACACGATCCGATCGTAGAGAAAGCCGCCGTGTCCGCGCGTCTCGCCCGCGCCGACGCCCGTAATCGCGACCAGCCGCCGCACGCCGTGCATCCGCATGGCCCCCACGAGCGCGCGCGTCGATTCAGAGAACAGGGTGGTCTGCCGGCCCACGCCTGCGCCAACGGCGTAGACGACGGCGTCGTGGCCCGCGACGATGCGCGCCATCGCGTCCGCGTCGAGGACGTCGGCCGCGACGAACGCGACCCCAGGCACGGCGGCCGCGTGCGCGGCCTGTCGCGCCACGCCGGTCACGTCGTGTCCATGCGCCGCTGCACCTTCCGTGATCAGCCGTCCGATACTGCCCGTCGCCCCGAGCACCAGAATCCGCACGCCATCATTATCGTTCTCGGCCGGTGGTATCGGTTGAGTACACTCGCACGAGTCGAACGTCCGCATGCACACCACCCCGCCACTCCGCCCACTGCTCTGGTTGGTCGCCGTGGCCGTGTTCATGCAGATGCTCGACACCACCATCGTCAACACGGCGCTGCCGTCGATGGCGGCGAGCCTTGGCGTGTCGCCCCTGCGCATGCAGGCGGTTGCCGCATCGTACGCGCTGACCGTGGCCATGCTCATTCCCGCGTCCGGCTGGCTGACCGATCGCATCGGTACCCGTCGCGTGTTCGTCGCGGCCATTGCCCTGTTCACGCTCGGATCGCTCGCGTGCGCGGCCTCGCGCACGCTCGACGAGCTCGTGGCCTCGCGTGTCGTCCAGGGCATCGGCGGCTCGATGCTGCTTCCGGTCGGACGACTCGCGATCCTGCGACTCGTGCCGAGACACGAGTTTCTCGCCGCGATGAGCTTCGTGACCATTCCCGGCCTGCTGGGTCCGCTCGTCGGGCCGACGCTGGGCGGATGGTTGTCGGAGGTCGCCTCCTGGCACTGGATTTTCCTGATCAACCTGCCGCTCGGCATTGCCGGCACCGTCGCGGCACTGCGACTCATGCCCGATCTGCGCGGGTCCGCTTCGCGTTTCGATCTGCCCGGCTACCTGCTGCTGGCCTTCGGCATGGTGGCGGTGTCGCTGTCGCTGAATGCGATCGCCGATCATCTGCCGAATCGCGGTCTGACCATGCTGCTCCTCATCGCCGGCCTGGCGGCCATGACGGCGTACTGGCTCCATGCGGCACGCACGAGCCAGCCGCTCTTTCCGTTGTCGTTGTTCCGCGTGCACACGTTCAGCGTCGGCCTGCTCGGCAATCTCTTCTCGCGCATCGGCAGCGGCGGCATGCCGTACCTGATTCCACTGCTGATGCAGGTCGCGATGGGCTACTCGCCGATGCGTGCGGGCATGATGATGATCCCCGCGGCACTGGCCGGCAT
The DNA here is from genome assembly GCA_964627115.1 of uncultured Solibacteraceae bacterium. Lineage (GTDB taxonomy): Bacteria > Acidobacteriota > Vicinamibacteria > Vicinamibacterales > SCN-69-37 > SCN-69-37. The sequence goes on along the minus strand of CAZVHY010000374.1, from coordinate 114 downwards.
GTTCTCGAAGCGTGTGGTGGTCCACCTCGTGCGCGCCGTCGGTTATCGCCGCGTGCTCGTCGGCAATACGCTGCTCGTTGGGCTGGCCATGGCGTCGTTCGCGCTCGTGCAGCC
>CAZVHY010000373.1:0-2686 GCA_964627115.1 uncultured Solibacteraceae bacterium | reverse complement strand
TCTCGAGCATCCTCCAGGACATCCGTTCACACATCGACCGACTCCCCCATGCCGATGTCACGCGATCCCAGGCCCGGTTCCGCTTCGTCTCCGGCCACGGCGCCTGAGCCCGACATCGCGCGCCTGCAGGCGGCGCTGAGCCACTCGGAAGCCTTCTACCACTCGCTGGTGGAGAGCCTGCCCGGCAACATCCTCCGCAAGGACCTCCAGGGCCGCTTCACCTTCGTCAACACCCGGTTCTGTCAAACGGTCGGCCGTACGAGCGAGCAGATCATCGGCCGCACGGACTACGACCTCTTCCCCGCCGAGCTTGCCGCGCAATACCAGGCCGCCGATGAAGAGGTCATCCGCACGGGACGTCCCCACGAAGCCGTCGAGGAACACCAGACGCCGTCCGGCACCGCGTACGTGCAGGTCATCAAGACCCCCATCAGGGACGACGCCGGCCGCACGATCGGGATTCAGGGCATCTTCTGGGACGTCACCGAACGCTGGCGGGCGGAAGAACAACTGCAGGAAGAACGCGCCCTCCTGCACGCATTGCTCGACACGGTGCCCGACAGCATCTACTTCAAGGACCGCGACTCGCGGTTCCTGCGCGTGAGCACCGCAATCGCCCGCCGTGTCGGCCTCGACGACCCGGCCCACGTCATCGGCCGCACCGACGCCGACTTCTTCGGTCCCGCGCACGCCACGGCGGCACTCGCCGACGAACGCGGCATCATGACCACGGGCCTGCCGATCATCGGCAAGCTCGAACGCGAGATCTGGCGGGACGGCCGGGAAACGTGGGCCAGCACCACGAAGGTGCCGATGCGCAACACGCGGGGCGAGATCATCGGCACGCTCGGCATCACGCGCGACGTCACCGATCTCAAGCACGCGGAGAACGAGCTGGAACTGGCGCGCGATGCGGCCCTGGAATCGGCGCGGTTCAAAGCCGAGTTCCTGGCCAACATGAGCCACGAGATCCGCACACCGCTCAACGCCATCGTCGGCATGACCGGCCTGCTGCTCGAAACGTCGCTCGACGCCGAACAGCGCGATTTCGCCGAAACGGTCCGCGGCAGCGCGGACCTCCTGCTCGACATCGTCAACGACGTGCTCGACTTCTCGAAGCTCGAAGCCGGCAAGATGCACATCGAGCAGACGAACTTCGACCTCGCGCAGGTCATCGAGGAATCAGCCGATCTGCTCGCCGAGCGCGCGCAGGCCAAGGGCCTCGAACTCGTCACGTCGATTCCGCCGCACGCGCCGCGCCGGCTCTTGGGCGACCCGAGCCGTCTGCGTCAGGTGCTCGTCAACCTGATCGGCAACGCGGTGAAGTTCACCGAGACGGGCGAGGTCGTCGTCGGCGTCAACGTCGAAGACGCCGACACGCGACGCGTGAAGCTCCGGTTCGCGGTGCGCGACACGGGCATCGGCATTGCGCCCGACGCGCAGGCCCGGCTCTTCAACGCCTTCACGCAGGCCGACGGGTCGACGACGCGCAAGTACGGCGGCACGGGACTGGGCCTCGCCATCTGCAAGCAGCTCGTCGAGCTGATGGACGGCACCATCGATCTCACGAGCGAGCCCGGACGCGGCTCGACGTTCGCGTTCACGCTCACACTGCCGCGGCAGCCATGGATGGCCGCCTCGCCGGCGCCGCCGCCCGACTCACTCAAGGGCGTGCGCGTGCTCATCGTCGATGACAACGACACGAACCGGCGCATCCTCCATCATCAGTTCGATGCGTGGGGCATGCGCAACGATGGCGTGGCGAGCGGACCCGACGCGTTGGTCGCACTGCAGCGGGCCTCCGCGAACGGCGATCCCTACCGCATCGTCGTGCTCGACATGCAGATGCCCGGCATGGACGGCGCGGACGTGGCGCGCACGCTCAAGGCCGATCCCGGTCTCGCCGGGACGCGCGTCGTCATCCTGACGTCGCTCGCCTATCACCCTGATGAAGAGGCGTTCCGCCAGCTCGGCATCTCTGCCTATCTCGCCAAGCCGGTGAAGCAGTCACGACTGATGGACTGCCTGGCCGACGTCCTGCACCGAGCGCCGGCCGTCGTACAGACGCTGGCCGCGCCAGCACGCGCGACTGACGCCGCGCCGCCGCGCGCGCTGCGCATCCTGCTGGCGGAAGACAATGCGGTGAATCAGAAAGTGGCGCTTCGACAGCTCGCCAGGCTCGGCTACGCCGCAGACGCCGTAGCAGACGGCGACGAAGCCGTGCGCGCCGTCCAGGAACGGCCGTATGACGTCGTGCTGATGGACTGCCAGATGCCGCGTCTCGACGGCTACGCGGCGACACGCCGCATCCGGGATCTCGAGCACCGGACGCCCGGCATGCGCCGGCACCACATCATCGCGCTCACCGCCAACAGCATGGGTGGCGATCGCGAGAAGTGTCTTCAGGCGGGAATGAACTCGTACGTCAGCAAACCCGTGAAGGGCGACGACCTGGCGGCCGCGCTGGAGGCGGCCGCGAAGCTGGTCTAGCACTTCCAGCCTCCCGGCCTCCTCCCCGCCTGCCGCCTCCCGGCCTTTACTTGACCGCCACCTCGACGTTGATCTCGAGGTTGCCGCGAAGCGCACCCGACACCGGGCACTTGCCTTCCGCTTCCTTCGCCATCGTCTCGAAGTCGGCGGCGTTGATGCCCTCGAGCCCTTCGGCCTCGAGCTTCAGCGTCGACGA
>CAZVHY010000372.1:0-2693 GCA_964627115.1 uncultured Solibacteraceae bacterium | reverse complement strand
GCCCGGCGACGCCGGCGCCGTGAACACCGCGACGGCGCGTCCCACCTCGTCGGCGCGCGCGACGAGCAGCACGGTCATGTTCGCCTCCACCACCGACGATCCGCGCGGCGCCTCGACGCCGCCGCCATCGCGGTAGAGCGCCGCAAAGACGCACGACTTCGGAAAGTCGGGCCGCGCCGCCAGTGCCATGACGGTGTAGCCGGCCGCGCCGCTGCCGGCAGGGATCGTCAGTTCGAAGGCAATCGCCGAACCGTCGCCCACGAGCATCGCGTGGCGGATGGCATCGTGCTCGACAGCCGTGGCGACCGCGCCGGTGATGAGATCCGTCTCCGAGAGCACACGGTCGATGCCAGCGGTCGCATACACGGCCCGGTACGCGTTGTCGCGCATGCGCACCATCACGCGCTCGACACCAGCCGACCGGGCCAGCAGTGCCACCGCCAGATTGTCCGCATCACGTCGCAGCATGGCGACCACGATGTCCGTGCGGCCGATCCCTGCGTCGTCGAGGACTTCAGCCGTTGTCGCGTCGCCGCTGATGGCCACCAGGCCGAACTGCTCGGACGCCCGGCGCATCACGGTCGCGTCGGTGTCGACGATGGTCACCGCGTGACCGATACGCGAGAGATGGACCGCAGCCTCGAGGCCGGCCCGGCCGGCCCCAACGATCAGAATCTTCATCGTGTGTCCTCCGCCGCGTGCGTATCGGCGCCCACCTCGAGGAGTTCCTTGTCGAGCGCGGCGACGTGCGCGCCAGCCGTGCGCTCGGTGATCAGGCCGCGCCTCGCTGCGTCGAGAATGGCGGCCTTCTGCGCGGTGAGAATGGCCGGCCGCACGACATCGCCGTGCGAATCCACGCCCGACTGCCGGAGCGTCCGTTCAGCGTCGATGATGTCGCGCTGGTACGTGGCCCACCGCTCGGCATGTTCCTGGCGCGAGACGAGGCCCGCGGAGAGCAGGTGATCGAGCTCGAGTTGCGCCCGCCTGGCGCCAATCAACACCGCACGGCTCTCGTCGACCGCGGGATCGTCGGCGTGCCCTGCAACGCCGAGCCACGTCAGGAACCGGCGGAACGGCAGCGCCTGTGTCAGCAGCGTCACGAGCGTCACGCCGAAGACGATGGCAATGAGCCGCTCGCGATACGGGATGTTGTGCGGCAGCGCGAGGACCGCGGCCATCGAGAGCGCGCCCTTGACGTTGCCGAACACCATGACGTGCTGCCAGCGCCACGGCACGCCCTCGCCCGACAGGTGCAGCGCGCCGAAACACAGATACACGGCCACCGCGCGCCCGGCGTGCAGCGCCACCACGGCGAGCAGGATGGGCCACGCTTCGCGCACGAGCATGTCGCCGCTCAACTGGATGCCGACGAGCAGGAACAACCAGACGTTGATGACGAACGCGGCGACTTCCCAGAATCCCTGCAACGCGAGCACGCGCGAGGGCTCGAGCCGCATGCGCATCTCGTGTCCGACCATCACACCAGCCACGACGACGGCGATGACGGCCGATCCGTGCAGGTGCTCGGTGAGCAGCGATGTCGCAAACACCGCGACGAGCGAGGCGAGGATGGCCGTGAGATCGTCGGGCGCATGCCGCAGCACGAACGCGCCGACCGTGCCGCCCACCGCACCGAGGAGCAGCCCGGCCACGATGGCCACGAGCAGCATGCGGCCGATCGCCGCGGGTTCGGCGTAGCCCTGCAGCACGACCGTCGCGCACACGCCGACGAGCACCAGGGCCGTGCCATCGTTGAACAGACTCTCGCCCTCCATGATGGCGGCCAGCTTGTGCGGCACACGCACGCTGCGAAATGCCAGCAACACGCTCACCGTGTCGGTAATCGCGAGCACGGCGCCGAGCAGCAGGGCGATCGTGAACGGGAGGCCGATCTCCCACGACGCAATCGTGGCGGTCGCCAGGAGCGAAATGGCGACGCCCGGCACGGCGAGGGCGAGGATCGGACGCGCCGCGCGCTTCATGCTGACGTCGTCGGCCGACAGCGCGCCCTGGAAGACGAGGATCGGCAGAAACAGGACCAGCACCACCGCCGGGTCCATCGTCGTGCGCGGCAGCACGTCCATCAGCACGAGCAGCAGGCCGACCACGACCAGCGCGACGTTGTAGGGCGCATTGATCCGCTTGGCCAGGATGGCAACGCCCGACCCGATGGCCAGCACGACGAGGAGCTGTTCGAGATACTCGAGCATGAATGCCGGTGTCCGTGAAACGCGCGGCGAACACTATATGAGATCGACGGTCCGCGCATGCCATAATGCGGATCTCGTCACAGGGAGGCCACGCCCTCCGCCCACCCACGGGCACGACATCCGGGACGGCCCGGTCCTTTCAATCATGGAGGGCCCGATGGCCTGGATTTTCCTGTTCGTTGCCGGTCTGCTCGAAGTCGTCTGGGCGTTCACGATGAAGCTGTCGCAGGGATTCACGCGGCCAGGCCCGGCCGCGGTGACGCTCGTTGCCATGTTCGCGAGCTTCGGATTGCTGGCCGTATCGATGAAGACGTTGCCACTCGGCACGGCGTACACGGTGTGGACCGGCATCGGGGCTGTCGGCGCCTTCGTCGTTGGCGTGGTCGTCCTCGGCGAATCAGTGAACACGGCGCGCGTCGTGGCCGCGGCACTGATCGTGTCGGGCCTCATCCTGATGAACGTGTCGTCGACCGGCACCTGACG
>CAZVHY010000371.1:0-2696 GCA_964627115.1 uncultured Solibacteraceae bacterium | reverse complement strand
CGTCGGTGCGCCACGTGCCCCAGAGCGCCTGGTTGCGCGCGTTGTGGACCCACGCACCCTCGTCGTGCCAGACGATGCCGACCGCGCGCCGCACGGGCGGATCGGCTGTCAGCCACGCGCCGCGGAGCAGGGCCGCAAGTGCCAGGATGAAGACCGCGATGACAAGGAACGTTCGGGAACGCACGACGGATCGCTCACTCTACAGCGTTTTCGGATTTACGGTTGATTTATAGTGCTGGCGTGACGACAAGCCGCCGGCCTGACCTGAGCATGGTCATGCCCACCTACAACGAGCGCGATCGGATCGCCGAACTCGCCGACGCGCTGTTTGCCGCGGCCGCTGCTGCCAGCCTCGATCTCGAGCTGGTCATCGTCGACGACAATTCGCCGGACGGTACGGGGCAGATTGCCGACGAACTCGCGAAGACGCGACGCATGCAGGTGGTCCATCGGTCTGGCAAGCTGGGCCTCGGCACGGCCGTGGTGGCGGGCTTCAGCGTCGCGCTGGCGGACACGGTTGGCGTCATGGACGCGGACTTCAGTCATCCGCCGTCGCTGGTGCCGAAGATGAGCAAGGTGTTCCATGCGGCTGACGCCGACGTGCTCGTGGCCAGCCGCTACATTCCCGGTGGCAGCACGCCGAACTGGCCGTTCAAGCGGCGCCTCCTCTCGCGCATCGGCTGTGTGCTGGCCCGGGGCCTGTCGCCCATCCGCGACGCTGCATCCGGCTTCTTCCTCATCCGTCGCGACATCGCACAGGGCGTCGTCATTCAGGCCGGCGGATTCAAGATCTGTATCGAGCTCATCGTGCGCGGCCGGCCCGGGCGTCTCGTCGAGATTCCGTATCAGTTCGACGATCGCGAACTCGGCGAGAGCAAGATGAGCCTGCGCGAAGCCTCGGGGTATCTCGTCCAGTTGAAGGATCTCTATCTGCACCGCTTCGCCAACCGCGACCGTCGCCGGCCGACGACATACCAGCAGCTGTCGGCGCGCGAAGTGGAGCGGATTGCGGAGTACGGGGCGTAGGGAGGCTGGGAGGCTGCAGGCGGGGAGGAGGCTGGAAGGCTGGCCGCGGAGAGGTTCACCGCCAGAAGTACCAGGCTGCGATGAGCAGCGCGATCGTTGCGATACCGACGCCGCCTTCGAGCAACAGGTCGTCGCTGCCGAAGCCCCGGTAGCGGCCAAGCGTCAGCAGTTTCAGTACGGCCTATCCGGTCACCCTCGGCACGAACTCGATGATGCCTTCGACGATGGTCTGCATGTGATCTATTCGTTCGCTTCGAGCAGTTCGAGCCGATTGCCGAACGGGTCGAAGACATGGACGCGATCGAAGCCCGGCAGCGGTACATCCGTCACGGGAGGGAAGCCGGCCGCCCGGCATCGCTCGGCGAGTGCCGCCAGACCGACGACGAGCAGGGCTGGATGTGCCTTGCGCGCCGGACGGAAGTCGGCTTCGACGCCAAGGTGCAGGCGCAGCGATCCGCTTTCGAACCAGACGCCGCCCCTGGCCGCGAGACTGGCCGGCTTGGGTTCTTCGGTGAGGCCGAGCACACTGCCATAGAACGCGCGGGCGCGATCCTCCTCGCCGGCGGGCATTGCCAGCTGCACGTGGTGCAGGCTCAGAACAGTTGTCATGTGTGCCGGTCCATCATCGCAGAAAGAAGGCGGGAAGGCTCAATGGCGCCTGCGGCTCTGCGTGAGCGCCACGCTGCCGAGAATGACTGAACCGGCGATGGCCATCGTCCAGGTCAACGGCTCGTCCAGGAGCAGCCAGGCCCAGCCTACGGCAAAGAGCGGGATCAGGTACGTCACTGTGGAGGCGCGGCTCGGGCCGATGCGTGCGATCAGCCGGTAGTACATGACGAACGCGAGCCCGGTGCACAGCACACCCAGCGCGATCGCCGACCACCGTGCAGCCTTGCGAGTAGCATTATTGTGCTACTCTCCGCTCATGACCAGGGAATTGACGCTTCGGCAGGCCGGGGGCTCGGTGAGTGCCACGCTTCCCAAGGACATGGCGGCCCGGCTGCGCCTCGAGGCTGGCGATCGCGTCTTTGCCGTCGAAACCGAGCGGGGAATTCTCCTGACGCCGTACGACCCCGACGCTGAGCGTGCGCTGAAGGTGGCAGCCAAGGCCGCCAAGAAGTACCGTGCGGCACTGCGCGAGCTTGCGAAGTAGATCATGACCGTGCGCCGACGCGAGCCGCGCTGGCTCAGCCGCGTCGTCGTGGACGCCATCCACAACGATCAGCTGCGGGAACACGGCGGCCTGCCAGGGGTTCGCGACGAGAACGTCCTCGAGTCCGCACTCGCGCGGCCGCAGCAGAAATGGCACTACGCCCGCGACATGGACATTCCGACGCTGGCCGCGGCGTACGGGTTCGGTCTCGTCCGGAACCATCCGTACCGGGATGGCAACAAGCGAATCGGCTTTCTCGCGATGGTGACGTTCCTCGGTGTGAACGGCTACGAACTGACGGCGACCGACGCTGAGGTTGTCGCGGAGATTCTGTCACTTGCTGCCGGCGACGTTTCAGAAGACGACTTCGCCGCGTGGGTGCGCGAATACAGCCGGAAGCAGCGGCGTTAATCACGTCACGGCATCGAACTCGTCCCGATACCTCGCGATGCCCGTCACACCCGCCATCGCGCCTTCGTCGAGCACGATGGCCATGAACGCCTCGTCCGGCATGCCG
>CAZVHY010000370.1:0-2696 GCA_964627115.1 uncultured Solibacteraceae bacterium | reverse complement strand
TCGATCGGTTTTCGCTGCCGCAATATTCCGTCGACGACGTGCTGGTGGACTTCTCGCACACGTGCGACGGCGGACGTGGACGCCGCGACGAAAAGGATGACGTCGAGAAGGACCGCCGCAAGTACATCCGCCTGCCGGGCTACACGGTGACGCGCGTGCCGCCGGTGACATTCAACTTCGGCGGCGCGTGTGCGTGGACGTCATCCAGTGTTCGCCGTGGTGATGCCTGCGCCACGTTCGACGTACGCTGGCTCGTGGAGTACCGCGAGGACTTCCAGGACCGGGACCTCGGGCACATCCCTCGCGGCACCATCGAAGAATCGATCGGCCGCGACTACGTCTCGGCCGTGTACGAAGAAAACACGTGGCGCCTTTGTCACAGCGCCTACGAGGGGACGCGGACGGTGACATATCCCGACGGCAGGCGCGTGAGTGGGGTGCGAGTGGAGAGGTGACGGGAGCGTGGGAGCTGGGAAGCGGGGGAGCCTGGCATGCTCGTCGTTCTCCAGAGGACCTGATCATCATCATCGGCTGGCGCCGGCTGAAAGCGACGCGCCGTTCACCTGCCTGTGCTCGCCGTGCCTCGCGCATCGATCCGGCGTCATCGTCTGTCGTAGCCGCGGGGCTTTATGCCCCGCGGATCCGGCGGGCGTAAAGCCAGCCGGCTACGACAGAAGATCCGTCAGGGCACCCCGGCCTGCTGCACCGTCACCACGCGGTCCTGCACGACGACGGTGCCTGTCCGCGCCTGGTTGCCGGGATTGGCGGCAACGGTGAACGCCACGGGGTTGTCGCCCCTCACCGGCATGGTCGTGGTGATGGTGATCCACGGCACGGTCGCCGACGCCGTCCACACGCACGCGTCCTGAAGCGCACCGCCGCAGGCGTTGGGTATCGCCTGCTGAAGGACGTTGAACGACGAGGACCCACCCGACGCGCCAATGGCCACCGTGCTCACGCTCGTCGCATACAGGCACCCCGCCTGCGCGACGCGCACGTTCTGTCCGGCGGTGACCGTGGGCCATCGCACCTCGACGACGCCGTCGCGCGGCGGCGCGAAGTTGGCGCCGAACTGCAGGCGGACCTCGCCGGATCCCGTACGCGACGTCCCGCCATCGATGGTCAGCCACGGCACCGTCGACGTCACGGTCCACGGACACTGCGCCGTCGTCGTCACGTGCGTCGTCACGGAACCCGCAGGCATGCACGGTGAGAAGTCAACGGGACTGACCGTATAGGCGCAGGCCGACGTGTCGACGCCGTCCTGGCGCAGCGTGAACACCTTGTCGGCGACGGCAATGTGCCCGGTGCGATCGCTCGTGCTGATGTTGGCATCCGCACGATACGCAATCACGCCGTTGCCCGATCCCGGACTGCCGCTGTCGACGCGGAGCCACGACTCGTCCGACGAGGCGCTCCAGTCGCAGTGACTGGCGGCCGTCACCGAGAACGTGCCCGTGCCTCCACCGCTGCCCATCGTCGACGACGCCGGGGCGATGGTGACGTCACACGGCGGCGGTGGTGGCGGCTCAGGCGTTTGTCCGGTCTGCGTGACCGTGTGCGTGACGCCCGCGGCCACGATGGTTCCGGTGCGCGCGTCGGTTGCCGCATTGGTCGCGACCGTGTAGTCGAACGTCCCCGAGGCCGTGCGACTCGTCGCACCCACGACCGTGATCCACGGCACACCTGGCGCGATGGTCCATGTGCAACTGGCGGCCGAGGCGCCCACGTTCACCGAACGAGCGCCGCCGTCGGCCGGAACGCTGTGACTGGCCGGCGTGACGTCGAAGGTGCAGACGGGCGTCGGGCCAGCCGATCGGGCACAGGATGCGAGTGGCAGGACGAACAGGGTCAGCAGAACACCGGTGGTGACGCCGCGAGACATAGTGACGTCTGGTTGAGCAAGACTGCGGCCAACGTCCGCACCCTGCAACTGGTCCGCGCGTCGTACGCGATCCGGAAGCGTTCGCGGTCCACTCGGGAAAACTCCGCGATCCCCGTTGACACGGTCAGGGCTGGGCCGGCACACTCGATCCGATGCTTCCCGGCGTCAGTCGTCGCCGATTCCTCGCGTGTGCCGCTGCCGCACCCCTGGCGCTACCCGGACGCGTTGCCGCGTCGGTCCCGGCGCTCGCGCCCGTGCGCTCGCTCTGTTTCGTGCACACGCACACCAGCGAGCGGTTGAGCGTCGAGTATGCGCGCGACCATCGCTACCTGCCGGCAGCGCTCGATGCGCTGAACCACCTGCTCCGGGACTTTCGAACCGGCGAGATGGCGCCGATCGATCCGAACCTGTTCGACCTGCTGTTCCAGCTTCAATCGGTGAGCGGTGCCCGTGCGCCGTTCCAGATCATCTCGGGGTATCGATCTCCGGTCACCAATGCGGCGCTCCGTCAGCGCAGCGAGGGCGTCGCGTCGGGCAGCCTGCACATGAGTGGCAAAGCCATCGACGTCCGCGTCGCCGACGTGCGTCTCGCTCATCTCCGCGACACCGCCATCGCGCTCCGCCTCGGCGGCGTGGGCTACTATCCCGGGTCCAACTTCGTACACGTGGACACGGGACGCGTCAGACGCTGGTAAGCTCTCGCGCGCGCTTCGTCAGAACACGCGCGCGAGTCTTGCGTCGTGTCCATAGATGTCGTCCGCGAAGTGGACCGAGCCATCTTCAGGTTCGACGATGACGGTCGTGTAGAAGA
>CAZVHY010000369.1:0-2700 GCA_964627115.1 uncultured Solibacteraceae bacterium | reverse complement strand
GCTCGTCATGTTCGAGACAAAGAGTGTCGACGAGGGGATCCGCACCGAGATTGGCAACAAGATTCTGACCATGCGCCTGGTGTTCGTTTTCGGTGTGGTCGCTGTGTTCATCGCAGCTATCGGTCTGGCCGCCGTGCTGTCACGCGCGCTGGCCGAGCGCCGCCGTGAGCTCGGTATCCGCACGGCACTTGGCGCGACGCCGGCGCGGCTTGCCGGGCTCATCGGCCGCCAGTCGATGGTCGTGCTGGGTGTTGGCGTGGCCATTGGCACGCTGGCGGCGGCGTGGTTAACGCGTTACGTCGAGAGCCGTCTCTACGGCGTGTCGCCCCTCGATCCCATCTCGTTCGCCTCGGCGATTGGCATCATCGTCGTGGTCATGGCGGCCGTGTCGGCGCCGGTTTGTCGACGTGCCGCGAAGACGAATCCGGCGGCGACGTTACGCGAAACGTAGGGATGCCTGGCGCGGGGGCGTGTTAGGCTCGCCGGCGGGCATGATCGTTTTCGAGGACCGGCTGTCGGACTCGCCGCTCATCGAGCGCGTGTGGCGCAGCCGCAGCGAATGCGCGGGAACGTTCCTGTCGGTCGCGGCGAGTACGTTCGAGATGGTGATCAGCCGTCACGCCGGTCGCACGTTCTTCACGCTTCGCGGACCGGAGACACACGCGACACGCGCAGACCTGCCAGCCGAAGGGGAGTGGGTCGGCATCCGCTTCAAGCCCGGAACGTTCATTCCGCACCTCACGCCAGGAAATCTGGCCGACCGGCGAGACGTGACCCTGCCCGATGCCACGCGGCGGTCGTTCTGGTTGAACGGTTCCGCCTGGGACTATCCGGATTTCGAGAACGCCGAGACATTCGTCGCGCGGCTCGTTCGGACGGGGGTTCTCGTGCGCGATGCTGTCGTAGACGACGTGTTGCGAGGACATGCGAGCAGGTTGTCGCCCAGGACCCTTCAGCGTCATTTCCTGGGCGCGACAGGCCTGGCGTCCGGTGCGCTTGGACAGATCGAGCGGGCGCGTCACGCGACGATCCTGCTGCGCGAAGGCGTGTCCATCGCCGATACGGTGCACCTGGCTGGCTACTACGACCAGGCGCATCTCACGCGGTCGCTGCGTCATCGCATCGGGCAGACGCCGGGCGAGATCGTTCGCGGATACGCGCAGTTGTCGTTTCTATACAAGACACGGTCGCTGCGCTGACCGTACGATCCGTCGTCATGAGCCCGACGACGACGTCGCCTGGAGGCGAACAGGTATCGAGAGCGGCCATGAGGGCGGGATACGCGCTGACCGGCGTGGCCGCGTTGTTTCTGGCGTTCGACACCGCGATGAAGCTGCTGGTGCTGGAGCCGGCTGTGCAGGCCACCACGGAGCTCGGTTATCCAGCATCGACGGTCTTCCGGATCGGGGCCGTCCAACTCGTCTGTCTGGTGCTCCATCTCCTTCCGCGCACGACCGTGCTCGGCGCGGTGCTGTTGACCGGATATCTCGGCGGCGCGGTGGCCACACACGTCCGCGTCGAGAATCCGCTCGCCAGTCACACGCTCTTTCCCGTGTACGTCGGGCTGATGCTGTGGGGCGGACTCTATCTTCGCGAGCCGCGCCTGCATCGCCTGCTGCCGTTCCGCACGGCGTCGACCCGCTGATCGAACCCGGACGCGCCTGGTGATATCGTGCGCGGCATGACTCGCGTGCTGCGCGCCGGCATTCTCTTCTTCGTCACGTTCGGCGCTGGCGCCTGTGCGTCGGCACCCGCGCGTCAATCCGCATCGCCGGCGTCGGCCGCAACATTCTCGACGGCGGTCACCTGGGTCGATCGGTCTGCCGAGTATCACGCCATCGTGCTGCAGACGTATCGGCAGGCGACCGCAGCGATCGAACTCGCCGCGCGCGGTCGCGCAATCGGTGCCTGGGCCGTCGTTCTCGATGCGGACGAGACCGTCATCTCGAACCTCGCCTATCAACAGGATCTCGAGCGCACCGGTCAGACGCACTCGTCCGCGCTGTGGCGCGCGTGGGTGCAACGGCGCGAGGCTGTGCCCATGCCCGGCGCACAGACGTTCCTCGATCGCGTGCGAGCCCTCGGTGGCCGCATCGCCATTGTCACGAACCGGTTCGAGTCCGAGTGCGCTGACACGCGCGCGGTGTTCGATCGCCAGGCGCTCGCGTACGACGTCATCCTCTGTCGTCCCGACGATGGCCCGTCGGACAAGAACCCGCGGTTCGAGGCGGTCTCAGCGGGGAAGTGGCCGGGCGCCGCCGGCCCGCTCGACGTCGTGGCCTGGGTCGGCGACAACATCCACGATTTTCCCGCGCTGTCGCAGGCGATCCGCCAGCAGGGTGATGCGGTCTACGTGGATTTCGGTACGCGGTTCTTCGTGTTGCCGAACCCGATGTATGGAGGGTGGCAGTAGGGAGCCTGGAAGCTGGGAAGCGAGGAAGCTGGGGAGTGAGGAATCTCCCACGCTCCCCGGCTTCCACGCTTCCAAGCTCCTGAGTATGCTGTCGAGACGCACGCCATGAGCCACGAGTCGCCCCTCCACCTGATTGCGCACGCGGCCATTGATGCCCACGCCGACCGGCTCATCGAGCTCAGTCACCGCATTCACGCACATCCCGAACTCGGCTTCGAGGAAGTGCGCGCGTCGGGGTGGGTGGCCGACGCACTGGCCGACGCGGGGTTCGTCGTCGAACGTGGCAT
>CAZVHY010000368.1:0-2708 GCA_964627115.1 uncultured Solibacteraceae bacterium | reverse complement strand
CGGTCACGTCGAGCGTGACGAGATCGACACCGGCGCGGAACGACGACTGCTGCGCACTGGCCGCCGCGCACACGGAGAGCGCGGTCACCACAATCGCGGCCGCACGAGGCCACACGCTGCAATGACTCACGGGCGTTGATGCCATGGGAGGAACGTTACACCAGGCGACAAAGTGCAGCAGGCGTCTCCAGCCCCCGCGGGTCATGCGTGCCGCAGATTAACAACTGGACGTCGTCCTCGAGGTTCCCCACGACATTCGATCGAAACCCGCACGACCGACCGCCCTCTACGGCTCCACCTTCAGGACGTGCTGCACCACGTGCCTCCTGATCTCCGGCTGCTCCACCGCGAGGAGCAGGTGGCCCCCACGCTCGAAGCTGACGAGTTGTGCGCCGGCGATGTGCGAGGCCGCGAACTCCGCGTTGTGATGGAGCTGCAGCGTGTCGTCCTTCGCGTGAAGGATGAGCGTCGGTGCCCGTATCGCCGCGACCCGCTCGTTCGGCATGTCCGCCTGGTTGTCGAAGCGCACACCCGCCGCACGCACGGCCACGGGATTCATGAAGTCGATGACGTCGTCGATGAGGCGACGCTGTTCGGGCGTCAGGCCGGCGATGACCTGATCGGACGCGCCCATGAGCCTCATCAATTGCGTGCGGAACATCCGGCTGACGGCCCAGTAGCGGTAGTCGCGCTGGAAGATGGCGGTCAGCGCGTCACCTTGCCGGTTGGCGTCCGACTGACTGACCTCCGCCGACGCCGCAACGCCCGCCGAGAGCAAGGTCAGCGACGTCACGCGTTCGGGATGCAGCGCCGCGAACAACAGCGCCGAGGGCCCGCCGTGCGAGAGCGCGACCACGGCCACGCGATCGATGCCGAGATGGTCGAGCAGAAAGGCGTAGGCGTGTGCCTGTTCGTCGAATGTCGCGCCGTCATGAAACGTCGACCGCAGATACCCGAACCGCGACGGCGCAATCCAGTGACACTGCTCGTCGAGCACCGCGCGCGCCAGCAGCTCGCCCTGGTCGAACCCGCCGCCGCTGCCGTGGACCACGAGCACTGGCACACCGGTCCCGCCCTCCGCCCACTCGATGTTGCCGAATGGTGATGCAACGACCTGGCTCCGATCGCGAATGCGGTCGTACGCCCGGCGCATGTCGCGTGTATACGCCGCGTACGCGCCGACGAGGCCGACACCGAGCGCGACGGCCAGGCCGGTCAGCACGAACCGCGTCAGCCGCGTCCGTGTCACGCCGTCAATCCAGGTCCGCGCCGAAGGCGAGGAGCCGGCCGTCGCAATCCTTCACGACGAACTCCCGCGACTGCCAGGGCGTGTCGCCGAGCGCGCGCGTGAACTCGACGCCGCGCTCCGCATATTCCGCATACAACGCGTCGGCGTCCTCGATGGATAGATAGGCGTCGAGCAGTTCGTCGTCGTACTTGTCCGGATTCGGCGTCGGCGGCTCGGCCACGCGGAAGTTGATCGTGTGGCCGTCGCGCCCGACAATCGCATACTCGGGCGGATCGTGCCAGGTGCCCAGACACTCGAAGCCGAGCGTCTCGCGATAGTACGCGAGCGTTCGCGTCAGGTCCGTCGTGAAGAACTGCGGCGCGATGCGTCGGATCATGATCTGGGTCTCACGTGCGCCACCGGGGAGCACCGCACGGGACGGGGCGTCAGCGCCCTCATGGGTATGCCTGGCCCTGCTTCGCCAGCAGCCCCTGCCAATTCGCGACGACGGTCAGTCGTGGCGCGCCGGCGGTGGCGCCGTCCGGCGCGAGGAGCAGCCGGAAGCGCTGACCGTCGAGATGCCGCAGTCTACTGCAAGGCTGCGGTATATTCTCTGCAAGGAACACTCATGCCTGCCCTCGCCGACCGAATCACCGTGAGCCCTGACCAATGCGGCGGGAGGCCGTGTGTTCGCGGGCTACGCATCCGGGTAACGGACGTGCTGGATCTGCTCGCCGCGGGTCTGTCGCCGGCACAGGTGCTCGAAGAACTGCCTGACCTCGAGTTGGAAGACATCGCCGCCTGCCTGCGATTCGCGAGCAGACGCCTCGACCACCCGATCGTCGCCGCGTGACGCAGTGACGCTCTGGCTCGACAATCAACTCTCGCCAGCGCTCGCCGCCTGGATACGGACGACGTTGTCTATTGCCTGCGAGCCTGTTCGCGATCTGCAGTTGCAGCGCGCCTCGGACGCCGAGATCTTCAACGCCGCCCGCGATGCGAAGGTCATCGTCATGACCAAGGACGCGGACTTCGTCGATCTGCTGGGCCGGTACGGCGCCTCACCGCAGGTCATTCTGGTCACCTGCGGCAACACCTCGAACGCGCACCTGCGCCGTCTGATTGAGACAACGTGGCCGACAATTCTCCCGATGCTCGTCCGTGGAGAGCCGCTGGTCGAGCTCAGCGACCAGCCGAGCGAGAGTTCTCCGAAATCGGACGTGTAGTGCGTCGTCCACGCCCTATCTCGCCAGCAGTCCTTGCCAATTTCGCGACCACACCGTGCGGCGCCGAGCGCGCCGACGATCTCGTACGGGCCGAAGCGGGTACCTGGCGGGAGGGCCATGATGGGAGCCGCCGCGATTATGGAGCGGACGCCGGCTGTCACGTCCGCTTCACGCGATCACAACCGGAATCACCCTCGGGCTCGCGCCCTTCTCTTCCAGCCAGAACTGCTGCTCCTTCACGACGTCGATGCTGA
>CAZVHY010000367.1:0-2710 GCA_964627115.1 uncultured Solibacteraceae bacterium | reverse complement strand
TTCTTTTCAGGGTTTTTCAGCGATTCCATCAGGACTTCGGCCGGGCCGTGGACCGAGGATTGCGGGCGGAGGTTACGACCATGACCAAGTCCCTGCGTTCACTCGTTCGTGTTTCGTTCGTTGTTGCCGTGTTCTCGTTCGCCCTTGCCGCCCCGGTGGCCGCCCAGATGGTGCCGGCCCGTGCACACACCGTCGATCTAGCTGGTCCCCGCTTCGGTCTCACGCTGCTCTCCGATGGCGTGGTCGAGGAACTGGCCCAGCGCGATATCGTCGTTCGTCCCAACATCACACAATTCGGCTGGCAGTTCGAACGCCAGTTCTTCACGCGCACCAGCGGCACCACGATGGTGACCGAGTGGGTGGCGCTCGTTGGCGGCATGGAACAGAACGTCGTCCTGCCGAGCCTGAGTTGGCTCGTCGGGTTCCGCACGCCTGATGGCGCGGAGTTCGGTATCGGTCCGAACATCACGCCCGTCGGGACCGCGATGGTGCTGACGGCTGGCATGACATTCCGGACGGGAGCGGCGAACATTCCGGTGAATGTCGCGGTCGTGCCGTCGAAGGCCGGTACGCGCGTGACCATCGTGACCGGCTTCAGCCTGCGGCGACGGTGAGGTCCAGGACCATGCGCATGCGTCTTGTCACCGTGGCTGTGCTGTGCGGTTCGATCGTCGCAATTGCCGGCGAGGCGCACGGCCAGAGTCGGTCGGACTGTTTGTCGCGCCACCCGGCGAGTGCCGGTGTCGCCGTGGGCTATTCGGAGCCCTATCTCGCGCTTTGGTCCAGAGCGGTCGACGGCGGACCGGCACGGTCGATCGACGTCCGAAGCGGGCCCGAGCTTGCCGTGCGCACCGACGTTCCGGTCGCCGGACGGTTGCGACTGCGACTCCAGGCATCGACGACGCGCTGGGACGTCCGGCAGAAGACCTACGACGTCGATGCGGATTTCCAGCCCATCGGTGAGGCGTCGATGGGGCACATGCGCGCGCGTCATCTCGTGGCGTTGATCGGTGTCAGAGGTGGCCGCACGCGTGCGTGCGTCCACGCGTCGCTCGGCGCAGGCCTGCATTCGCTGGCGTTTCAGGGGGAAGCCGTGCGGCGCCCCGGATTCGCCTGGGCCACGGGCATCGAGATCTCGACCGGCGCGCGGGGCGTCGTCCAGATCGACATGGGCCTGTATGTGATCGACACCCGCGGCGAACTGTCGATGGCCCGCACCGCGGCTCTTGTCAGGAACCTGACCGTGGGCTGGGCCTGGCGCTTCTGAGCGGCCGGCCGAGAACGGCGCGCAGCGGATAGAATCCGCTGCGTGCCGGAACCGGCCTACACCTTCGGGTC
The DNA here is from genome assembly GCA_964627115.1 of uncultured Solibacteraceae bacterium. Classification (GTDB taxonomy): domain Bacteria; phylum Acidobacteriota; class Vicinamibacteria; order Vicinamibacterales; family SCN-69-37; genus SCN-69-37. The sequence goes on along the minus strand of CAZVHY010000367.1, from coordinate 1,372 downwards.
GTTCGTCCTCGACGTGCAGCGCCGCCGGCTCCTGCTCGACAACGAGCCAGTGGCGTTGCCCGATCGCCATATCGACGTCCTGCACCTGCTGGTCACCCGCGCCGGCGAGATCGTTCGCAAGGACGAGCTCATCGCCGCGGCGTGGAAGGACGTCGCTGTCGGCGACAACAGTCTGGAGCAGGCCATGTCCCTACTGCGGCGGAAGCTCGGCGCGGCGCCGGACGGTGAGCCCTGGGTCGAGACGCTCGCACGCCGCGGTTATCGCTTCCGCGGTCCCGTCGCGGTTGCCGCGAGTCGTGCCCCCGACGACGCGATCGACTCGCTGCTGCACCCGTACCGCATGTTCGTGGAAGGACGGGCTGCCATCGAGACGCTCGAGCGCGACGCCGTCCGTCGCGCGGCCGTCGCGTTCGACGACGTGCTGAGTCGCACGCCCGATTACCCGCCCGCGCATATCGGTATTGCCAACGCCGCGACGTTGATGTTCGACGCCACGCGTCTTGGCGGTGTGCCCGACGTCGCGTCGCTCCAGCGTGCCGTGTTTCATGCGCGCGAGGCCTGCCGCCTCGACCCGTCGTCAGGTGAGGCCTGGGCGACGCTGGCGTTCGTGCTGTCGCGGACGCCGGCCGGCATCGACGCGGTCGCTGCTGGCCGCCGTGCGACCTCGCTCGAGCCGGACAACTGGCGGCATCACGTCCGTCTCGCCTATGCCGCCTGGGGGGATGAACGACTGCGTGCCGCTCACAACGCGCTCAGACACCTGCCGGGCTTTGGTCTCGCACATTGGCTGGCGGCGACGGTGTACGTCGCGCGCCACGCGTTTGGCGATGCGACAAGGGAGCTCTTGGCCGGGGCCGCGGCGCAGGACGCGCAGGCCGAGGGCGGACGATTCGCAGCCGTCGGCCTTCATCTCCTGCTCGGGCTCGTGGCGTACGCACAAGGCGATCGTGATGTGGCCATTCGCGAGATCGAGCGCGAACTGGCATTCGAATCGTCGGGTCACATCTACTCGACGCAGGTGTGTGCGTCGGCGTGGTACGCGCTCGGAGCGATTCGTCTGAAGACGAATCGCTCCGACGCGAACGTCGTGGCCGCGTTCGAGCAGGCGCTCGAACGCGCCCCTGCGCATCCGATGGCGCTGGCGGCGATGGCCGAGATCGCGCGCGGAAGGGCGCGGGCGTCCTTCCGCGCGCGGCTCCAGCAGCGGGTCCTGCTGCTCGAGCACGCGGGCGCGGCCGTCGACGCGGCCGCGGCGACGGCCGTGAGCGACGTGCTCGCGGGACGTCACGCCGCGGCGGCGGAGCGCGTGCTGGCCGCGCTCCGCCGCGCGCCAGACGGTGCGAGTGGCGGCTGGGGGATTCCGGTGGATCCG
>CAZVHY010000366.1:0-2721 GCA_964627115.1 uncultured Solibacteraceae bacterium | reverse complement strand
GGCCACCATCCGTACCGCTTCCGGGAACGGCACGTTGTTCTGCAGCTCGATGAACTTGAAGACGTCCCCGCCCTTGCCGCACCCGAAACACTTGAAGATGCCCTTGTCCGGGTTCACGTTGAACGACGGCGTCCGCTCCTGGTGGAACGGGCAGAGGCCCTTCCAGGCCGTGCCCATCTTGCGGAGCGGCGCGGTCTCGTTGATGAGCGCGACGATGTCGACCTGCGCGCGCAGGTCGTCGATGAACGACTGCGGAAAGAGCGCCACCGATCAGTCCTTCAACTCGACAATGGTGGCGCCGCGCCCGCCCTCGTTGTCCGGGGCCGGCGACACCGTGGCCACGAGCGGGTGCTCGCGGAAGAATGTCGCCAGCGCGTCTCGAAGGCGACCGGTGCCGTGGCCGTGCACCACCCTCAGGCGCCGCTCGTCACCCAGCACCGCGTCGTCCACGAACTTGCCGGCGCGGTCGAGGGCCTGATCGACCGTGTGCCCGACCACCACCAGTTCCCGCGTGGCGCCGCCGCGCGCGGCGGCCTGGACCTGCACGCGCGCCGGCGCCCGCCGTTCGTCGCGCTGTTCGCGCCGCGCCGCGGCCGACGGGCGCCGCAACTCCGACAGGCGCGTGCGAAGGCGCTTGCCGCGCACGTCCACCTCGATCTGCCTGCCCGAGACCTGCCGCACCACGCCATCGGCGTTCATGCTGGCCACGAACACCGTGTCGCCGACCGCGGGCGGTGCCGTCAGCGCGCCGTCACCTGGCGCGTCACCAACCAGTGCGTCCGCAACCGCGCCGAGCGCGCCGCGGGCCTCGGCACGCAGGCTTCCGACTTCGCCGGTCGACAGCGTCCCGCCCCGCGCCGCACGCTGTTCGGCCTGCTGGGCCAGCACGTCGGCACGTTCACGCAGGCGGCCGACGATGCGATCGACTTCGGTGCGGGCTTCGCGAAGCTGTTCGTTCAGTCGATCGTCGAGCCGGCGCTTGAGCACGGCCTCGCGTTCGGCGATGCGCGACTCCTTCTCGAGCAGCCGCTGGTGATCGGCCGCCACCACCGCGCGTTCTTCGGCCAGCCGTTCGCGGTCGATCGCGGCAGCCGCCATCGCATGATCGAGCTGCGCCAGGTGCGCCGACAGCAGCGACTCGCGTCCCGACAGCCGCGCGCGCGCGTCGGCAATCACGTCGGCCGGCATCCCGAGCCGTTCGGCGATTTCGAGTGCGAGACTGCGTCCCGGCGCGCCGTAGATGAGGCGATAGGTTGGTGCGTACGTGTCCGGATGGAAGCCGAACCCCGCGGTCTTCACGCCATCGGTCGTGGCCGCGTACGACTTCATCGCATCGTCGTGCGTCGTGGCGACGACCAGCGCGCCGCGGCGGCGGAAGTGATCGACGACAGCGGCGCCGAGCGCGCCACCTTCGAGCGGATCGGTGCCGCTGCCGACTTCGTCGAGCAGCACGAGTGCCGGCAACTCGAGCGTGCGCTCCACCTGGATCAGCCGCGCCACGTGGGCGGAGAACGTGCTGAGGCTCGCGGCAATCGACTGCGCATCGCCGATGTCGGCGAAAACCGTGCGGAACGGCGTGAAGCTGCTGCCGGCGTCGACTGGAATGAGTAGCCCGGCCTGGGCCATCAGCGCGAGCAGGCCGAACGCCTTGAGCGCCACGGTCTTGCCGCCGGTGTTCGGGCCCGAGATGACAAGCGACGCGTCGGGCGGCACGAGCGACAGATCGGAGGCGATCGGGTGCACGACGCGTCCGCTGTCGGATTCGCCCGTCAGATCCCGAACCGACGGGATGAGCAGCGGATGGCGCGCGCCGCGGAAGTCGATGCGGTTGTCGGTGGCGAGCGCCGGAGCCACGCCGTCCACGCGCCGGCCGAGATCGGCCTTGGCGCGCAGCACGTCGAACTCGACCGCGGCCTCGGTCGTGCCGTCGAGCTCGCCGCCACGCGCGCGAAATGCGTAGGTGAGTGCCGAGAGAATCCGGTAGATCTCGGCCTTCTCGCGCTCGACGAGCGCCACCACCTCGTTGTTGAGCGCGACGGTCGCCAGCGGTTCGAGATACAGGCTCGCGCCGCTGGCCGAACTGCCGTGGACGAGTCCGGGAATGGCGTCGCGATGTTCGGAGCGCACGACGAGCACGTAGCGGCCGTTGCGGTCGGTGACGATCTGGTCCTGCAGGTACTTCGCGTTGTCGCGGCTGCGCGCGAGCTGATCGAGCGATGTCCGCAGCCGCGCGCGCTGTTGCCGCAGGGCCGTGCGGATGTCGCGCAGCGCGCTGCTCGCGCGGTCGCTCACCTCGCCGGTCGGCTCGATGGCGCGCAGGACATCGGCGCATTCATCGGCAAACGACGCCGCGCCTTCGGCAATGGCTGCGAGCGCCGAATCCGGACGCCGGGCCACGGCTGCCGCCACGCGATCGACCGAGTCGAGGAAACGCGCAAGACCAAGCAGGGCCAGCGGTTCGAGCGGCTGTCCGTCGATCCGCAGAATGGCGAGCGACGTCAGCAGATCTTCGGGCGCGTAGATGTCGAGTGAGCCGCTCTGACGTTCGAACTCGACGGCTTCGAGCGTGAGGTCGAGCGCGGCGCGCACGTCGGCCGCATCGACCGACGGCTCGAGCGCCAGCAGGCGCGCGTGCGCCATGGGCGTCAGGGCCCTGGTTGCGAGCACCTCACGGATGCGGTCGAACTCGAGCGCGCGAAGCGCGGCAGCCTGCATGGGGGG
>CAZVHY010000365.1:0-2745 GCA_964627115.1 uncultured Solibacteraceae bacterium | reverse complement strand
CCGGATGTCTCGTTGCCATCGGCATCGACGCGCGGCACGTAGGTGGGAATGGTCTGAACGATGCGCGGCGGCATCGACGAGATGACGCCCGAGACGTCGTTGGTGACGTAGCCGGGACCGTAGTCGTAGTCGAGCACCACCTTCACGAGTCCGTCGATCGCGGGGAGTCCGGGAATCGACGGGAATCCGGTTGCCGCTGTGGTCGCAGGCACGAGGTCGCCGCGGCCGAGCATCGGATAGCGGCTGGCCGGCGGCGCGGTGTCGTCGACCACCCAGGCGACGAGTGCGGCGTTCAACGCGCGCAGCTGCTCGTTCATCGGATTCGGATTGGGCGGCAGCGAGCAGCCGCCGGCGACTCCCGTCGCGGCCAGCTGAAACCCGCCTCGTCCGCCACCGTGTGTGGTGCCGGGCATGTAGTAGCGCCGGACGTTGGCCGGCAGCGGAATGTCGGCGCGGCCGTCGGTGCCGACGAGGTTCGGCGACATTCGGAGTCCCCAGAATTCGGCGGATCCGAACGCCTCGATGATCTTCGGACAGGTATTCGTCGCCGAGCACCGATCGAGCAGGCTGGCGGGCGCTCCGCGTCCACGCGTGTCGTCGGTGTAGCGGCTCCACCAGAGCACACCCTCACTGCCCGGCTCGTAGAGATCGACCGCGCCGCCCGGCAGCGCGAACCTGAAGTTCATGGGCGTCTGCCGCGCCGCGATCCGCGGAAAGGCGCCGTCCCACACGATGCGACCATTCAGATCCTCGTTGAAGCCGAGGTTGAGGAACGTCCGGATGAAATTCCCCGACTGCGAATTGCCGATCGCGACGGTGTGACGCACGAGGCCCACGACGGGATTGGATTGGCCGGTCGCGTCCTGCTGACCATGGCGGAGGTACGACACGAGATCGCGCGTGGCAGCCAGGCCAATGCCGAGCACGAGCGGATCTCGAGCGGTGTAGACGAGCTCGTAGAGTCGCGACGAATCAAAGCCGCCGCGCACACACAACTGCGTCGGATCGGGCGTGCCGGGAAACGGCACCGCACGGCAGTCGGCAAGCGCCCAGTCCGCTCGTGCGACGACCGTCGTCCCGCTCTTGACGCCTGCTGTGGTTTCCGCCGTCGACATGGTGAGCACCGCGGCAGACTGATCGGCCGCCGCGAACGGATATCCACTGCCCGCGCGCAACGGCAACGTCGTCGTCCCAGGCGGCATGTTGTAGAAGCGCTGAAGGACCGGCCCGGTGATGGTGGAGCCATCGGGATTCTTCGCCACCGGCACCGCGATCGTCTGGTTGCGCGGCGTCGGCACGACGTCGCCCTGCCAGCCGCTCACCACCGAGATGTGTCCGTCGGCTGACGGCTCGACGTCGCCGTTGCCGCGATTGACGACTGAATATACGAGGACGCCCGACGCCCTCGCCGCGTCAACGGGCCGCGCCAGTGCGAACGTGGCGACGTATTCGACGCGCCCGCGCGCGTTGCGTGGCGCGAGGTCCAGATCCTGGATGATGCGGTTGCGCCGATCCGCGGGATCGACCTCTCCGTGCACGCGTCCGCGCAGCACTTCAATCTGCCCGGCAGCACCGAACACCTGGCCGTTGCCGGCGAGTTCGCGGGACGTGACCTCGAGACGCGTCACCTGGGCAAGGGCGGGAGCAGCGGGCCACACGAGCCAGAGACAACAGGCGGCGACAACGTGCGCGGCAAGCGATCGACGAGACATACGTTTCTCCAGTCTCCGGCCCCAAGAACGGGTTTCAAAACCTGGCCCTTCGCGCCCTGACGCCCCGCAGGGGCTGAAGCCCCTGCGCTCCATCGGAGAGTTTTGAAACCCGCTCCAGAGGTCCGGGGCCCCATTCGGACAAGGGCGCGCGAGGCGCACCTCACCGTTCCGGCAGTTCCATCTCGAGCAGCGCCGAACTGAGCGACTTGCCGTGGGCGTCGAGTGCGAGGCTGCGCGTGACGCTCTCGCCCGCCGGCCGCGCGGCGACGAAGTTCATCGCGGCAATCTCCGGCAGCAGGTAGCGGCGGACCTCACCGTCGATGAGCGTGCCAAGGTGCGCACGCACACGCTCGGCCGTCACCACCTCCACCAGCCAGGGGAAATCACGCTCGTCGGTGGCAATGACCGACACGTTCACGAGCCGCCCCTTGTCCCCTGCGCGCGCGTGCGCCACGTCTCGCAGCATCACGTCATGCCCCCTCGATGGCCACGCGGCAGACGATGCGATCGCGCGGCACGGCTGTCGCTCCGACGGCCAGTACCTCGCGGACGGCACGTGTCGCGCCGGCGCCGCCCGCGGGTCCGTTCGTATAAAGCGCCTCGACCTCGTTCGCGATTGCCGCGGCGGCCTGCGCCGTTGGCGCGCGTCCGGCCACGCGCACGCGTACTTCGTACGGCTCGCTCGAACGGCGCGCGAGCGCCGGCCCGTGCAGCGCGTCGACGCCAATCAGCTCGCCGCGCACGCCCGCGACGTCGACACCTGTCAGCTGCAGCCGCTCGAACACGATGGCGAGCGCGAGGCGCGCGCGCGCGACAGCACCGGCGCCGGCATACGAGATCTGCCCTTCCCCGATGAACCCGTCGCGGTAGCCAACCGACACCTTGAGCGTGTCCGGACGCTCGCGCCCTCGCCCACCCGCGACACACACCCGATCCTCGCCGTCGTCGTCGAGCCGCACGTGCGTGAAGTCGGCCACGACATCCGGCGTGATGTACGCGGCTGGATCGTGAATCTCGTACAGCAGTTGCTCCT
>CAZVHY010000364.1:0-2745 GCA_964627115.1 uncultured Solibacteraceae bacterium | reverse complement strand
TCCGGCGAGAACCGATCGTGACCGGCCGGCACCGGTGTGTGCGTGGTGAAGACGACCTGCGACGAGATGCGGCGCATGGCTTCGCCGGCGTCGATGCCTTCTTCGACCATCCGGTGCCGCACGAGCTCGAGCGTGGCAAACGCGCTGTGCCCCTCGTTGAGGTGCATGACGCCGGGCTTGATGCCGAGCGCGTGCAGCGCGCGCACGCCGCCGATGCCGAGCAGCAGCTCCTGGCGGATGCGCACGCGCACGTCGCCGCCGTAGAGGCGCGCCGTCAGCTCGCGATCTTCCGGCGTGTTGCCGTCGACGTCCGAGTCGAGCAGGAGCAGCGTGCAGCGGCCCACGGCCAGCGTCCACACGCGCGCCGCAATGGTGCCCGTGCGCGTCTCGATCGAGATCAGGACCGGCACGCCGCCGACCGTGGCCGGCTGCGGCGGCAGCAGGCGATGGTCCACCTTGATGTAGTGTTCCTGCTGCCAGCCGTCGCGATCGAGCCGCTGACGGAAGTAGCCCTGGTCGTAGTAGAGCCCGATGGCCACCAGCGGCACGCCGAGATCCGAGGCGCTCTTGAGGTGATCGCCGGCCAGCACGCCGAGGCCGCCCGAGTAGATGGGCAGCGACTCGTGCAGTCCGAACTCGGCCGAGAAGTACGCCACCGGCCGCGCCCGCAGCACGCCCGCATGCCGCGCGGCCCACGTGTCCCGGTTGTGCAGGTATTCCTGCATGCGACGGTACGCGTAGTTGATGCGGCTGTGCAGGCCGAGCTGCGTACACCGCTCCTCGAGCGCGTCGGCCGGAATCCGGTCGAGCAGGGCGATGGGGTTGTGGTCGACGGCCGACCAGAGCGCCTGGTCGATTTCGCGGAACAGGGCTTCGGCGTGCGGATCCCAGCACCACCAGATGTTCTGCGCGAGCGCCCAGAGCTTCTGGTGCGTGGGCGCCACGAACTGTCCCTGCGATCGCGCCTCGGCGACGTGCGATCCCACCAGCCCGGCCACCTCCACGAGTGCGTCGAGCTCCGCGTCGGAGAACGAGCGCGGCTCGATGGTCTGGAGCACGAGCACACCCTGGAGCAGGCCGCGATCGAGGACCGGCACACCGACGAACGACCGGTACGATTCCTCACCGGCCTCGGGGAAGTACTTGAAGCGGGGATGCGTGTGCGCGTCGGTCACGCGCTCGGGCCGCAGTTCCTCGGCCACGAGCCCTGCCAGGCCTTCGGTGAGCAGCATGCGCACGCGCCCGACGCTGTCGGGGCGCAGGCCAACCGTGGCGGCCAGCACGAGGTTGACGCGATCGGGCTCGAGCAGGTACATCGAGCACACGTCCGTGCCGAACTGTTCGCGAATGACTTCGACGATGCGCGTGAGCGTGGTGGGCGAGGCGTGCCCGTTCGACACGAGGGTGGTGAGTTCGTCGACCGACAGGGTCATCGATGGCGTGGACTTCTCTGGACTCAACAGGCGCCTCCCGGCGGGATGATGCGCGGGGCCCGCGGTGGACCCCGCTCCGTGCCCCAAATGCTACCGCGGCAGAGCGCCGCTGACGCAGACATTGCTGTCGATCGGTCGGGCGGGGCCGGAATCGAGGGATTTTCAGGTGCGACGGGGGCCACAGGTGCGACGGGCGAGCGGTGGGCCCGGCACTTCCTGGGGCCGACATTCTCTCAGGCCACGACAGGGGCCGCCAAGCGCCGAGGTCCTCATGCCCTACGAACAGCACCTCAGTTCGACGGGGACCGGACTGCGCGTGTTGATCAGGACCCACGGCCTCCCTGAGACGCTCGAGAACGTCGTGCGATCCAAAGTGCGCGCCCGTTCGACCACCGTGCCGATGCGCTTCAGCACTATGGAGCAGACGCTGGCTGACTATGCGGCGGCGCCGCGCTTCAGGACGATCCTGGTGTCGGGCTTCGGATTGATCGGCCTGTGCCTTGCCGTCGCCGGCATCTACGGCGTGTTGACCTATCTCGTTGGGCGCCGGACCCGCGAGATCGGTCTACGCATGGCGCTCGGCGCTACCAAAGGGACGATTCTGCGCATGGTGATCCGTGAAGGCGCTGTCCTCGCCGCCGGCGGCCTCGTGTTCCTGGGCGTCGTTGCCTTCGTGGCCTGCTATATCCCGGCATATCGAGCGGCGGGCACCGATCCGCTCAAGGCCCTCCGGATCGACTAGTTGTCAGCGCGGCGGTAATGCGCGAGCCACGCGTCGCAGCCGCGTGTTCGCTACCGCGACAGTCACCTCCGATACTGTGCGCGTCGTTCCGAACCGCGCGCGGGTCTGGATGACGTAGCCGTTGGTGACGCGACGTCGAGACGTGCCCCCGGCAGGCGTATTCCCCGGGGCTGAAGCCCCGGGACTCCGAAAAAAATCCCCGAGGCTCCATTCGGAGAACCATGTCGGCGCCAGGCGGTGCCGCGCCCACCGCTCGCCCGTTGTCCCCGTTGCACCTGAAGATCTATCGCCCGCGTGTTCCCCGGGTCTGAAGACCCGGGGCTCCGTTCGGAGAACCGCGTCGGCGCCAGGCGTGTTCCCGGGGCTCCGTTCGGAAAATCAATGCCGGCGCCAGGCGGTGCCGCGCCCACCAGTCGCCCGTCGCCCCGGTTGCACCTGAAGATCTCTCGTCGCACCTCGCACCTCGCACCTCGCACCTCGCACCCCTCGCACCCCTCGCCCCCGAGATCCCCCCGCCCGATCAACAATGTCGGATCGACATGCGTAACGACCCGCGTCCAACCAGACGTT
>CAZVHY010000363.1:0-2754 GCA_964627115.1 uncultured Solibacteraceae bacterium | reverse complement strand
CAACGGCGCGCGCCTGATTTCGCGCGGCGAGGGCCTGTGGCACGAGTCCACGGGCACGTATGCCTACATCGAGCTCACGATTGACGACGTCGCGTACAACGTGGCGGGACGGTGACAGGGCGGCGGGCGGCGCAACATCGTAGGGGCGGCCCTTGGGCCGCCCGGATCGCGGGCGGGGCAAGCCCCGCCCCTACGGCCGGGGGCATGTAACGTCGTTCAGCGGCGCGGCTGGACGACTCGAGCCGTGCTAGGCTGACGCCCCGACATGACTATCGCCACGGTCGTCTTCTTCGTGGCTGGCCTGGCGTTGCTCGTTTTCGGCGCCGACTGGCTGGTGCGAGGCGCCTCGCGCATTGCCGTCGCTTCGGGCATCTCACCATTGGTGATTGGCCTGACGATCGTCGCCTACGGCACGAGCGCACCGGAAATGGCCGTGTCGGTCGAGGCGGCCTGGGCCGGACAGGCCGATCTCGCCACGGGCAACGTCGTCGGCAGCAACATCTTCAACGTCCTGGTCATTCTCGGCATCTCGGCCCTGATTACGCCGCTCGTCGTCGCCACGCAACTGATCCGTGTCGACGTGCCGATCATGATCGGCCTGTCACTGCTCGTGTACCTGCTGTCGCTGGACGGCGTCATCGGCGGATTCGATGGCGCCATCCTGTTCACCGGCGCCATCAGCTACACGGCCTTCCTCATCCGGCAGAGCCGCCGTGAATCGGCCGCATCGCGTGACGAGGCGGCAGCCGATACGTCAACCGCCGGTTCGCTGTCGATCCCCGTCAATCTGGTCTGGGTGGTCGTCGGGCTCGGGGCCCTCGTGCTGGGATCGCGATGGCTGGTCGACAGCGCCATCGTCTTCGCGCGCGTCATGGGCGTCAGCGAACTGGTGATTGGCCTCACCATTGTCGCGGCCGGCACGTCGCTGCCCGAGGTCGCGACATCGGTGATGGCCGCCATCCGGGGCGAGCGCGACATCGCCGTGGGCAACGTCGTGGGCAGCAACATCTTCAACATCCTGTCGGTGCTCGGCGTCGCGGCGCTGGTCTCGCCGACGGGCCTGTCGGTCGCGCCCGCACTGCTCGCTTTCGACCTGCCCGTGATGATCGCGGTGGCCGTGGCCTGCCTGCCGGTGTTCGCGCGCGGCGCGCGCATCGAGCGATGGGAAGGCGGCGTGTTCTTCTTCTACGGCTTCGCATACATCACGTACGTGGTGCTCAACGCGCAGCGCCACGAAGCCCTGCCGCTCTTCAACACCGCCATGCAGTGGTTCGTGATTCCCCTCACGGCGCTCACCATCGGCGTCGTCAGCTGGCGCTACACGCACACCGGCGCCGCTTGGATTCCGAGGGAATAGATCGCGGGCGGGTGGGGCGACCGCCACAGCATTCGACCGCGCTGTAGGGGCGGCGCTCGGGCCGCCCGGATCGCGGGCGGGGCAAGCCCCGCCCCTACGGCCGAAAGCGATGTCCATCTCCGGCACCGTGCGCCGCGCAGCCGGTAGTCGGTCGTCGGTAGTCGGCGGCCGGTAGCCAGTCGCCTCGTAGCCTCGTCGCCTTGTCGCCGTCCTTGGCGTACTCCCTGCAGTCGTCTCCTGTTGGTCTCCTCGGTGACCCGCGCGAGCCTCATTCTGGGCATCGCGTTACCCAGAAGGCGGCTGCTCTGGACGTTCGATCTCGACACACGTCTGTGCCTCGATGGCCGCCCTGGACGGCCGTGGCCGTGTGTGTCATGTGGCTGACACTGGACCCGGCATGGACCTCTGCCCAGAACCCGCCCGACGAGTCGCGCCTCACGGGCGCCTTCCTTTACAGATTCGCGCAGTTCGTCGAGTGGCCGCCGCCGGCCCTCGACACCCAGCCCGCGATGAACCTGTGCGTGACCGGCCCCCATCCATCGCGCCGCTTCCTCGACGACGTGGTCACGGGTGAGACTATCGGCGGCCGGCCGCTCGCGGTCCACTACGCGACCGCTGAGAACGTGTCGGACTGTCACGTCCTCTATCTCGGCGCCGACGACGCCTCGCGACGCGCGCTGCTGCGCCAGGTCACCGATCGCCCCGTGCTCACCATCAGCGATGCGCCGGCGTTCCTCGACGAGGGCGGCATCGTCCTGCTGCGCCTGACAGACAACCGCGTCAACTTCGAGATCGACGCTGATGCGGCGCGCCGCGCCAGGCTGCGCCTCCACACGCAGCTGTTGCGGCTGGCTTCCCACGTGCGTGGAGGTGGAGTGCCGTGAACGTCGTGGAGTGGTTCGATCGACTCCCCATCCACCGGAAGCTCGTCGCGATCGCGGTGTTCGTGACCACGTCGGCGCTCTTGCTGGCGACCAGTGGGCTGATTGCACTCGACGTGTGGAGTTACCGCCAGACCGCCGCGCGCGAAACCACGGCGCTGGCGCGCGTGCTGGCGGCCAACACGGCCGCGGCCGTGATGTTCGGGGAGTCGAAGGACGCCGACACGTCGCTCGCGGCCGTCCGCGCACGGCCGAGCATCACGCGCGCGTGCCTGTATCTGCCGGCCGGTACGCTGTTCGCGGCCTTCAACCGGAACGCGACGGGGGCGTGTCCGCCGCTCGCGAGCACGCGCGCCGGCTGGACGATCGTGACCGGCATGGCCGATGTCGTCTGGGACGGTCAGCGGCTGGGACGCATCCTCATCGAACGCGAGCTCACCGAGATCTGGTCGCGCATCGCCATTGCCGCGTCAGCCGGCTCGCTCATGCTCGTGCTCGCCGGCGCGGTCGCATTCG
>CAZVHY010000362.1:0-2769 GCA_964627115.1 uncultured Solibacteraceae bacterium | reverse complement strand
GCGTCGGGGCCGGCCGCGGTGTGGCCCGTGAAGCCGAAGAGCACGGTCGATCCGCGCATGCAGACCGATCCGGTCCAGCCGGTGTGGGAGAAACTGCCGTCGATCGTGCGGCGCGCCTCGGCCGAGGCGCGCCATCACCTCTGGCCGATCGACGTGGGCCGGCCGTGGTCCGCGCACGCGATGGCGGTGGCGGCGCTGGCGGGCGCCGGTGTCGTGCTCGCACTGGCCGTTACGCACGTCGTGCCGCCCGTGTCGGTGCTGGGCGCGGCGCTGCTGCTCAGCTTCTGGGAAGCGCGCGCGCGCATGGCGTCGCTGCGGTTCGTCAAGGAAGGGCCGTGGTGGCGGCACCAGTACCGCGTCGCCAAGCCGATGGACATGCTCAGCTACGTCGGCTTCAAGAACCTGATGATCGGGGCCGTACTGTTTCTGGCGCTCAAATCGCTCGGACTGCTGGTACTGTGACGCATCATGACATGGCGATGGACACTCATCGGGCTGCTCTGGGCGGCCGGGGTCGCGGTGCACGCCGCGTCCGACGGGCGCGCGGCGGCGGTGCGCGTGGAGGCCGGCGGGTCCATCCAGCAGGCGATTGACGCGGCCGCGCCCGGTGGCGTGGTCGAGGTGGCCCGGGCGTTCTACCGCGAGAACCTCCGCATCGACAAGCCGCTCACGCTCCGTGGCATCGAGCGGCCCACCATCAGCGGCGGCCAGACGGGCGACACCATCCGCGTCGCGTCTCCAGGCGTCGTCATCGAGGGGCTGATCGTCCGCGACTCTGGCGGCAGCCTGCTGCACCAGAACGCGGGCATCTACGTGGAACCCGGGGCGCACGGTGCCGTCGTCCGCCGCTGCGACCTGGTCTACAACCTCTTCGGTCTCTGGATCGAGAAGGCCAACGACGTGCGCGTCGAGGGCAACGTGATCACGGGCAAGCGCGACTTCTCGTCCGTGCAGCGCGGCAACGGCATCCAGCTCTACAACACGCGGAACGCGCGCATCTTCGACAACGAGATCAGCTTCGTCCGCGACGCCATCTACGTCGACGTCTCGCACTACGCCGAGTTCCGCGGCAACCGTCTGCACCACGCGCGCTACGGCACGCACTACATGAATTCGTACTTCAACGTCTGGGAAGACAACGACGTGTGGCTGAACCGCGGCGGGCTCGCGTTGATGGAGGTGCGCGACCAGGTGGTACGCAACAACCGCGTGTGGGCGAACTCCGATCACGGCATCATGCTGCGGACCATTCAGCGGGCCACGGTCGAAGACAACGTCGTGGCCGGCAACGCGCGCGGGTTCTTCATCTACGACGCGCAGGACAACATCCTGCGCGGCAACCTCGTGGTCGACAACCTGGTGGGCGTCCACCTGTCGGCCGGATCGATTCGCAACCAGGTGGAGCGCAACGAGTTCATCGCCAATCGCGAGCCGGTCCGCTACGTGGGGACGCGCGACGAGGTCTGGGGCGCAGGGGAGGGCAATCACTGGAGCAACTACGTCGGATGGGACCGCGACGGTGATGGCCTGGGCGACGTGCGGTACGAGGCCAACGACGTGGTCGATCGGTTGTCGTGGCAGCACCCGAGCGTCAAGCTGCTGCTGGCCAGTCCGGCAGTGCAGGCGCTTCGTCTCGTCGCGCAGCAGTTCCCGCTGCTGCGGGCCCCGAGCGTCGTCGATCCGCAGCCGCGCATGCAGCCGTCGAGCGCAGCGTGGCGCGGGTGGCGCGGACGTCACTTTCCCGGTGCGCGGTAACCCGGCATGAGCAACGGTCCCATGGTGCAGGTAGAGCAGGCGACGAGGCACTACGGCCTCGTCAAGGCGGTCGACGGCGTCGATCTGCGCGTGGAGCGCGGGGAGATCTTCGGCCTGATCGGTCACAACGGCGCGGGCAAGAGCACGCTGTTTCGTCTGATGCTGGGTCTCGAGCGTCCCACGAGCGGGCGGCTGTCGATCGATGGCGTGCCGGTGCTCGGGCGCGGATTTCGCGGCGTGCGCCGGCGGATGGGGTACGTGCCGGAGAACGTCGTGTTGTACGAGAACCTCACCGGTCTCGAGACGCTCGCGTTCTACGCGCGGCTGAAAGCGGCGCCAGCGGCCGCCTGCGCGTCCGTGCTCGAGCGCGTCGGGCTGACGCACGCCGGCGGCCGCAGGGTAGGCGAGTACTCGAAGGGCATGCGGCAGCGGCTCGGCGTGGCGCAGGCGCTGCTCGGCGACCCGGCGCTGCTGTTTCTCGACGAGCCGACGACCGGGCTCGATCCGGAGGCCACGCGCGCGTTCTACGTGCTGCTCGGCGAGCTGAGAGCGGCGGGCGTCACCATGGTGCTCAGTTCCCACGGCCTGGCCGAGATTCAGGACCGCGTCGATCGCGTGGCCATCATGGTGTCGGGGCGCGTGCGTGCCACAGGCACGGTGGCCGAACTGCGGGCGGCCGCAGCGCTGCCGGTGACCTTCCGCGTGCAGACGCGGCCGGGCGTGGTGCCGGCCGTTCGGCTCGCGCTCGATGGGCTGCCGGTGACCGGCGTTCATGCCGGTCACGACGAACTGCGGTTCCACTGCGCACGCGACCAGAAGATGGCGGCGCTGGCCCTGCTGACCGGCTGTGGCGACGACGTGATCGACATCGACGTGCGTGAGCCGTCGCTCGAGGACGTGTTCCTCGGCGTGGCGGAGTAGTGAGCCTGCCGAACAACGCAGGCTCAAAGCCAGAAGTCCGAAGACAGAAGCCAGAAGTGAGGTAGACGGCGTTTTGTCGGCCTCTGAGGGAGC
>CAZVHY010000361.1:0-2798 GCA_964627115.1 uncultured Solibacteraceae bacterium | reverse complement strand
CGGGAAGAGGTGAGCACATGGCTCAAGGGTCGAATTCCACCGTCCACGATGTCGTCATCATCGGTTCGGGCGCCGGCGGCGGCACGGTCACGAAGGTACTTGCCGACATGGGCATCAAAGTCCTGCTCATGGAAGCAGGCCCCATGGTCGAGATGTCCGACTTCAAGACGATGGTGGCGCCATCGGATGTCTGGCATCGGGGCGCCGGCGACGCGGCGGAGCTGTACACGACGGGGCAGGCTGCGGCGCTGAGTTACTCCGCGAGCTTCGCCGCCAATATGGTCGACGAGCCGTACACCGTGGCGCCGGGCAGCCAGTTCCGGCTGTTCCGATCGCGCGTCATCGGCGGCCGCACCAATCACTACGCGCGCGTGCAGCTCCGCTACTCGGACTACGACTTCAAACCGAAGTCGATGAACGACGTCGGCTGGGACTGGCCGATCGGCTACTCGGACGTGGCGCCGTACTACGACAAGGCCGAGCGGCTGATTGGCGTGACCGGCCGGCCCGAAGGCCTGCGCAGCGCGCCGGACGGCATCTTCCAGACGCCGGCGCCGTTCAAGGTGCACGAGGAAGTGCTCTACCGCGCGTGCGCGAAGCTCGGCATCAAGGCGACGAGCGCGCGACAGGCCGTCATCACCAATGCGCTCAACGGCCGTCCCGGCTGCATCTACTGCGGCCAGTGCGGACGTGGTTGCCGCTTCGGATCGAACTACGCGTCGACCTACGTGCAGATCTTCCCCGCGATGCGCACGGGCAACGTCACCGTGCTGCCCAACGCGATGGCGCGTGAGCTCATCACCGACGCGTCGGGCAAGGTCACGGCCGTGTCGTACATCGACAAGACGACGGGCGCCGAGCGGCAGGTGCGGTGTCGCACCGTGGTGCTGTCGGCCGCGTCGTGCGAATCGGCGCGTCTGCTCCTGAACTCGAAGTCGTCGCGTCATCCCGACGGTCTTGCGAATTCGTCGGGCACCGTCGGCAAGTACCTCACCGACACGGTCGGCTTCGGTCTGTCGGCCACGGTGCCGTATCTGCGCGGCACACCCATTCACAACACCGACGGCTACGGCGCGCACCTCTACATTCCCTGGTGGATGGCCGATCGGCACCGCGAGCTCGACTTCCCGATGGGGTATCACGTCGAGGTCGGCGGCGGCGGATTCGGTCAGCCCACGCTCGGCTTCGGCGCGCAGGCGCTCAACCAGGCGGAAGGGTACGGCCTGCCGATGAAGCAGGCGATTCGCGATTCGTACGGCGGCATCAACATCAGCCTGACCGGACGCGGATCGATGGTGCCCAACGAGGATTCGTACTGCGAGATCGATCCGACCGTGAAGGACAAGTGGGGCATCCCCGCGCTCCGGTTCCACTGGAAGTGGAGTGACTACGAGCTCAACCAGGCGCGCCACATGCGCGAGAGCTTCCGCGAGATTCTCGAGACGCTCGGTGGCACGGTGAACGTGCCGGGCGGGCGCGGTGCCGGCGCTGGCGCACGTGGCCAGGGGGCGGGACGCGCGGGTGGTGCCGGGGCCGCCGGTGCACCGGGACAGGCGCCGCAACAGGCGGGTCCGGGGCGCGGCGTCATCAACCCGCCGGGCGTCGACCCGAACGACGATCGGCCGCAGCTCGGCCCCGGCGGGGGCATCATTCACGAGGTAGGATGCGTCCGCATGGGCGACGATCCGAAGTCGAGCGTGCTCAACCGCTTCTGTCAGGCGCACGACGTCAAGAACGTGTTCTCGGCCGACGGCGGCCCATTCGTCAGTCACGGTGACAAGAACCCGACGCACACCATCATTGCGCTCGCATGGCGCACGGCCGAGTACCTGGCCGAAGAAATGAGGAAGGGCAATGTCTGACATCACCCGACGTCAAGCACTGAAGGGACTGGCCGCCGCGTTTGCCACGGCAGGCGCGATCGATCAGCTTGCCGCCACCGACGCCCACCTGCTGGTGAGCCAGATCACCGCGGTCGGACCGTACACGCCGAAAGCGCTCTCGGCGCACGAATTCCAGACGCTGCTCACGCTGACGGACTTCATCGTGCCGGTCGAGAACAACAAGCCCGGCGCCGTCCAGGCCGGTGTGCCCGGGTGGATCGACTCGCTGCTGGCCGTGAACGCCGACCTGAAGAAGCGGTACACCGACGGGCTCGCGTGGATCGATCAGTCGATGACGCAGCAGCACAAGGTCGACTTCCTCAGCGCCTCTCGTTGGCAGCAGACGACGCTGCTCGATCAGATCGCGTTCCAGAAGAATCGATCGGCCGCGCTCAATCCGGGTATCGACTTCTTCGTCCTGCTGCGCCGCATGACGGTGGACGGCTTCTACACGAGTCCCATCGGCCAGCGCGATCTCTATCCCGGCAACGTGGCGCGCAGCGAGTTCACGGTGCCGAAAGAAGCGATGGAGTACGTCCTCAATCGCAGTCCGCTGAGGTAGGCTCGATTGATGCGCACGTGGAAAGATAGGCTCCTGCCGGTGTGTGGGACGACGCTCGTGGCGTTCGCCCTCCTGATGGCGCCCGTGTCAGGTACCGCGGGATACCAGGACCTCGGACACGGCGGCGGTGACGATGAGACCGCGCTGTTCGACGAAGGGGCGATCGTGTTCGGCACGCTCTGCGTGTCGTGTCACGACGCCGCCGGCGGCGACGCCCAGGCGCCGGCGCTGTCGGGGCACCCCTCGATGGGCGCGAAGGATCACATCGTCCGTCAGATCCTGCGGGGCAATCTCGAGAAGGGCATGCCCGCGTTCGCCAGCCAGTTGAACGACCGCCAGGTCGCGGCGGTGGC
>CAZVHY010000360.1:0-2808 GCA_964627115.1 uncultured Solibacteraceae bacterium | reverse complement strand
TCCCGGTGGCGACAACAAGCTGTTCTTCTTCTACAGCCACGAGTATCGTCCGTCGAAGACCGGCGGCGAGATCAACCGCTTCCGCGTGCCCACCGTGCTCGAGCGCGCGGGCGACTTCTCGCAGTCGCTCGACAACCAGGGCAACCCGATTCCGGCGCTGCGCAGCCCGGTGACCGGCCAGCCGTATCCGAACAACGTGATTCCGGCCGACGAGCTCTACGCGCCTGGTCTCGCGATCCTCAACCAGTACACGCTGCCGAACCTCCAGCAGGCGCCGTCGACGGCGTTCAACCTGGAGATTCCGCGGCCCGAGACGACCAACCTGCTCCAGCAGCCGGCGGTGCGTGTCGACTATCAGTTCTCGCCTGCGCTGCGCGTGACGGGCAAGTACTCGGGGCAGCGTGAACGGCAGCGCGTGGTGCAGGGCACGATGCCCGGCTTCAACGACGTGCTCGTGCCCTGGCCGTACGTCTCGAACTACGGCGTGACGGTCAACTACACGATCAACCCGACGACGTTCCTCGAGGGCACGTACGGATCGATCAAGAACGAGCTCGCCGGTGGCGGGTCGGGCGGACTGCTGGTGAACCCGGCGGCCAACCGCCTGACGACGCTCGCCGGGCTGCCGCTGATCTATCCGGAGGCCGGCCGCGTCGATGCGTCCTACTACCAGTACGAAGCGCTGCAGCGCGGCGTGGATGCTGGTGCGGCGGTCTTCTTCGACGGGACGAATGTGAACCTGCCGCCCGCGTTCACCTGGGGCGGGCTCATCGGCAATCAGCCGCCGAACGTGTCGTACCCGGGCTGGCTGAACGTGAACAAGACGCAGGACGTGGCGATCTCGCTGACGAAGGTGGCGGGCCGGCACACGTTCAAGGCGGGCTTCTACAACAACCACAGCTTCAAGGCGCAGAACGTCGGCGCCGGCGGCGGTGGCACGTTCCAGGGTGAGATCCAGTTCAACAACAGCACGAACAACCCGCTCGACACCGGCTTCGGCTTCGCCAATGCGGCGGCGGGCGTGTTCACGCAGTACACGCAGTCGTCGCGCCTGGTGGAAGGCTCGATGATCTACAACAACACGGAGTTCTACCTGCAGGACAACTGGAAGGTGACCAACCGCCTGACGCTCGACTACGGTCTGCGGTTCACGCGGCAGCAGCCGCAGCACGACCAGTTTCAGCAGATGTCGAACTTCTTCCCGAACCTGTGGTCGGCCTCGGCGGCGCCGCTGCTCTATGTGGCGGGCTGCAGTAACGGCGCGCAGTACTGCACGGGCAACGCGAAGAACGCGATGCACCCGATCACCGGGGAGATCCTGACGGCGCCGGGGGCGACCAACACGCAGTCGGCCATCGGCACGATCGTGCCGAACTCGGGCGACCTGACCAACGGCATCCGTCGTGCGGGCGACGGGATCTCGGAGTACTCGTACGTGTGGCCGACGCTCGTCTACGGTCCGCGCTTCGGCATGGCGTACGACCTGACGGGCACGCAGACGATCGTGCTGCGCGCCGGCGGCGGGTTGTTCTACGACCGTCCGGACGGCAACACGGTGTTCTCGATCCCCGGCAACCCGCCGATTGCCGAGTCGCAGACGCTGACCAACAGCATGCTGCAGAACCTCGGCACGGGCCTCAGCACGCGCGGCACGTCCAACCTCGTGGTCTTCCAGTACGACGCGAAGATCCCGTCGTCGGTGCAGTGGAACGCCGGTGTGCAGATGGCGTTGCCGTGGGCCTCGTCACTCGACGTGAGCTACGTCGGCAACTACGGGTACAACCGTCTCGGTGGGTTCCAGGGGGGAACGCAGGCCAACCTGAACCAGGTGAACCTCGGCGCTGCGTATCTGCCCGAGAGCCAGGATCCGACACTCGCACCGAGTGCGACCGCGGTGCCAGGCTCGCAGGCCTATCAGCAGGTGAGCCTGCTGCGGCCGTACCGTGGTTACGGCACGATCGGCCAGCACACGACCGAGTTCTACGACAAGTACCACTCGATTCAGACGTCGTTCAACCGGCGCTTCAGCAACGGGTTCTCGTTCGGCGCCAACTACACGTGGAGCATGCTGCTCGAGGGCAACACGGGCCTCTTCACACGTCTGCAGCACAACGCGGACGGCACGTTCGAGGAGCGGGCGGATCAGCAGGCGTACGAAGATCTCAACAAGCAGCTGGCGTATCAGCCGCACGTGTTCCGCGCGAACTTCGTGTGGGACCTGCCCGACATCTCGGCTGATGGCGGCGCCGCGCGCGTGCTGGGGTACATCCTCAACGACTGGCAGTTGTCGGGAGTGGCGAACCTGAGCTCGGGCACGAACTACAACCTCCAGTTCGAGTACCAGAACAACGGTGCGCCCATCAACCTGACGGGGTCGCCCGACTTCGCGAACAACGGCGCAGGCGCCCGCATCGTGTTCAACGGCGATCCGGGATCGGGCTGCTCGTCGGATCAGTACCGCCAGTTCGACACCAGCGTGGTGGCCGGACCGACCTACGGCAGCGTGGGGCTGGAGTCGGGTCGCAACATGATGCGGGGCTGCGTGCAGCGTGAGCTCGACCTGTCGATCTCGCGCAACATCCGCCTCGGCGGCGGTCGTGCGCTGCAGCTGCGCGTCGACACGTTCAACCCGTTCGGCATCGTCAACTACACGGGGCGTCAGGCGACGGTCCAGTACACGAACCCGACCGAGCAGGGCATCCGGAACAACCAGTTCCCGAATGGCGTGATCGACGACACGCGTCTGCGTCCGCAGAGCGCGGGCTTCGGTGCGGTGACCGCGGCCCAGTCGTACGGCGCAGCCGGCGC
>CAZVHY010000359.1:0-2811 GCA_964627115.1 uncultured Solibacteraceae bacterium | reverse complement strand
GGAGTTCGACGCGCGTGTTTCGCGCGACGGCCTGCGCGCCGCGCGGCGCTGGTATCGACAGCAGGTCTGGCGGTCGGTCGTGCCCAACGCGCGTCGTCGACGAGATGCGCACCGCGGAGCAGCACACTCACCCGGCACACCGAGAGCGTTTCGGCCGGAGGGCCTCATGACCGATCTGCGCTACGCAATCCGATCGCTGCGAGGCACTCCGGGGTTCACCGCTGTGGCGGTCGTCGTGCTGACGCTCGGCATCGGCGCGACGACGGCGATCTTCTCGGTGGTTGATGCGGTCGTACTGCGCGCGCTGCCGTTCGACGAGCACGATCGGCTCGTGGCAGTCGGAGAGCGTCGTTCCGTGCCCAACGACAGCGAGCCGGATCGACTCGCGGCGATTGCCCCGCAGAACTACATGGACTGGGCGGCGCAACAGGACGTGTTCGAGTCGATGGCGGCGGTGGCCGGAGTTGGCGGCGGCACCATCACGCTGCACGAGCCGGCCACCGCACCAGAAGACCTCCGCGCGCTTCGCGTCACCGCGGGATTCTTCGATGTGCTTCGGACATGGCCTGCGATGGGACGCACGTTCACCGCCGACAACGAAATTGACGGGCAGCATCGTGTGGCGATCCTGAGCGATGGACTATGGCGGCGGCGTTTCGGCGCGGCCCCCGATATCGTCGGGCGCACCATGCCGCTCGACGGAGAGACCTACACGGTCATCGGCGTCATGCCGCGGGGCGTGACATATCCCGTCGGCGCCTTGAAGCCCACCGAGTTGTGGGTGCCGTACGTGGTCCCGGAAGATCAGCGGATTCGGAAGCCCACGACCTACAGCCTTTATCTCGAGAGCATCGCGCGACTGAAGCCCGGTGTGTCGATCGAGCGGGCACAGGCGCAGATGGCCCAGATCGCGGCAGCGATCGAGCAGGCGAATCCCGAGATCAAATGGATTGAAGGGGTTGGCGTCGGCGTACGGCCGTTGCATGCGCACCTGGTGGGCACGCCGACGAAGTCGTGGATGCTGATGCTGCTCGGCGCCGTTGGCATCGTGCTGCTCATCGCCTGCGCCAACGTCGCGAACCTGATGCTCGCCAGAGCCAGTGGGCGCGAGCGTGACGTTGCGGTTCGTGCCGCGCTCGGCGCGGCGCGTGGCAGCTCATTCGCCAGTCGCTTGCGGAGAGCGTGCTGCTTTCGGTCATTGGCACGGCACTCGCTGTCGTCGTTGGCTGGTGGGCCGTAGAGATCCTTCGGGGAGCGATGCCTGCGAGCGTGCCTCGCGTTTCAGCGATCGCGCTGGATCTGCGCGTGCTGGCCGCGGCCGCGGGGCTCTCGCTCGTCACGGGTCTCGCCGTCGGCGCCATTCCCGCAGTGCAGACGTCGCGGCCCGATCTCACGACCGCCCTCAAGGACACCACGCGAGGCGCCAGTGCCGGGCGTCGGCGTCAGTTTGTGCGCGCGTCACTCGTCGTCGCGGAGGTCGCGCTGGCTGTCGTGCTCCTCGTCGGCGCGGCATTGTTCATTGGCAGCTTCGTCAAGCTGATGCACATCGACCCGGGCTTCAATCCCGACCGTGTTGCCATGGCCTTCGTCGCCCCGCCGACAACGCCGCGCGTGTTCTTCACTCGGATCATCGAGCGGCTCGAGCAGACGCCTGGCATTGTCTCGGCCGCCGTCGTGGCCGGTGGCACGCCGCTGAGCGGCTTCATGTTCGGTGCGACCCTGGTGATTCCGCCAGCTGGTCTCGAAGACTCCGTGCCGGTCACCTACAAGATCGTGACGCCCGACTATCACCGTGTGCTGGGCGTTCCGCTCGTGCGCGGGCGGCTGTTCGAGTCAACCGATCGCGACGGCACACCGAACGTCATCCTCATCAATGAGAAGGCGTCGACGATGCATTTTTCGGGCGCGGATCCCCTTGGACGCGTCGTTCGCTTCAGCGGCCGGGACCGCACGATTGTCGGCGTCGTGGGCGATGTTCGCGACGGGGGACCCGAAGCAGGGATCGAGCCCCAGGTATATATGCCAATGGCCCAGAACTTCCAGCCGACCGGTGATCTCGTAGTTCGAACGAGTGGCGATCCTCGAGAAGCACTGCCTGCGATCCAGGCCGTGTTACTCGACATCATGCCGACCGTCCCGGTTCGCAACATTCAGACGATGGACGACGTCTTCGCGCAGCACACGGCTCGGCGTCGCCTGAACATGCTGCTGATCGGGCTGTTCGGAGTGCTCGGCCTGGTGATCTCAGCCGTCGGCATCTACGGCGTGCTGGCGGCGACCGTGTCGCAGCGCACGCGTGAGATCGGCGTCCGCATGGCGCTCGGCGCCACGCGATCGAACGTCATCGGCATGGTGCTGGCGAAGACCGGCGCGCTCGTC
This sequence comes from uncultured Solibacteraceae bacterium, assembly GCA_964627115.1. Lineage (GTDB taxonomy): Bacteria > Acidobacteriota > Vicinamibacteria > Vicinamibacterales > SCN-69-37 > SCN-69-37. The sequence goes on along the minus strand of CAZVHY010000359.1, from coordinate 432 downwards.
GCGATCGGGCTCGCGATTGGCGGCGTGGGCGCGTGGTATCTGAGCGCCACGGCCGAGGCGTTCCTGTTCGGCGTCGAGCCGACCGACGCGCGCGCATTCGCCGTCGCACTTGCGACACTCCTGCTGGCAGCACTGGCTGCGAGCATCATCCCCGCACGCCGCGCAACCAGCGTCGATCCCGTCGTGGCGCTGCGATCCGAGTAGGGCGACGCATGCCTGTCTCGCCGAAGCGGGTCGAAGCCCCCCGGGATGGCCCCGGCTACAGCACGAACGCCAGGCCGACCGACGCCAGCAGGAACACGATGAACGTCGTTCCAGCTGTGCCCATCGCCATCGTTCGCGGGTTCTGATCGGGGCGGAGCATGCGCTGCCGGTATTCGTGGTAGCTGATGAAGTAGGCGCACGCGGCCGCCAGCAGTCCGAACACCACAC
>CAZVHY010000358.1:0-2817 GCA_964627115.1 uncultured Solibacteraceae bacterium | reverse complement strand
TTTTTGAGGTTCCCATGTCTCTCATCGAAACCGTCGACCTGTGGAAGACCTATGTGATGGGCACCGAGGAGGTGCACGCGCTCCGCGGGGTGTCCATCCAGATCGAACGCGGCGAATACGTCGCGATCATGGGGCCGTCGGGATCGGGCAAGTCGACGCTGATGAACCTCATCGGGTGCCTCGACACGCCGTCGAAGGGCAGCTACCTGCTCAACAACAAGCAGGTCAGCGCCATGAACGATGACGAACTGGCGCGCATCCGGAACGAGGAGATCGGATTCGTGTTCCAGACGTTCAACCTGCTGCCGCGCGCCACGGCGTTGCACAACGTCGAGCTGCCGCTCATCTATGCCGGTGTGTCGGCGAAGGACCGAGCGACGCGCGCCAACGAGGCGCTCGACAAGGTCGAGCTCGGCGACCGCAAGGGCCATCGTCCCAACCAGATGTCGGGCGGTCAGCGCCAGCGCGTGGCCATTGCGCGGGCGCTGGTGAACAATCCGTCCATCCTGCTCGCCGACGAGCCGACGGGAAACCTCGACTCACGCACGGGCGTGGAGATCATGGCGCTCTTCGAACGCCTGCACGAGGCCGGCAACACGATCGTGCTCGTCACGCACGAACCGGACGTGGCCGCGCACGCCCACCGCACCATCCACATCAGGGACGGACAGGTCGAGAAGGATACGGCGCGCGCGGCGTAGCCGCACTCACCTCTTCTTCGCGCCCTTGGCCGCCGTCTTTTTGGCGGCCTTCTTCACCGCTTTCTTGACGGCTTTCTTCGCAGACGTCTTCGCCGCCGTGGCGGTCTCGGCCTTGCTCTTTCTGCGCAGGTCCGCGCCGTGCGCGCGTTTGAACGTCTGGATGTCCTTGAATTGTCCCGAGCTGTTGCGGACCGCGTAGAGCTTCGTACCCTTCGAGCTGCGGTGAGTCGTGCGTCGCGCCTTCTTCGCCATCGCGTGAGTCCTTTCGCCGAATGAGCTGTCTATTCTCTCGATTCTCAGGGAGACGCGCGCCACAGTACCACAGGCCGTTACGGCCCGGCCGGCGTTTTCGACTCAACGCGTCTGCGCACGGCCGGCGATCGCATCGAGCTCGCGCTTCAGCGTGAGCTGGTCGAGTGTTTCCAGTCGAAGGCTCGTGAAAATCTTGATGCGCGCATCGAGTGCCTGGAACGCCTGTTGAAACGCGCGGCGTTTCATCTCGTCGTCGCCCTCGACCGCGGCCGGATCTTCGATGCCCCAGTGAGCGGTCATCGGCTGTCCCGGCCAGATCGGGCAGGCTTCACCGGCGGCGTTGTCGCAGACGGTGAAGACGAAGTGCAGCGTTGGCGCTCCTGGAGCCGCGAACTCATCCCAGCTCTTGCTGCGGAATCCGGTTGTGGGCAGCCGGAATCGAGCCAGGGTCTCGAGCGCGAGCGGATGCACGACACCCTTCGGGTGGCTCCCGGCGCTGTGCCCGTTGAACCGTCCTTTGCCCCGGTGATTCACGAGCGCCTCCGCAAGGATGCTTCGCGCCGAATTGCCCGTGCACAGGAAGAGCACGTTGTACGGTGTGTCCATGACGGTCCCGGTTCGTTGAGCCGTCAGTGACAGCAGTCCGGTCCGCAGCACGAGCGGCTTTCGGCGGGACGAGTCGCGCGGATGAACGCGCTGGCAAAGGTTCCGGCAGGAACATTCACGCTGTCGGGATCCACGCCAGCCTCGCGGAGCAGTTCGGCGGCATCTTTGACGTCGTAGACTCGCCAGGGTTCGATCTCGACGTTCGTGAAGCCGGCGGCTTCGAGCTTGTCTCGATAGTCGGTTTCCGACAGCGCGCCGGCGACGCATCCGATCCACAGCTCGACGCTTCGGCGCACGGCTTCCGGCACGTCCCCGCGCACGACGACATCCGAGACGGCAAATCGTCCCCCCGGCTTCAGTACGCGAAAGGCCTCGCGGAAGACCAGGTCTTTGTTCTGTGAGAGGTTGATCACGCAGTTGGAGATCACGACATCGACGGCCGCGGCTGGCAGCGGTACCGCTTCGATGTGCCCCTTCAGGAACTCGACGTTGGTCGCACCGGCCCGCGCCTGATTCCGCCGGGCGAGCGCGAGCATTTCGTCGGTCATGTCCACGCCGTACGCTTTGCCTGTCGGCCCGACACGTCTGGCGGACAGGAGCACATCGATGCCGCCGCCGGAGCCGAGATCGAGGACGGTCTGGCCCGGCTGGAGATCGATCAGTGCCGTCGGGTTTCCGCAACCGAGGGACGCACGGACGGCCTCTGCCGGGAGGCCGTCGATCTGTTCGTTGTCGTAGAGGTTCGACGTAATCGGATCGCAGCAGTTCGTGTTGCAGCAGGGGCCGCTGCCCGTGCCCAGGGCCGCCTGCCCGTATTTTTCGCGAATCGTCGCCGTCAGTTCAGTGTCAGTCGGGATCGTGTTCATATATGCCTCAGCGAATGTAGACGAGCATGGCCGAGGCGCAATATATTTGTCAAGGCGAATATGGACAGGGAACTTGGCGCGATTGATCGGCTCCTCAAGGCGCTCGCCGATCCGACTCGGCTGCGAATCATCGGACTGTTGCAGGACGGCGAGGTCTGCGTCTGTCACATCCACGACAGCCTGAAGATTTCCCAACCGAAGACGTCGCGACACCTGGCGTATCTGCGGCGCGCCGGCGTCGTGACGACCGAGAAGCGCGGCTTGTGGGTCTATTACCGGCTGGCAGCGCAGCCATCTGCCGTGACGCAGACACTGCTCGACGCCGCACGACACTGCGTCGCGCACGCACCGACCGCTCGCGCCGATGCGAAGCGCCTGGAGAAGCACACAGG
>CAZVHY010000357.1:0-2817 GCA_964627115.1 uncultured Solibacteraceae bacterium | reverse complement strand
ACGGTGCGACGGTGCGAGGGTGCCACGGTGCGAGGGTGCCAAGGTACGAGGGCGCGCACCGTCGCACCCTGGCACCGTCGCACCCTGGCACCTGGCACCTCGCACCGTCGCACCTCAATACCCCGCCGTAAACCGCTGCCTGATGTGGCGCGACGTCTCGAGTTCGTCGACGAGCGCGATCGCGTAGTCCTCCATCGAAATCCGGCTCTGTCCCTGCGCGTCGGTCACCACCGTGTCGCCGCCGAGGCGGAACTTCCCGGTCCGCTCTCCGGGCGCGAAGTTGACCGCTGGTGAGAAGAACGTCCAGTCGAGATCGGTCACCTTCCTGATCGCCTCCAGAAACCTCGCGCCGCCGGCCGGCTCCGGGCTCGTACGGAAGCGCTCGAGCGCCGGGGTGTCGAGCAGCCGCTGCCCGTCGGCGTTGAGCAGGCTGGCCGCGCCGCCAACGACGATGTAGCGCTTGACGCCGGACGTGCGCACGGCGCCGATGAGCACGTCGGGATCCTCGACGTTGCGGAACGGCACGGCCGTGATCACCGCGTCGTGTCCCGCCAGCACCTTCGCCAATGCGGCCGGCTCATTCGCGTCGCCCTTGACGGCGGTGACGCGCGGGCCCGCGGGAATCGCGTCCGGGTTGCGGACGACGCCGGTCACCGTGTGGCCGCGGGACACCAGCTCGGCCAGGATGCGCGAACCGACGTTGCCGCTCGCACCAACGAGCGCAACGCGCATCGGCTTTGCGGTGGCCTGGGCCTGGTCGCCGGCCGACACGGTCGTGGCGGGCCAGGGAACGATGGTGCCAACCGTCACGACGGCCAGCAGGGAGAACGCAACGCGAAAGAATCTGGACATGGGCTCCTCGGTCCCGACGATACCGGCGATTGCATGCCGTTCGCAAGCCGCCGGGACGCCGCGCAGCCCGCCGCCCGCCGCCGTGCCGCCCGCCGCCGTGCAGCCCGCAGCCGTGCAGCCGTGCAGCCGTATCATTGCCACCCAACCACCAGCATGTGGCAGCCCTCTAATCCCCCAGTGACGGCGACCGCAGCCGGCCGAATGACCATCGACCGGACCTCCGACGTGGAACAGACCGATCGCGACATTGCCGGCGAACGCGCGCTCATCGAGGCGGCTGCGGCCGGCGATCGCGAGGCATTCGGGTCGCTCGTGCTGCTCCACCAGGGTGCGGCGGTCCGCACGGCGCTCGCGGCGATCGGACGCCAGGACGAGGCGGAGGACGTGGCGCAGGAGGCGTTCATCCTCGCGTGGCGCAAATTGCCGGGGTTCCGGCGCGACGCGACATTCCGCACCTGGCTGCTGACCATCGTCTGGCGCCAGGCGCTGGCAAAGCGGCGAGCGGGACAACGCTGGTGGCAGCGGTTCGTGCCGGTCGACGCCGGCGCGGACGACGACCGGTTCGCCGTGCAGTTGGTGAGCGGAGACGCGAGTCCGGAGCAGCGTGTCGTGGACCGGGACCGCGCGCGCGACGTGGCCGCGGCCATCGCGCGACTGTCACCAAAGTTGAGAGACACGTTGCTGCTCGCCGCGTCTGGCGAGCACGGATACAACGAGATCGGGCGCATGCTCGGCGTGCCGACGGGAACCGTGAAGTGGCGCGTGGCCGAGGCGCGGCGGCTGGTTTCGAAAGCCATCGGGGGCGATCGTGAAGACTGACGATGTGATCGACGACGTCGCGCGCCGAATGACGAAGACACCCGGCCATCCGGATCTGCGGATGCGCGTGATGGCCGGCATTGACGACGAAGCGCGCAGCGTGCGCCGGCCGTGGCTGGTGCCGGCGCTGGCCAGCGGAGCGGTCGCGTGTGCGGCACTGGTCTGGATGCTGATGCCCGCGACGACACCGGAGTCGTCCGCACCAGTGGCGACGACGGCGCGCGTGGTGGCAACACCGGCGCCGGAGGCGACGCGCGAAGCAGCGCCGACGCCCGAAGCGCCGGCGGCGATCGCCGTGACGGCGCGCGCATCGACATCGCGCCCGATCGCACGCCTCGCCGCCGCAGACGAATCAGCCGCGCCGGCAAGATGTGCCGATGCCGAGGTGGAGTGGACGATTCCCACACTGCCGCCACTCGCCGGGCCGCCGCCCATCGTCATCGTTCCCCTCGCGTGGGAGGAAGTCACGATCGCGCCACTGACGGTGGCGTCAATTGAAGTGAAAGCGTTGGAGATCGAGCCGCTCGACGCACGTGGCGCCGGCGGCGTGTAGGAGATGCTTCGACGGAGCGCAGGGGCTTCAGCCCCTGCGTGCCGCGCGAGGCCGGACAAGGAGATTCACATGACGAAGTCCCTGCTCATTGCGCTGTTCGCGGCCACACTCGCCGTGCCCGCGTTGCCCGTTGCCGTGTCGGCCGCGGCCGACCAGAATGCGCCGGTTGTCCCGGCGACGCAGGTCACACCCGCCGCACCGGCCACACCGCCAGGACCGCCTCAGCCCCCTCGACCGCCACAGCCGGCGATCCCGCCGACGAACGTTCAACTGGACATCGTCATCACGGACACGATCAGCGGAAAGCCGGAAGCGAAGCGCGTCACGATGATGCTGCGACACCGCAGCGGTGGACAGATTCGGACACAGGGCCAGGTGATGTCCAGTCGTAACATGCCCTCATCCGTGGAGCTGGCGTTGGATGGCAACGTCCAGGTCCTGAGTTCCGAACTCGTCGATGTGAACGTCACGTTCGAGTACATGCCGCCGCCACCGAACGTGACCGGCAGTGCTGATTCCTCTACCCAGTCGATGGCGCCGAGGGTGAGCGAGAGTCTGTCGGTTGTTCTCCGCTCGGGCCGGCCACTGCTGGT
>CAZVHY010000356.1:0-2823 GCA_964627115.1 uncultured Solibacteraceae bacterium | reverse complement strand
TCGAAAGACTCGTGACCGGGATCAAATCCCTCGCGGCAGTGGTCGACCGAACTGCTGGCACCTCTTCGCACGACTCGTGGCCCCTGTCGAGAAAGGTGCCGGCACTACCTCGAGAAGGTCGTGGCCGTGGATCAACAAGGTCGCGGCACCACTTGAAGGAGGGGCTGGCACCACTTCGAGAGGGTCGCGGCACCGGTTGATCGAGGCGCCGGCGGCCTCGGCGGCCGTGCAGCCGCACGGCCCGTGTCACAGCCACCCCCACATGTCAGAAAACGGTCATCTCCCGGTCACGACTTCCGCCCGGTCCCCTTGCGACCATGGCGTCGCCCCAAATGGAGGGGGCTTCACATGGACCGTAAACAACGTTACCGCTACGAAATGCTCGTTCGTGTTCGTGACTTCGGGGCTGCTCATCGCGAGTTGTTCCCGGAGTCGTCCAAGGGAGGCCGGCTGTTCGGTCAGGTGGGGGCGGCTGTGGCCGCCGTGGAAGACCACCTGACCCGACGGGATCGCGCCCGGGTCGAAGCCCGGCGCGTGAAGGCCACCACGCGCGCAGCCGTCACCCGCTACATGGCGGCGATTGCGCGCACCGCACGGCGTGTCACCGCTGGTGAACCAGCCCTGAACACCTTCAGGCTCGCTGGTTCACAGACCGCCGCCGCCGTGCTGTCGAGGGCCAGGTTGTTCATCGAGGAGGCGCGGCCCCGCGAGGCCGCCTTCGTCGAGTTCGGCCTGCCTCCGGCGTTCATCAGCGACTTCACCGCGCTGGTGAATCAGCTCGACGACGCGGTGGCCGTCCGCAACAACGGACGGGGCTGGCGGCTCAGTGCACAAAGGGGAATCGAGGGCGCCCTGCGTTCCGGCGCAGACGCTCTCGTGAACCTGGACGTCCTGGTGCCGAACACGATCGGCGGCCATCCGGCGATCGAAGGGCACTGGCGCGGTGCGCGACGTATCGAGGGACAGGGTTCCTCGTCGTCGCGCGCGGTGAAGACGCCAGTGGTGGCTCCGGCGGTCGTATCGCCGGACGTCACGACGGTTGAACCACCAGCGTCCGACGCCGCGAATCCACCCGCGGTCGAGGCACCGGCGATTGCTGAACCGGTGGCGTTCGTTCACGTCATCGACGATCCGCTGCGGAGGGCGTCGTGACGTGTCAATCGCGTCGCCGGGACACAGAGCACTGAACGCACAAGAGGGGGGCGGGGCGCACGGGCGTCCCGCCCCGCACGAAACGCCAGCCGTATTACAATCCGCCCATCCATGCCGTCTGGCGGCGGTTTCAGGTTCGGCCCGTACCGGCTCGACCCTCGAGGCCGCAGTCTGTTCTGCGACGGCATTCCCATTGCGATCCGGGCGCGGCAGTTCGACCTGCTGCACGCGCTGATTTGCCGCGCCGGCGAGCTCGTCACCAAGGACGACCTGATCCGCGATGCGTGGCACGGCGTGAACGTCGACGACAACGCGCTCACGCAAGCGGTTTCGCGCCTGCGGCACCTGGCTGGCGCGCCCCACTTCGAAACCTATGTCGTCACCGTACAGGGCCACGGGTATCGATTCGTCGAGGCCGTCGCGGCTGACGTCGAGACACGCAGTCGTGTCGAGCTGCTCGAACTGCTCGCCCCCGATCGCGCGTGGGGTGACGGGCTGACCGCGCTCCAGTCGTTCGACCCCGGGCAGCTGGCAGCCGCGCGCGCGATGTTGCGCAGCTTCGTGGCGACCCATCCGCGTGAGGTCAGGCTCCGTATCGTCCTCGCCCTGATCTGCGCGCTGCTGTACGACGGCACACGCACCGATGCACACCCGAACGTGGCGGCGTTGCGCGAAGCCGAGGCCGAGGCATACGAAGCATGTGACCTGAATCCCGATCTGGCCGAATGCTGGGCAACGCTGGGATTCGTGCTCGAACGCACGGGCGACCGCGTCAACGCGCTGGTCGCTCTCAGGCGTGCTGTCCGGCTCGAACCCTCCAACTATCTGCACCATGGGCGCCTGGCTGGCGCGAGTTGGGGCCAGGAACGTTTGTGGGCCGTGCGCGACGCGCTGCGACTGAATCCCGGCTTTGCCATCGCTCATTTCTTCGCCGCCGGCGTCTGGGTGGCACGCGAGGCCTTCGACGAAGCTGCCCGAGAGGTTGACGCCGGTGTCGCCGCGACCGAAGCCGAGTCGACGGTACCCGCGCCGTTCCGGGCCGTTGCGCTGTATCTATTGAAGGGACTGCTGTGCGCCGCTCGCGGTGCGACAGCCGATGGGCTGGCCGCGCTGGACCGCGAGATCGCGCTTGCGTCTGGCCATCTCTACGGCCGCGAGTGTTGCGCCAACGCGTGGTACGTCAGGGGCGCGTGTTATCTGTGCCTTGGAGACAGAGACGCCGCGCGCGAGGCCTTTCTCGACGCGCTGGCGCTCGTGCCGGGCCACGCGCTGGCACGCGCGGGATTGGCCATTCTGGATGGTCCCGACAGCGACGCCGCGCGCAGCCTCACCGTCGACACGTCGGCGGCCTTCGAAGTCGTGATGGCCAGAGCGGCGCTGCTCGTTCACACCGGCGATGTGTCCGGGGCCGTCGCGATGGTGCACGCCGCGCTCGAGGCGAGCCCGCCCGGCAACACCGGCTGGCTGATTCCCGTCGATCCGCTGCTGCGCGTCTGGGAACATCCCGAGACCTGGGCGCCGGTGCTCGAGTTGCTGCACGTACGAGCCCGCTAGCCACCGCACCTTCGCACCCCTGGCACCCTGGCACCGTCGCACCCTCGCACCCTGGCACCTTCGCACCCTGGCACCGTCGCACCTCCAACCCGCTATCATGTGCTCGGGAACATGAGG
>CAZVHY010000355.1:0-2832 GCA_964627115.1 uncultured Solibacteraceae bacterium | reverse complement strand
ACCTCTTCGTGCAGACAGATGGTCTTGAACGCCTCGTCGAGCTGCTTCGGCTTCAGTCCGGCGTCGTCGAGTTGCAGGAGATCGGGATCGCCGTCGGCCAGGGCCTGTATCCGGAAGTCGCGCCAGCTCTCCTCGCGCAGCAACCGTTCGCCCGCATCGTCGAGCTCCTCGAAGCCGGGCGCCACGCCGGCCTCGACGGGGCGCTCGCGCAGCAGCCGCGCGCAGAATGCGTGAATGGTGCCGGCGAAGAAGCGCTCGATGTTGGCCAGCGCATGGTGAATGCGCGCGGTCGCGTCGCCACTTGCGGTCGGCAGCTCCGCCTCGAGCGCAAGCTGAAAGCGGCCGCGCAACTCGGCCGCGGCCTTGCGCGTGAACGTCACGGCCACCATCTGCTCGAGCTGATACGCGCCGGTCGCGATGCCCGCGGCCATGCGTGTGGCGAGCTCGTGCGTCTTGCCGGAACCGGCGCCGGCTTCGACGAGCAGACTTCGGTGCAGCTCCGTGCGGATGCGCGCGCGGGCCGGCGCGTCGGGCAGCCACGCATCGACAGGCGATCGCGGTGGCGCAGCCGGCTCGCCCGCGGCGTCGTCGGCCATCGAGAACAGATCGCGCGTGTCGTGGTCTTTACGACGCTTAGCCATGCGCAGCCAACCTCCGAACCGGTTCGAGCACGGCGTCGTCAGCCTTGGTGCTGGCCGCGAGGTGCGCATGGATGCCGCACGCGTGTTTGAGATCGCAGAATTTGCACTCGCGCTCCTTCGGCGCGTGCACGAACAAACCCGAGACAATGACGTTGCGGATGTCGGCAAGCACGGTGGCGACATCGCCGACAGCAGGCGCGGCAATGTGCTGGCGGTGCTGCCGGCCCCGCGCCGCGGAGAAGTAGTACTCCGCGCCGGTGACGCGGCCGATCTGTTTCGCGCGCCTCAGCAGTTCAGCCACCGCAAGCCCGTACAACGCGTGCTGCAGCAGTCGACCACCGGCGAACGTCCCGGTGTAGTCGTCCTTCCAGAAGCCGCCGGTCTTGTAGTCGACAATCTGGAACGACGATCCGGCTGGTCCGGTGACGCGATCCACACGATCGACGCGGCCGGTGATGCGGAACGTCAGGTCGCCGGCACGAATCTCGATGGGCGCGGCGCTGGCGAGCTGTTCGCCTTCTCCATCGCCGTCCACGCCGTGGCCGAACGACACCTCGAATCCCATCGGTTCACGCGTCTCATCGAGCGTCGCCTCGGCGTCGAGGAAGTGATCCAGATCCGTCAGCAGTTCCTTGACCTCGCGCAGCTCGACGTCGAGCGACGACGGGGGCATCTCGGTCTTCAGGTCGGCCAGCAGACGACGTGCTTCGCCGTGCAGCCAGTCGCGATCGCGGGCCACGGCCACGCGGCGGCGCTCACTGCGGCAGCGCCGCAGGCATGCGGCATAGAGATCGTGCAGGAGCGACCCGCGGACGAGCGGATCGAGCCACACGTCGCGCGACCGATCGCCCGACTCGATGGCGCGCACGCCCAGCCCGCGTTCGACGAAGTACCGGAACGGACACCGCGCCGCGCCCTCGAGCGCCGTGGGTGACACCACAGCTGTAGACGCGGCCGGATCGAGCACCGCACCCGCGTCGGGCACATGACCGTCGAACTCGGTGAAGCGACCGGACTCGCGTTCGCCGGCCGCATGCGCACCGGCGCGCAGCGATGGATATTGCGCGAACGCCGCCTCGCGCCCCGCATCTCCGCCGCTTCGCATGACGCCCTGCAGCCACCAGCGCCCGGCACTGAGCGCGGCTTGAGGCGCCGCGGGCACAACCGATACCGGCTCGCCAACAGCCGCGTGCAGTTCCTTGAAGCCCGCGTGGGGCTGACCACTCGTCAGGCGATAGACGTGGAGCAGCACCCACGACGCGTACGTGTCGCGGAACTGGCGCACATCTCGGCACGAGTAGCTGAGCGTCAGTCGAAGCCCGTTGGTCGCCAGCAGCGACGAGATACGCGACAACACGGCGTGGACCGCCTCATCCACACCATCGGCCGACAGCCGCAGCGCCGCGTGTACCTGCTGGCGCTCGTCGTCGAGCAGCACGGGATCTTCGAACGGCGCTGGAAAGACACGTCCTTCCTCGAGTCCGACCACGAACACGATCGGCCGGCCGGCGATGCCCGCCTCTCGCAGGTTCGAGACAAAGAGATGACCGGGCCGTGCGCGATCGGAACCCACGGCAAGACCCGCCACTCGCTCGCGGATGAAGCGCCACGCGTGCCTCATCGTGCAGCGCTCGTCATCGAGTGCGCGCAAGTCGGTCAGGGCCGATGTGATACGCGCCGCCGTCAAGTGATCGAGTGCGCTGGTGCGCGCGGCACGCTCCGTGACAAACCCGAGTGCCGCGTCGACAACGGCCTGAAGCGAGACGAGCCCGCGGTCGTCCGGCTTCGGCATCGTGCTGAGGAGCGCGGCGATCCACGTGGCGAGCGTCTCGACCTCTTCCGCGCGCTTCGTTGCTCGATCGCGATCCTCGGGTGTCGCGTCATCGCGCGTGCCGGAGCGGCGCTCGCGCGCGGCAAGCCGCGCAAGGGCCAGGCGATAGGTGTCGCGTCCCCAGGCCGCACGCGCCTTGACGAGCAGGCGCGCCGCACGACCGGGCTTGAGCGCCTCGCCCATCGTGACGTCGCCCGACTGCAGGAGACGACGCAGGAGTCCCGCGGAGAAGTCGTCCTCGACCCACTCGGCCACGCCAAGCAGCGCGCGGCCCGGACGCGTGAGCGTGGCGGGAATGCCGGCGGCGAGCGTCACCGGCCACTCGAATCGCATCGCCTTCTCCCAGACGAGCGACGCGTA
>CAZVHY010000354.1:0-2841 GCA_964627115.1 uncultured Solibacteraceae bacterium | reverse complement strand
ACCGCGGACATCTCCATGTCCTACGTGTCTACACGGTTCGAATCCCTCCGCGTCTCCGCGATCTCCGCGTTTAACGTCGTACCCGCGCTTCCACCGCCTGAATCACCTTCTCGAACTCCGAGAACGGTTGTGCGCCGCTCAGGCCCTGGAGGATGCGCACCTGATTCGTCTCGAGATCGCGGATGCCGACGAAGAACGACGGCGTGCCGTTCGCGCCGAGCTGCACGGCCGTGTCGACCGACGCCTTCACGTCGGCCAGCGTGCGGTTGCTCGCGAGGCACTCGAGGTACGGCTCGATCGACACGCCCGCGGCCTTCGCGTGCGCTTCGAGCTGTTCGGGTGTGTGCGTGCCCGCGGGGCTGAACATCTTCGTGTGCATTTCCCAGAACTTGCCCTGCTCGGCCGCGCACCGCGTCGCCTGGTGCGCGAGGATGGCCTCGGGGTGCAGCTGCGCGATGGGGAAGTCCTTGAAGACGTACTGGATGCGTCCCGTGCGGATGAACTTCTCGTCGATCTCGCCCATGGTCTGCGAGAAGTGGCGGATGCAGAAGGGGCACTCGTAGTCCGAGAACTCGATGAGCGTCACGATCGCGTCCTCGGCGCCGAGCGCCGGGTCGTCCGAGACGTCGATGGTGGCCGCGCCGCGCACGGCGTCGAGCACCTCGATCAGCTCCTGCTGCGTCGCGCGCATGGCGGAGAGCTCCGATCGCGTCTGCCACCAGAACGCCGCCGTGACGGCCACGCACAACATCGGCACACCGAGAAGCCACAGATTTGTACCTTGTCGTGCTGACGGACCGGCCGACGGGCCGGATGACGCGGGCGTAACGGCCGGTGACGATGCGGGCTCGCTCTGCATGCGGGGGGATCTCCTTCGGCGCCGGCGATTGCGCAGACGCACCGGTGATTGTACGCTCGTGGCCCATGCGCCGGACACGGATCCTCGCCACCATCGGTCCCGCCTCGAACAGCCCAGCCACGATTGCCGAACTGCTGGCCGCTGGTGTCGACGCGTTCCGCCTGAACTTTTCGCACGGCGTCTGGCAGGACCACGAGGTCACCTGCCGCCGCATTCGCGAGGTGGCGGCCCAGAGCGGGCGCGACGTCGCGATTCTGCAGGACCTGGGCGGCCCCAAGATCCGCACCGGCAAGGTGGCCGAGCCCATTCAGCTCGAGGAGGGCGGCTCGCTCATCATCGAACGTGGCGACTTCGTCGGCTCGGGCGAACGCGTGTCGTGTTCGTTCGACGCGCTCTTCACGTCGGTATCGCGCGGCGATCGGCTGCTGCTCGACGATGGCCGCATCGAGCTGGAAGTGGAGACCGTCGCGGCAGACCGGTTGACGACGAAGGTCATCAACGGCGGGCAGCTCCAGTCGTCGAAGGGCATCAACGTCCCGACCTCGTCGGTGCGCACATCGGCGCTCACGGCCAAAGATCGTGAGGATCTCGCGGCCGGCATCGCGATGGGCGTCGACATGGTGGCCGTCAGCTTCGTGCAGTCGCCGCAGGATTTGATTGACGCGCGCGAGGCGGCCACGGCCGCCGGCGCGCCGGAGATTCCGCTGATTGCGAAAATCGAGAAGCCGCAGGCCATCGACTGCATCGAGGGCATTCTCGACGTGTCGAACGCGCTGATGATCGCGCGCGGCGATCTCGGCGTCGAGATCCCGCTCGAGCAGGTGCCGGGCGTGCAGAAGCGCATCATCCAGGCCGCGCGGCAGCGTGGCGTGCCGGTGATTCTCGCCACGCAGGTGCTCGAGTCCATGCGCACCGAACCGCGGCCCACGCGCGCGGAGGTGACCGACGCGGCGCACGCGGTCGACGAACGCGTCGACACGATCATGCTGGCCGGCGAGACGGCATCGGGGCTGTATCCGGTGCGCGCGGTGACGGTGCTCGATTCGATCATCCGCGAGGTCGAGAAGGCGCACACCACATCGGCCGACACGGTCCCCGAGGGCGCGCACTGGAGCGCGCACAGCCGCGCGCTCTGCGAAGCCGCCGTCGCCATGGCCGACAGTGCGAACGCGACGGCCATCGTCGCGCTCACGCGCGCCGGCAAGACCGCGCACCTGCTCGCCGCCATGCGCCCGCAGGCGCGCATCCTGGCCGTCACCCCCGAGCGCGCCGTGGCCGCGAGTTTTGCCGTGTTATGGGGCGTGACGCCCGTGCTGACCGATCACCGCGCCATCGGCGCCGTCCGTCGTCACCTCGTGGCGCAGAATCTCGTGGCCGGCGGCGACGTCATCGTGTTCGTGTCGGCCCACTCCACGCTCGGACACGAGAACATCAACTTTGTTCATGTGGAGCGAGTCTGAGAGCAAGCCAGAAGTCGGCTTCTACCTTCTGGCTTGCTCTCAGCTGTCTTCCGCGTAGCGCTTGAGCGCGATCAACGACACCTGCCAGCCTCGTGCGACGACGGCGTAGTAGCGGCGCCAGCGCGGTGAGGATTCGTAGCCGTCCTGCCGCACGTGGAGGCGCGTGCCAGCGGGGTCGGGGCGGCAGGTGACTTCGAACACCATCGGGCCGATGGGTTCGCCCTGCGGCGGCACCCAGTACGCGTCGGCCACGAGGAACTGGTGGCCGGGCCGCGCCTCGACGACGGTGCCGTGGAACACACCGCCGAGCGTGCCGAGGATGTCGTCGCGATAGGGCGTAGACGCCCACTCGACGGCGTACACGCCAAGCGCGACCGGCGTCGTCACCGACCGCACCACCTGCCACCACGCGCGCAAGGCGTCGGCTTTGAAGAAACACTCGAAGACCACGGCGGGCGGCGCCGCAATCACGATGTTCTGCTCGAAACGTTCGTCGGGATCGGGTTGTGTCCTGGCCACGAA
>CAZVHY010000353.1:0-2843 GCA_964627115.1 uncultured Solibacteraceae bacterium | reverse complement strand
TGGCCTCCTTCTCGATGTACGAGTCGGTGGCCGGCATGTAGGCCTCGGGCTGGTAATAGTCGTAGTAGCTGATGAAGAACTCGACGGCGTTGTGCGGGAAGAACCGCCGGAACTCCTGGTAGAGCTGCGCCGCGAGCGTCTTGTTGTGCGCCATCACCAGCGCCGGCCGGTTCACACGCGCGAGCACCTGCGCCATCGTGAACGTCTTGCCCGACCCGGTGACGCCGAGCAGCACCTGCGACTTGTCGCCCCGCTCGAGGCCCTCGACGAGCTGATCGATCGCGTGCGGCTGATCGCCACGCAGCTCGAACTCGGTTTCAAGACGGAAGCAGTCGGACATCAGGCTCTGGGCGAACGTTTCGGGAATCGCTGCGGGGAGGCAGGCGACGGGAACGGCCGTCACCTCATTATGATGCGGGAACGAGATATCCGGGCCGCGCCCGCACACGCCAGCCGCGGCTCGTGTCCTTCAGCCGCACCTCGACGCGCCTGAACTGCCCGGCCGTGGCCCCGGCCGGCAGCTCGTAGCCAAGACTGTAGCGGCCCGCCATCTCCTGACGGATCCGCTCGTAAATCCGGCCGATGTCATTGCGCGAGACCGGAAAGAACGCCTCGCCGCCGGTATCGGCCGCCAGGCGGGACGAGATCATCTGCTGGCGCGCGCGAATGGCGCCGTTGCGCTCGTTCTCCAGATAGATGACGCCATAGAGCAGGACGTGCGACTGCTGCAGCCGGTGCCGCAGCTCGTCGGCATTGATGCCGCGGCCCGTGTCGCCGCCATCGGTGAAGACCACGAGCAGGTGCAGACCGGGGCGATAGCGCGTCGTCTCGACGTACCGCGCCACCGCGTCGTAGAGGGCCGTCTGCTGCCCCGGCGGCCGGCGCTGACGCACGCGTTCGAAGAGCCGTTCGTAGCTGGCGGGTGCGAACCGGCTGACCTGCACGGTCGCCTCGAACTCCACGAGCGTCACGTCCGCGGCCTCGGGCATGGCCTCGACGAACTTCACGACCGCATCGGCGGCCACGCGTGCGTCGAGCTCCATGCTCTCGCTGCGATCGAGCATCACGCCCACGTGCAGCGGCACGCCGGCCTCGGGCGGTGGCGGTCCCTGGGCGAAGGTGACGATGGGCTGGATCTGTCCGCCATCGGCCACGACAAAGTCGTCGGCCGTGAGCCCGCTGACTATCGTGCCGTCGCGCTGGGTGACGATGACCGGCAGATGGACGAGTTCGGTGCGGGCGGTGAAGGTCTGCGCCGCGGCGGCCGCCGCAAGGCCCATCCCGAGGCTGATGGTAGCCGTGCCCAGGAGGCAACCGGAGAGAGACGCCCGGCGACTGCGCGACATCACCGGTCGATTGTACCCGCACGGCCCGTGCCGCCCGCCGCCGCGCGGCCTCCGGCGCCGCCGCCGTGCAGCCGCGTCTGCGTTCCCGTATAATGCGAAACTGTGCGTGCGCTAGCCGTCTGTCAGGACGAGCTGGTCATCAGAACCCTCCACAGGGTTCTGTCGGGCGTGTTCGAGATCGAGTTCCTGATCGAGAGCCGCCCCCTGGCTCGGCGTCTCGTCGACGACGGTGTGGCCGCCACCGTCGCGGATCCCAGGCGAGTTGACTCGTATCTCCGGGTCGATCTCACTCCCAATACCTGTGTCATCGTCGAAGACAACGGCCGCCGCGGCCTCAAGCGCGTGGTCAGTGCCATTCGCGACGCGGGCGGCAGTCTCGTCTACATCCTGCACGTCGGCCACGCGCCGCATCGCCGCAACATCGAAGACCTGCGCGTCGTCTGTCCCGAGCTGACGCACCTCGACCTGGCCGAGCTGCTCTCCGGCCCACTGACGACCGAGCTCGGCCGATCGCTCACCCGGGCGCGCGTCCAGCAGTATCAGCGGTACTTCGCCGACGCGGACCGCGTCCTCATCCTCCTGCACAACGAACCCGACCCCGACGCGATGGCCGCCGGCCTGGCGCTGCGCAACGTGCTGCGCCGGACCAAGACCACGGCCATCATCGGCGCCATGCAGGGCGTGACGCGGCCCGAGAACATGCGGATGATCGACATGCTCGACATCAACATCGAGACGATCAAACCCGAGGAGTTCGCCGGCTTCGATCGCATTGCCACGGTCGACGTGCAGCCGCACTACTTCGGCGGCCTGCTGCCGCGCGTGGATCTCGTCGTCGATCACCATCCGGAGCAGCCGGGGTACACGGCCGTCTTCAAGGACATCCGCGCGGACTACGGATCGACGTGTACGATCCTCACCGAGCACCTGCGTGCGGTCGACGTCAACATCTCGGAGCGCACGGCCACGGCCATGCTCTACGCGATCAAGTCGGACACGCTCTTCTTCGCGCGCCAGACGAACCGCGTGGACCTCGAGGCGTTCTCGTACCTCTATCCGCTGTCGGATGCCGCGATGATCCGCAAGATGGAAGGCGCGGAAATCACGCTCGAGCGGCTCGAGCACGTCACCCGCGCCCTGGCCACGAGCCGCCTGCGCAATCGCGTCTTCTCCGCCTTCGTCGGTGAAACCTCGCGCGAGGACTTCATCCCCTACACCGCCGACTTCCTGCTCCAGGTCGAGGACGTGAAGTGGACGATGGTGTCGGGCATCGTCAACGGCCAGTTCATCCTGAGCGTGCGCAACCTCGGCTACACGCGCAACGCGGGTGAATTCGTGAAGGCGGCGTTCGGCGACATCGGCAACGCCGGCGGCCATCGCGCCATGGCCAAGGCCGTGGTGCCGATGGAGCGCTTCCGCGCGAAGTTCGGCGACATGTCGGGCGTGGGCATCGCCGCCCGCATCGGCGAAATGGCCGAAGCCTTCCTCAGCGACGCC
>CAZVHY010000352.1:0-2845 GCA_964627115.1 uncultured Solibacteraceae bacterium | reverse complement strand
TAGAGCTGCCCCGTCGCCGACATGATGGCTGCCGTGCCGACACCGGCCAGCATGCCGGCCACGCCGCCAGCTGCTGTTGCCCGTCGCGTGACCATGCCGAAGAGCAGCAACGCGAAGAGCGCGCCCTGGAAGAACGACAGGAACGTCTGGAACGCCTCGAACACCGACCCGAAGCGCACCTTCACCTGATAGCTGAGCACCGCGCCGACGACGATGAGCACGATGACGAGCCAGCGGCCGACGCGCAGGCACTCGGCATCCGATGCGTCGCGACGAAGGAACGGACGATACAAGTCGGTCACGAGAAGCGTCGACGCCGAGTTCACGTACGAATCGAGGTTGGCCATCACGCCGGCGATGAACGCGCCGACGAGCAGACCGAGCGCGCCGGTCGGCACGAGCCGGACGATCATCGTCGGCAACACCTGATTGGCGTCCCAACCGTCGGTCGGCACACCGAGATCGTCGGCGTAGAGCGCGAGCGCCAGGAGTCCCGGCAGCACGAGCAGCACCGGGAACACGAGCTTGATGCACGCCGCGAAGACGTACGACGCGCGCGCGTCGGCCTCACTGCGCACGCCGAACGTGCGCTGCACGATGGCCTGGTTGCCCACCCAGTACGCCGGCCCGAGCACGAGACCGAGGCCGAGCACGACCGCCGGCCACGGGAACGCCTCGTGGGACGCCGACGGCAGCAGTTCGAAGTGCTCGCCGGTCCACGGCAGCGCCGACACCTTCTCCACCATCGACGCCACGCCGCCCACTTCACGCAGGCCGATCGCGCAGAGCAGCGCCGCGCCGCCGATGAGCACGATGCACGAGAAGACGTCGGTGATCGCGACGGCCTTGAGACCGCCGCTCGTCGTGAAGATCGCGACGATGACCGACGTGAGGCCGACCGAGAACCAGAACGACCAGCCGAGCAGCCCCTCGAACATCGCCGCCGCGCTCACGAAGATCGTGGCGACCGTACCGACCATGAACAGCGACCAGATCACGGCAAAGAACGTGCGCACGCCGTTGTTGTAACGCCGGCCGAGATACTCGGGAATCGTCGTCACGCCCGCGCCCCAGAACAGCGGCATGAACAGGAACGCGGCAACGAGCAGCGGCATCGTGCAGGCGACGAAGTCGAAGTTCATCATCACGATGCCGTAGCGATAGGCATCGCCCGCCAGCCCGATCATGTCCTTCGCGCCGATGTCCGACACCACCAGCGACATGCCGGCCACCCACCACGGCAGCGATCGCCCGGCCAGGAAGAAATCGCTACTCGTCTTCACCCCGCGGCTCGCCCATAGACCGAGGGCGGTGATGCCGACGAGGTAGCTGACGACAATCGTCGCGTCGAGCGCCGAGAGCTGGAGGGTACCCATGGAGCGCGGCGATGTTATCGCAGAAGCCGCGAGAGGCGATCGGGCGGGGCACGGCGTACACTACAGATCGATGGACACCATCGCGGGGTCTTCCCCTGCCGGCAGCGACATCCTCATCTGCGTGGCCACCGCCGTGGAAGGCCGCGACATCCCGCGCCAGATCGCCGAACGGACCATCACCGTCGTCGAAACCGGCGTGGGTCCGGTCAATGCCGCCATCGCGCTGACGCAGGCACTCGCCACGACGCGCCCGCGTCTCATCCTGTCGTTCGGCATCGGCGGCGCGTATCCGGGCTCCGGCCTCGCGCCCGGTGACGTCGCGTGCGCCAGCAGCGAGACGTACGCCGACCTGGGCGCCGAGTCGCCGGCTGGTTTTCTCGACATGCAGGCGCTCGGCTTCCCGGTCGTCAGCGGCGACGCGCCGTTCTTCAATCGTCTGCCGGTGGACGTGCACCCGCTCGCTCTCGCTGTGCCCTTCGTGACGTGCACGACGTGTACGGGCACGGACGACACCGCAGCGCGTCTGGTGGCGCGGACCGGCGGCGCTGTCGAGTCCATGGAAGGCGCGGCCATCGTACACGTCTCCTGCATGGCTCGCGTGCCAGTGGCGGAGATCAGGGGCATCTCGAACATCGCCGCGCGTCGCGATCGATCGAGCTGGAAACTGCACGAAGCCATCACCGCGGCACGCGCCGCGATGCTGGCTGCCATCGAGGATGGACGATGCTGACACTCGGCATTTCGCCGTGTCCCAACGACACGTTTGCCTTCCACGCCCTGGCCAATCACTACGAACTGGTGCTCGACGATGTCGAGGCGCTGAACGCGCGCGCGGAACGCGGCGACCTCGACGTCACGAAAATCTCGGTGGCCGCCTACGGGCGCATCCGGGAACGGTATGCCCTCCTGCGCGCCGGCGGCGCTGCCGGCTTTGGCGTTGGCCCGCTGCTGGTCGCTGCAACCGATCGGGCACCTGGCGGACGTATCGCCATTCCGGGCGAACGCACGACCGCCGCACTGCTGCTGCGAATGCTCGGTCATTTCGAGACCGTCCCGATGCGATTCGATCTGATCGAACGCGCCGTGCTCGACGGCGTGGTCGATTGCGGACTGCTGATCCACGAAGGGCGCTTCACCTACGCACAGAAGGGGCTGGTGAAGCTCGCGGATCTCGGTGAAGTCTGGGAGACGCGGATGCAGCGTCCACTGCCGCTCGGCGCCATTGCCATCCGTCGCGAGCTTGGTCCCGACGTGGCGCGACAGATCGACGCGGAGATTCGCGCCAGCGTGCGCCGCGCGTGGTCACATCCCGACGCCTGTTCCGACTTCGTCCATCGTCATGCGCAGGAGATGGCGCCGGACGTCATCGCGCAGCACATCGAGCTGTACGTCAACGACTACACGCTGGATCTCGATGCCGGCGCGGTCGAGCATCTCGTCTCGCTGGGCGAACAGAGCGGGCTCTACCC
>CAZVHY010000351.1:0-2858 GCA_964627115.1 uncultured Solibacteraceae bacterium | reverse complement strand
CGATGATCAGCCCGACGAGCGCCGCGCAGAAGCCGGAGATGACGTAGACGCGCACCTTCACGCGGCGCACCGGCACACCGGCGAGCAGCGCCGCGCGCTCGTTGCCGCCCACGGCGTAGACCTGGCGGCCGAACGGCGTGCGCCCGGCGACAACGATCGCGACGACGGCGAGCGCCGCCATGATCCAGATCGGCACCGGCAGGCCGATGAGCACACCGGATCCAATCCACGTGAAACCGGTGTTGCCGAGCTCCTCGCGTCCACCGAGATTCGGATAGGTAGCGCCGCCCGAGAGCAGCAGCGCCGCGCCGCGCGCCACGTACAGCACGCCGAGCGTGGCAATGAACGGCGCCACGCGCAGGCGCGCGACCAGCAGCCCGTTGATCGCCCCGAGCAGCATGCCGGCAACGAGTGCCACGACGATGGCGAGCGAGGCATGCGGATAGACGACAACGCCCCAGGGACCGAGCGTCACGCCCTGTGTGAGCAGCGCGCCGGCAATCATGCCCGAGAGGCCGGCAATCGAGCCCACGGACAGATCGATGCCGCCGCTGAGGATGACGAACGTCATCCCGATCGCCAGGATCGCGTTGATCGCGACGTGCTTGACGAGAATCGTCATGTTGCCCGTGGTGAGGAACTCGGGCGACAGCACCGCGAAGACAATCGACAACACCACGAGCGCAACGACCGCGCGCAGGCGCAGCAGCAGGACGCCCAGCGACGCGCCCGACGATGGCGCTGACGTCTCAGTGGACATGCGCCCTCACTTCGGACGGCGTCACCGGCGCCGACGACGCCAGTGCAGTCAGGCCGTCCTCGGTAGCGTCGGCCACCGGCATCTCGCCGCAGATGCGACCGCGCGTCATCACCACCACACGGTCGGCGGCGTCGAAAATCTCCGCGAGATCCGATGACGCGAACGCCACCGCCATCCCCTCCGACGCCAGCGTTCGCATCGTCTGCAGGATTTCGGCTTTGGCCGCCACGTCCACACCGCGCGTCGGATCGTCGAACAGCAGCACGCGTGGACGCGCCATCACGCCCCTGGCGATGACGACCTTCTGCTGATTGCCGCCGCTCAGCGCGGTCACCGGCGTGTCGAGTCCGGCCGTCTTCACGCGCAGGCGATCGACCAGCGCCGCGCCCTCGCGTCGTTCGGCCGTGGGACGAATCAGCCCCCACGACGCCAGCGCGGGCAGATGCGACAGCGTCATGTTCCCGAGCACGTCGAGCGGCTGCACCAACCCCGTCGCCTGGCGGTCTTCCGGAATCATCGCCAGACCGGAGGCGACACGGTCGGTCACGTCGAGGCCGTTCAATCGCCGGCCGGCAAGTGCGATCTCCCCGGTGGCGATCGGACACACACCCATCAGCCCCTCGAACAACTCCGTTCGTCCGGCGCCGAGCAGTCCATAGATGCCGACGACTTCACCCGCGCGAAGTTGCAGCGACACGTCGTCGAGACCCGTTCTGCCTGACGCCGCCGGAAGAGAGATATTCCGAACGTCGAGCACGACGGTACCAGCTGAGGTCGTATTCGTTCGCGCATGTCGCTCGGCCAGACGGCCAGTCATTCGTTCGACGATCCACGGCACGTCGATGTCGCGTGTGGCCGCCTCGCCCACGTGCGCGCCATCGCGCAGGACGGTCACGCGATCGGCAATTTCGATGAGCTCGTGCAGATGGTGCGAGATGTAGACAATGGCGACACCGCGGGACGCCAGATCGCGGATCACCGCGAACAACACGCGGATCTCCGACGCTGTCAGCGCGGACGTCGGCTCGTCCATCATGAGCACGCGCGTATCAGCCACGAGTGCCCGCGCAATTTCGACGATCTGCTGGAGTCCCAGTGGCAGCGTGCCGAGGAGCGTCCGCGGATCGATCTCCTGGCCGAGACGCGACAATACGCGACGTGCTTCGCGGATCTGGCCTTCGGTGTCGATCCCGCCCCACGCGTTGACGCGCTCGCGACCGACGAAGAGGTTCTCGGTCACCGACAAATCCGGGAACAGCTGCAGCTCTTGATGAATCAGACCAATGCCACGTTCGGCGGCCTCCCGTACCGATCGGAACGTCACGTCGCGGCCATCGAGCCGGAGGGTCCCGCTCGTCGGTGACTCGATGCCGGCGAGGATCTTCACGAGCGTGGACTTACCCGCGCCGTTCTCGCCGATGAGCGCATGCACTTCGCCTGCCCGCAGCCGGAACGTCACGTCGCGCAGTGCGGCGGTCCCCGGATAGAGCTTCGTGATACCGCAGGCCTCGTACACGCAGGCATCGACCGTCACGGCTGTCCCTCCACGACGAATCGAACCGGCACGATCGACGGCAGGGCGCTGGCGTCGACCGCGTCGATGGACGCGGCGCCCACGACACGGACGCGTTGGCCCTGCAGATCTTCGATCGCAAGGCCGTCGAGCACACTCGACAACACGCGCTCGTTCAGGGCGCTGGACACGGCGGCGAACTCGATCTGGTTCGCGAAGTCGGTGAAGCGCACGAACGCGAGCACGTCGCGGACCGCCGTGCCACGAATCACCGGACCGATCTGCACGATCACGTCCGCACGTCCGTCCGCAGGGTCGACGTCGACGAGCGCGAGACCGACGCGCGAGGATGTGTCGACGGAGAGCACGACGCCCTCGGCCGCAACCGCACCAACACGGGCTCCCGATGCGGCCGTGCGCGCGGATTCGACGAACGCCGCCGGCGCTACAGCATCGGCCTCGATCGCCCGCACGACGCGCGACGTCCAGATTTCGTCGACGTACTGGCGGGCGTCGAATGGTCCGGCAGACGCCGCCGATCCGATGGGCCGGACGGTCCACGGCCGGTCGACGAGCAGCCACGCC
>CAZVHY010000350.1:0-2862 GCA_964627115.1 uncultured Solibacteraceae bacterium | reverse complement strand
GGCTGAATCAGCGCGTTCGAGAACTTCGCCGCGATGGGCGGTGACTGCGGCTCGACGCGGCGAAGGCTCGGCGGCAGCAGGCGCGTGAGTCCCACGCGGCGCACGAACGCTTCGAGACCGGTGCGTTGATAGATCCGAAGGCCCGCGCCGGCCGCGCGCAGCAGCGACGGCCGCTGGAACAGGATCTTCAACGTCAGCGTGCGCCAGAAGTCGCGCGGCAGGTTGTCGTTGACGCCGGAGCGCTCGATGTCGGCGCGCGCGGTCTCGAAGAGCGTCGCGTAGTCCACGCCGGCCGGACACGCGGTCTGACACGCCAGGCAGCCGAGGCAGTAGCTCATCTCGTCGGCAAACGTCTTGCCGATCTCGAGCTCACCATCGGCGACCGCCCGCATCAGCGAAATGCGGCCGCGCGGGCTGTTGCGCTCGTGTTTGGTCTCGTCGTACGTCGGGCAGGTGGGCAGGCACATCCCGCAGTGCATGCACTGCTGCAGAACGGCGTAGTCGATGGTCTTCAGCGTGACGTTCGCCATGGCAGGCTCAATCGAAAATCTTGCCGGGATTGAGCAGGCCCTTCGGATCGAGGGCGCGCTTCACCTCGCGCATCAGTTCGTAGCTGTGATCGCCCATCTGCTGCCGCAACCAGGGCTTTTTCGCGAGGCCGATGCCATGTTCACCGGTGATGGTGCCGCCAACCTCGAGTGTCTTGGTCACGATTTCATCGAGCGCGTGGTGCACACGCGCCATTTCCGCCTCGTCGCGTTCGTCGGTGAGGAACGTCGGGTGCAGGTTCCCGTCGCCCATGTGCCCGAACGTGCCGACCTGCAGGTTGTGACGTGCGGCCGTTTCGGCGATGAACGTCACCATCTCGGCCAGACGATTGCGCGGCACGGTCACGTCCTCGAGGATCGTCGTCGGCCTTCGCCGTGCGAGCGCGGAGAACGCGTTCCGTCGCGCGGCTGCCAGGTTCGCCGCATCCGCGTCGTCTTTTGCCGTGCGTACTTCACGCGCGCCCTGCGCGGCCGCAATCGCGGCCATGCGTTCGGCCTCGTCGGCCACGGCAGCCGGATGGCCGTCGGTTTCCATGAGGAGCACGGCCTCGCAGTCGGTGGGCAAGCCGACCTTCGCGTAGTCCTCGACACAACTGGCCGTGGTGCGATCGAGGAACTCGAGCGTGCAGGGAATGATCTTCGCGGCGATGATGGCCGACACCGTGCTCGCCGCCGCCTCCATCGTGTCGAACAGCGCGAGCATCGTCCGCCGCGCGGCCGGCTTGGGCACGAGCTTGATGAGCACCTCGGTGATGATGCCGAGTGTGCCCTCGGAGCCGATGAAGAGGTCCTTCAGCGAGTAACCCGCGACATCCTTCACACAGGCTGATCCGAACCGCGTGATGCGGCCGTCAGCGAGCACGACCTCGAGTGCCATCACGTAGTCGCGCGTGACGCCGTACTTGAGCCCGCGCAGGCCACCCGAGTTCTCGGCCACGTTGCCGCCGATGGTGCTGATGCGCATCGAGCCGGGGTCAGGAGGGTAGAGCAGGCCGTGTTTCGACGCGGCCTCGTCGATCTTCATCGTCACGGCGCCGGCCTGCGCGCGCATCGTGAGGTTCTCGGCGTCGACCTCGATGATGCGATCCATCCGCGCGAGGCAGACGACCAGCGCGTCGGGCGCCGGCACGCTCCCACCGCTCAGGCCGGTGCCCGAGCCGCGCGTGACGATGGGGACCTGGACGTCGACGGCCGCGCGCACGCACGCCGACACCTCGTCGGTCGTCAGCGGGAAGACGACGGCGCCCGGCCGTGCCTTCAGCGCGGCGGTGCCGTCGAATGAGTACGGGACGAGATCCTCCGCCTTCGTCAACAGGCGGTCGTCACCGACGATGGTTCTCAGGGTTGCGAGGAGCGTGTCGTTCAGTGCCACATCAATACTTCTGCGTGTTCCCCGGGTCTAAAGACCCGGGGCTCCATTCGGAAGAATACCGGGGCTGAAGACCCGGGGCTCCATCAGGAGGGTTCCGTTACCCGTGCCATGCGACTGTCCGCTGCTGCTGTTCGCCGAGGCCTTCGACGCCCAGCCGCACGACGCTGCCAGCCTGCAGGAACACCGGCGGCTTCTGGCCGAGGCCCACGCCGGGCGGCGTGCCCGTGCTGATGATGTCGCCGGCATGCAGGCTCATGAACTGGCTGATGTAGCTCACGAGGTACGGCACGCCGAAGATCATCGTGCCGGTCGATCCGTTCTGGTAGCGCTTGCCGTCGACCTCGAGCCAGAGGCCGAGACGGTTCCAGTCGGCCACCGCGTCTGTCGTCACCAGCCAGGGACCGATCGGGCCGAACGTATCGCAGCTCTTGCCCTTGCCCCACTGACCGCCGCCGGTTTCGAGCTGGTACGCCCGCTCGGAGACGTCGTTGACGACGCAGTAGCCGGCCACGTAGTCGAGTGCCGTGGCTTCGGACACGTACTTGGCCGTGCGGCCGATGACCACGCCGAGCTCGACCTCCCAGTCGGCCTTCTCGGCGCCTTTCGGGAGCACGATGTCGTCGTTCGGGCCGGAGATGGCCGACGTGGCTTTCATGAACAGGATGGGCTCGGCCGGGACCGGCATGTTCGACTCGGCGGCGTGATCCGAGTAGTTCAGCCCGACGCAGATGAACTTGCCGACATGGCCGACACACGGGCCGATCCTGGGCGCACCGGTCACCCGCGGCAGCGTGGCCGGATCGATCGCGCGCAGCGTGGCGAGCGACTCTGGCAGCAGCACGTCGCCAGCGATGTCCGGCACCACGCCGCTCAGATCGCGCAACGCACCCGTGTTGTCGAGAATGCCGGGCTTCTCCTGGCCAGGCTGTCCGTAACGAAGCA
>CAZVHY010000349.1:0-2868 GCA_964627115.1 uncultured Solibacteraceae bacterium | reverse complement strand
GACGCTCGTCTGCGACTGAAAGGCTCACGGCGAGGAGGCGGGGCGGTCGGCCTGATATTCTGACGGGCCGGAGCCCATGACCTCACTCGACCAGAACAGCGCCATCACGGCACGAACCGCAGCCGTCCTGCTGGCGTGCCTCATCGTCGGCGCCATCGGGCTTCGCGTCCTCGTCATCGTGGTTCTTCAAACGGGCATCGATGCGGACGATCCCCTGTCGTATTTTACGATGGCGACATCGCTCGTCGAAGATGGCCGGATGGTCGACCAGTTCGGCAACCGCGCGTTCATGAGCGCCGGATACCCACTGCTGCTGGCTCCGTTCTTCGCGCTGTTTGGCAGCCGCGTGCCCGTCGCGCTGGCCGTCAACATGTTGCTGACGGGCCTATCGATGTGGCTCGTCTATCGGCTCGCGCTCACGCTCGCACTGTCGGCAAGGCGGGAGGCGGGCCTGTTCGCCGCCGCGATCTTCGCCGTGTGGTTCGCGGGCGTCTGGAACGCCTCGACGCTGGCCAAGGAAAATCTCGCGACCCCGCTGCTGCTGGCAATCGCGTGGTGCGCCATCGTCATCGCACGTGGTCATCGGCCGCGATTGGTCGCCTTGATGGCCGGTGTCCTCTGGGGCGCGTCGCTCATCACGGGCGGTTCGGCCCTGCCGCTGTGTCTGGGCGTCGGCGTCGCGCTGATCCGGCTCTGGCGCGGTGAGGGCCGTGTTGCGCCGGCATTCACATCCGGCCTGTGCTTCCTGCTCGGGGCGTCGGTTCTTCTTGCGCCGTGGCTCTATGCCACCAATGCCATGGTCGGGCGGCCGGTGCTGACCACGAACGCACCGTTCAACCTGTATATCGGTAACAATCCGGCGGCGACAGGCAAGTTCATCAGCATCACCGACACGCCGCTGGCCGAGGGCTGGGAGGACACCCGCCTCGCACTCGGTGAAGTCCGCAATGGCGACCGGCTGCAACGGGAAGCGTTGGACTGGATCGCCGCCAATCCGGGCCGCTTCGCGGAACTGACCGCCCTGAGGCTCGCGTATTTCTGGCAACCCAACGTCCCGGACGCAGACGATTTCGCGACATCGAAAGCGGTGTCCAGCATCCGCGTATTCGAGGTGCTGCAGTACCTGCTCATCGTCATTGGCGGTCTTCTTGCCTTTCGTTCACGGCAGGTCGCCAGCGACGGCACGTGGGTGGTTGCGGCGATGATCGTCGGCTTCTGGCTGATCCATGCGGTCATCTACATCATCATGCGCTATCGCGATCCGATGATGCCGCTGCTGATGGTGATGGCGGCCATTCCGGTGACGGACTGGTGGCGGCGGATCATGGAACGCCGCATGGCGCGCGGGAAACAGTGAGATGGCGACCAGAAATGCAGGTCATTCACGCCAGGCTCCTCTGTCCAGGAATGCGGAGCCAGCGTGACGGAGTGGGCCTGACAAACGGTCCCGAAACAATCGCCCGCCTCCCGGGTTTTCTCCACCGACCCAGTGGCGGAACACCCCTCAGACCTCATGTGTCCTGGATCGGGCCGAAGCGCCGGAGACAGGCCGAAGCCAACGCGGCGTCGTCCCATTCCGTCTAAGTGCGGGATGAGGGCTGGCATGGCGAAATGGGTGTTGGCGCTTGGTGCGTCTGTCCTGGCCGGCGTGGTGCCGGCACAGGCGCAGTCGCCGTTGTCTGGCGACGCCCTGCGGATTGCGCGGCTGACGGGGCCAGTCATCATCGACGGCAACCTGGACGAGGACGCCTGGCGCCGGGCCGAGCGCGTCGACCGGTGGTACGAAACGAATCCTGGCGACAACGTCGACCCGAAGGTGAAGAGCGTCGCCTATCTGGCCTACGACGACACGTTCTTCTACGCCGCCTTCGAGTTCGAGGATCCGAACCCTTCTGCCATCCGCGCCCCGGTGTCGGATCGCGACAACATCAGCGGCAATTCCACCGACTACGCCGGCGTCATTCTCGATACGCGCAACGACGGCCGCACCGCCGTCCTGCTCCTGGCGACGCCGCGCGGCGTGCAATACGACGCCGATACCGACGACGCCGCGGGGGAAGATTCGTCGCCTGATTACTTCTGGGACTCGGCCGCGCGGATCACCGACCGCGGGTGGACGCTCGAGATCCGCGTGCCGTTCTCGTCGCTGCGCTATCGCAGCGCCGATCCCCAGTCGTGGGGCATCCTGCTGTATCGCAACTACCCGCGCGACTTCCGCTATCAGATGTTTTCGGCGCGGTTGCCGCGCGGAGGCAACTGTTTCATCTGCCGCGCCAATACGCTCGTCGGATTGGAAAAGCTGCCCAGCGGCGGACACCTCGTGGCCGCGCCCTATGTGTCGGGCTCGCGGCAGGCGAATGCCGCGGCAGGCCCCGGCACGCCGCTCACGGACGTCGACGCCAGGGCCCGCGCCGGACTGGACTTGAAGTGGACGCCGAACGCCGACAACGTCATCGACTTCACGGCCAATCCCGACTTTTCGCAGATCGAATCCGACACCGCGCAGATCTCGACCAACGAGCGCTTTGCGCTGTTCTTCAACGAGAAGCGCCCATTCTTTCTCGAGGGCGTGAACCTGCTGCGCACACCCATCCAGGCTGTGCACACGCGAACGATCACGTCGCCGCGATTCGGAGCACGACTCACCGGCAAGGCACACGGTGTGAGCTACGCGACGTTGGTTGCCGACGACACCGGCGGCGGCAGCGTGGTGTTGCCCAGCGCGAACGGCTCGGGCCTCGCCGATCAGGAGTTCGGATCGCTGGTGTTCGTCGGCCGGGCGCGCCGCGACATCGGGCGCTCGTTCATCAGCGTGCTCGCCACCGATCGCGAACTGCACGACGGCCAGGGGCACAATCGGGTCATCGG
>CAZVHY010000348.1:0-2872 GCA_964627115.1 uncultured Solibacteraceae bacterium | reverse complement strand
ACCGTGCTCGTCGCTGGCGCGACGAGCTTCGTGCTGGCGGCGCAGGCCCCTGCGCCGCCAGCCGCGCCACCGGGCCCCGCCGGGGCGCCGGCGGCCCAGGCGCCGGCGCCAGGGGGACCTGGGCCGGCCGACGGCCGTGCCGGCGGAGCCGGGCGCGGCCGCGGCGGGCCGGAGGTGCTGGCCGGTGGCCCGCAGCTCGCCGACCCCGCGTACGAGGGCTACGACTTCTCGAGGCGCGGCGCGCTGCTGCCGCTCTCGCCTGAAGAGCAGCGGCAGAAGTTCATCCTTCAGCCGGGCTACCGCATGGAGCTCGTGCTCTCCGATCCCATCGTCGAGGAACCCTCGGCGATCTACTTCGATGGCAACGGCCGCATGTTCGTCCTCGAGATCCGCGGCTACATGCAGGACGCCGACGCGACCGGGCAACTCGATCCGGTTGGTCGCATCTCGCGTCACGTCGACACGGACGGCGACGGTGTGTACGACCAGCACACGGTCTTCGTCGACAACCTGATCTTCCCGCGCTTCGCCACGCCCTTCGGCCCCGACAAACTCATCGTGAAGGAGTCGAATTCGCAGGACGTGTGGCTCTACACCGACACGAACGGCGACGGCATCGCCGATCGCCGCGAGTTGTTCGACACGGGATACGGCCGGCTCGGCAACGTCGAGCACCAGGAAAGTCACTTCACCTGGGCGCTCGACAACTGGATGTACAGCACGTTCAACGCGTTCCGTTCGCGCTGGACGCCGCACGGCATCATCAAGGAACCCACCGGCAACGGCGGCGCGCAGTGGGGCGTCGTGCAGGATGACGACGGGAAGATCTGGTTCCAGGGCGGAGCGAGTGGTCTGCCGGGCTACTGGCAGTTCCCGATTCACTACGGCAACTTCGGCGGCGGCCGGGGCGCGGCAGCGGTTGGCGGCATTGCGCCGATGGATCCCGACATGAGCATCACGTGGGGCGCGCCCGTGCGCATCGCGGACATGCAGGGCGGCCTCAGCGCCACGCGTATGCCCGACGGATCGCTTCGGGGCACCACCGCCGGCGCCGGCAACGACATCGTGCGCGGTCATCGCATGCCGGCCGATCTGCGCGGCGACTACCTCTACGGCGAGGTCGTCGCGCGCATCGTCCGTCGCGTGAAATCCGACAACCGCGAGGGCCTCACCACGATCCGCAACGCGTACGACGGCAACGAGTTCATCAAGTCGACCGATCCGTACTTCCGTCCGGTCGACATGACGACCGCGCCGGACGGCACGGTCTACATCACCGACATGTACCGCGGCATCATCCAGGAAGCCACCTGGTCGGGGCCGGGCACGTACCTGCGCGCGCGCATCGAGCAGTACGACCTCGACAAGGTCGTGCGGCACGGACGGATCTGGCGCCTGGTGTACGACGGTGTGCGTCCCGATCGATCCGATGCCATCGCGCGCGACACGACCACGCCGCGGATGCACGACGAGACGTCGGCGCAACTGGTGGCGCACCTCTCACACGACAACGGCTGGTGGCGCGACACGGCGCAGCAGCTGCTCGTGTTGAGACAGGACAAGACCGTGGTGCCGCAGCTCCAGGAGCGGCTGCGTTCGTCGACGAACCTGCTCGAGAAGTTCCACACGATGTGGACGCTCGAGGGGCTCGACGCGCTCGATGCCGCCACCGTGCGGCGCGAGATGGCGCACGCCGAGCCGCGCATGCGCATCCAGGCGATTCGCGCGAGCGAAACGCTCTACAAGGGCGGCGATCGATCGTTTGCGGCCGACTACCGGCGCATGGCGACCGATGCGGACGTCAACGTGGTGATTCAGGCGCTGCTCACGCTGAACAAGTGGCGCGTGCCGGAAGCCGCCGAGACGATCAAGGCTGTGGCCGCGGCGCGGCCCGAAGCCGGCGTCCAGCTTGTGGCCACGACCATCTTCAATCCGCCTGCCGCCGCCGGACGAGGCGGTCCCGGCGGTCGTGGTGGCGGGCCCGTCTACACCGCGGAAGAGACGACGACGATCGAACGCGGCCAGCAGATCTACGGCGAATTGTGCGCGACCTGTCACGGCGAGGATGGATACGGCCTGCCGCGACCGGGTGATGCGTCGGGCGCCACGATGGCGCCGCGGCTCGTGGGATCGCCGCGTGTCAACGGCCATCGCGACTACGTCATCAAGGCCGTGCTGCACGGCGTGACCGGACCGATCGATGGCGAGACCTATCAGGACGTGATGATTCCGAGTCTCGCGCAGACCGACGACTGGATTGCGGCGGTGACATCGTACGTCCGCAACAGCTTCGGCAACAGCAGCGGCATGGTGAGCGTGGCCGACGTCAGTCGCGTGCGTGCGGCCACATCGAACCGCAGGGAGATGTGGACGGTGCCCGATCTCGTGGCGTCGCTGCCGACGCTGCTGATCAACGACGGCTCGTGGAAGGTGTCGGCGAGCCACAACGACGCGGCGGCCGCGCAGGGCCTGTCGATGACGTCGTGGAACAGCCAGGCGGTGCAGGCGCCGGGCATGTGGTTCCAGATCGAGCTGCCGCAGCAGGTGAGCGTCACCGAGATCCAGTTCACGTCGACCGCCGGCGGCCGCGGCGGTGGCGGTGGCGGTGGTGGTGGCGGCCGCGCCGGCGGGGCACCACCCGTTGTCGGGTTCCCACGCGGGTACACGGTCGAGACATCGACGAACGGCACGACGTGGGTGTCGGCGGCCAAAGGCACGGGCACCAGTGCGACCACGGTGATCACGTTCCGTCCGGTGCCCGCGCGTTTCGTGCGCATCACCCAGACAGCGACACCGGCCGGCGATCAGCCCGTGTGGTCGATTCAGCAGCTGCGGTTGTACGCAGCGGGGCGGTAGATGCGGGCTGCACGGC
>CAZVHY010000347.1:0-2878 GCA_964627115.1 uncultured Solibacteraceae bacterium | reverse complement strand
CGCACCACCACCATCACCACGGTCACCTGACCGTCCGGTGGAACTGCGCGTAGCGACTCGTCAACCTCGCACGATCTCAGCAGCCCCGCCGGTTCTGGTGGGGCGTTCTTTTTCCCCCTCAGTCCCGGCCGGGCAAGGACATTCCGGTTATGGATTTCAGCAAGCTCGATGGCCTCGTTCCGGCAGTCATCCAGGACGCCGAATCGAACGACGTGCTCATGGTGGGTTTCATGAACGACGAAGCCCTGTCGCTCACCCGCTCGACGGGATACGCCACGTTCTACTCGCGCACCCGCCAGAAGCTCTGGATGAAGGGTGAAACCTCCGGCAACCGCCTCTTCGTCGTCAGTCTCTCGACCGACTGCGATGACGACACGGTGCTGGTGAAGGTGCGCCGGGAGGGAGACGGCAACGTGTGTCACACCGGCGAGCGCACCTGCTTCTTCAAGCCGATGACGCTCGAGGTGACGCGATGAAGCTCAAGCTCGGACTTCCGAAAGGTTCGCTCCAGGACGCGACGATTCAG
The DNA here is from genome assembly GCA_964627115.1 of uncultured Solibacteraceae bacterium. Taxonomy (GTDB): domain Bacteria; phylum Acidobacteriota; class Vicinamibacteria; order Vicinamibacterales; family SCN-69-37; genus SCN-69-37. Next base: position 2,352 of record CAZVHY010000347.1, on the reverse strand, counting down.
CTCTTCGCGCGCGCGGGCTTCAACATCTACGTCAGCTCGCGGTCGTACTATCCCGGGATCGACGATCCCGAAATCGAATGCCTGCTCATCCGCGCGCAGGAGATGGCGCGCTACGTGGCCGACGGCGTCATCGACGCCGGCCTCACGGGCCTCGACTGGGTCGCCGAACACGCGGCCGCGTCGAAGAACGACGGCGCCGTCGTGTCGGTGGCCGATCTCGTCTACGCGAAGCAGAGCTTCGGGCGCGTGAAGTGGGTGCTCGCGGTCCCCGACGAGTCGCCCTTCCACTCGCCGAAGGATCTCGAGGGCAAGACGATCGCCACCGAGCTCGTGCGCGCGACCGAGGCGTATTTCGCGAAGCAGAGCGTCAACGTCAACGTCGAGTTCTCGTGGGGCGCCACCGAGGTGAAGCCGCCCGTGCTTGCCGACGCCATCGTCGAGGTCACGGAAACGGGATCGTCGCTCCGCGCCAATCGCCTTCGTGTCATCGACACCGTGCTCGAATCGAACACGCAGTTCATCGTCAATCCCGCTGTCTTGACCGACGAGTGGAAGAAGACGAAGGTCGACAACATCGCGCTGCTCCTGCGCGCGGCCATCGAGGCGCAGGGCCGCGTCGGCATCATGCTGAACGTGAAACGTGAGGATCTGGATCGCGTGGTGGCACTGCTGCCCGCGCTCCAGCGGCCGACAGTCTCGCCGCTCAGCGACAACGTCTGGGTGGCCATCAATACGATCATCGAGGAACGGACCGTGCGCGAGCTGATTCCGCGACTGAAGGCGGCCGGCGCCCAGGGCATCGTCGAGTATCCGCTCAACAAGATCGTGTTGTGATGCGCATCGTCAAGTCGTCAGACCGAAAGGCGCTCGACGCGATCGCCGCGCGCGATCACTCGCGCGACGAGAAGGTCGAGAAACAGGCCGCGCGTATCGTCAACGACGTCCGCGCCCGTGGCGATCGGGCCCTGCGCGAGTGGACGCGAAAGCTCGATCGACGCGCCAACGCCGCACGCGTGTCGCTCGCGCCGCTGTCGACCGCCGATCTGCGGCGCGGCTGGGACGCCACACCGCCCGAAGTGCGCCACGCGCTCGAGCTGGCCGCGGGCAACATCGAACGCGTGGCCGAAAAGCAGGTGCCGCGGCCGTTCGTCGTGAACATCGGTCCGGGGCACCGGATCGAGCAACGCGTGCAGCCGCTCGCACGCGTGGGCTGTTACGTGCCGGGCGGCCGCTATCCGCTGCCGTCCACGCTGCTGATGACCGCCGTGCCCGCGCGTACGGCCGGCGTGAAGGACGTCGTGGCCGTGTGCCCGTCACCGGCGCCCGTGGTGCTGGCCGCCGCGCTCGTTGCCGGCGTCACGGAGATGTACGCGATCGGCGGCGCGCAGGCGATTGGTGCGCTCGCGTACGGCACCGAGACGATCCGGCGCGTGGACAAGATCGTGGGCCCGGGCAACGCGTGGGTGGCGGCGGCCAAGGCGCTCGTCTCGCGCGACTGCCCCATCGACCTGCACGCCGGCCCGAGCGAGATCGTCGTCTGCTCCGACGTCGGCAAGCCCGGGTGGATTGCGGCTGACCTGATCGCACAGGCTGAACACGATCCCGCCGCGCGCGCCATTCTGGTCACCACGAAGGCGTCACTGGCCAAGGCTGTTGCGAAGGAGATTGCGCGCCAGATGCCGCCGGCCGGTCCGGCCGCGACGGCGATCGCGGCCAACGGCGCCATCATCGTGGCGCGCTCGCGCAACGAGGCCGTGGACATCGTCAACCGTCTCGCACCCGAGCACCTGGTCGTCGACGCGACAGACGACACGCGGCGCTACGTCTCGGCGGGCACGATTTTCGTTGGCGACTACAGCGTGCAGGCGGCTGGTGACTACTGCACGGGTTCGAACCACGTGCTGCCAACCGGCGGCGCGGGCCGCTTCCGGGGCGGCTTGAGCGCGTCGGACTTCGTCCGCGTGTTCTCGGTACAGACGCTCGGTGCGGCCGCCATGCGCCGCATTGGTCCCGCGGCTGCCACGTTGGCCGACGCCGAAGGTCTGGCTGCGCACGCGGCGTCGATCCGGCTTCGCCTCTGATCGGCCATGACGACGTCGCGCCTGCGCCTGCACTTCAACGAGAACACGGCCGGCTGCTCGCCCGCCGTGCTCGAAGCGCTGCGTACGCTCACGGCCCAGGACATCGCGACGTATCCGGACTACGACGCGATCGCCGCGAAGGTCGCCGCGTGGCTCGGTGTCGGTACGCAGAGCGTGCTGCTGACCAACGGCCTGGACGAAGGGCTGTACGCCGTGGCGCAGATGGGTGTCGAGGGCCGGCCGCGTGTCGGCCCGTGCGAGTTCCTCCAGG
>CAZVHY010000346.1:0-2897 GCA_964627115.1 uncultured Solibacteraceae bacterium | reverse complement strand
CCGCTGATACTGCAGCTGCAGCGCGTGATAACTCGAGCTCGCGCCATTGCGCACGGTGCTGACCGTCGTGTTGTTCGCGAACAATGCGGGGTTCAGCTCGACGATGGCCGGCGTCCCGAGCGTCGGGTTGGCGGCCTGGTTCCTGAGAATTTCCGTCCTCAGCAGCCGGCGCCCCGCGCTGCCGATGTACCCCATCGTCACGGCGTGGTGCCGGGCGAGCCCCATCTCCACGCTCGCGTTCCAGTGCTGCGTGTAGGGCAGATCGAGATTTCTGTCGGTCACGTTGAACGACGCGGTGAACGGCGGCTCCGCGTTGAACGGAGGAGGCGTGAGCACGGCGTCCGGCAGCGGCAGCGTGCCGGGATTCGGCACACTCCGCGTGGAGTTATACGGGAAGCTCGTGTACCCACGCAGCGCCGGACCCGACCCGAGGTCGTAGTACACGCCCCAGCCGCCGCGCAGCACCACATCGCGCGTGTCCGAGAGCAGGTACGCCACGCCGGCGCGCGGCGCCACATTGCTCCACGTCGTCTCGTAGAACCTCGTGCCCTGCGGCGCCAGCGTCATGGTCAGCGGATCGTCGAGGCCGTCGAAGGTGTACGGAAGCAGCGGATCACCCGACGGCGGCGGATTCATCTCGTACCGCGCACCGTAGGTCAGCGTGAGCCGCGGCGTCGCGCGCCAGGTGTCCTGCAGGAACAGCGAGACGTTCTGCACGCGGAAACGCGTTTCAGGCGCGAAGGCCTGCAGGCTGACACTCGCCGGCGCGCCAGTGGCCAGCGCTTCCTCGACGCTGCGGAAGACATAGGCAAAGCTGTACGGACTGAAGTCCGAGCCCGGGTGCAGACGACGCCAGTCGAGCCCCGCTTTCACTTCGTGGGCGCCGGCGACGATCGTCGTCGTGTGTACGAAGTTCCACTGCGCCTGCGAGTTGCCGAGACTCTTGCCGATGGTGAAGTTGGCTGCCGACCGTCCGGGCTGGAACGGCATGGCCTGCGTGAGCTGCAGGTTCACGCGCGACGACTCTCGGCTGGCAAACGACGGGTAGAGCACGTCGAGATCCGGGATGACGGCGCCATCGACCGGCAGCACGTTGAACTCGAAGAGTCCACGCGATCGACTGTAGTTGAGCCGCGTATCGTGCGACACGCGGAGGCCGGGCGTCCATGTCGACCCCACCGTGACGGTGGTGGTCGCGAGCGCGAAGGCGTTCTGCCCGTTGGCGAACGACCGCTGGCTGTTGCTCGACGGCGCGTGATTCGCGCGGCCGAAGATCCGCCAGCCGACGACGGGGTGCTGATCGACGCGCAGGCTCGTGGCATCGAACCGTGACGGCGACGAGACCGCGACGCGGTACCGCTCGATCAACACGGGATCCCCCGGCTCGGCCGGCGCGTTCGGCAGCGGGAACGCGTTGAACAGATCGCGGACGATGCCGGTGGCCTGCTGCCGTGCCTCGAGACTCGGCACGACCGCGTACGTGACGTCCTGCGGCTGCGTCAGCCTCAAGCCTTCATACGAGAGGAAGAAGAACGATCGGCTGCGACCGTCGTAGCCAGGCAGCCGGATCGGTCCGCCGATCACGCCACCGAACTGCTGCTGGCGCAGCTTCAGCTTCTCGATCCCGTCGCGCTTGTTGAACCAGTCGTTCTCGTCGAGTACGTCGTGCCGGACGTAGTCGAAGATCGCTCCCGCGAGCCGGTTCGTTCCCGATCGCGTGACAAGAGAGATCTGACCGCCGGGCGTGCGGCCGAATTCGGGCGCGTAGCTCGATGTCTGAATCTTGAACTCCTCGAGTGCGTCGACCGACACGAGCGCATTGGTGCCGCCCGACACGGTCAACGCCGGCAGCGATCCGGCGGCCTGCTGGGCGAACTGCGCATTGACGCTCGTGCCGACGTTCGCGCCCACACCGTCGACCGTGAAGTAGTTGGCGTTGGTGCGCTGACCCGCCACCGAGAACTGACCGGTGGACGTGATCGACGGTCGTGCGAGCGTCACGCCCGGCGTGATCTCGAGCAGCGTCTGGAAGCTGCGACCGTTGAGCGGCAGGTTCTCGACGAACTGCCGATCGACAACGGTGCCGACCGCGGGCGATAGGCGGTCGACGCGTGTGGATGCGCCCTCGACGGTCACGGTTTCGGCCACCGCTGCCGGTGTCAACCTCACGTCGACAGTCGAGCGCGTATCCACGTTCACGACGACGCCGTCCCGGGCCGGTGCCTGGAAGCCGCTGAGTGCGACCGTTACGCGGTATCGCCCTGGCGGCAGGTTGACGACCGCGTAGTAGCCCGACGAGGTGGTCATCGTCGGAAAGGTCACGCTGGTCGCCTCGTGTGTGGCGGTCACCGCGCTGCCTGGTGCCGGCGCCCCGGAACTGTCGATGACGCGGCCGGCAATGACGCCGGCGCCCTGTGCGAAAGCGATCAGGGGCGTGACGAGTAACGCCGCAGTGAAGAGTGTCGTGAGCGTACGGAAGAACGGACGAAGTGTCATGAGTGCCTTACCCGTGCATGTGCATGTGCGCCAGCTGCGCCTCGGCATGTTCGGCGGCCACGCGCGAGGCGTGCTGCCGACTGCCGAGCATCGCGGCCGACACCGTACCGGGCGTCGTCAGCCAGCGCACGCCGTTCCCAACGAACGGTTCGATGGCGCCGACGAGTGGATAACGACGCGACGCCGTCAGCCGGCCGCTCAGAACCATTCATTGGCCCTGGGCGACCATTCATGTGACCGAACAACGGCCCGGCGGCCACGCCGGGGCATACTGGACGCCACGCGATGCCCGCTCAGGCCACGCCCGCCCTCCTGCACATCGCCGGATACGTCACCGGCGCCACGCTCTACGCGATGCTGCTCGTGCTGCTCGTGCGGGCCGGGGCCAACGACCGCCTCGC
>CAZVHY010000345.1:1418-2901 GCA_964627115.1 uncultured Solibacteraceae bacterium | reverse complement strand
CGGGCGCGCCTCGCGTCGCTCATCCGCGCCGCGCTGGTGCGGCCGAAGCGGCGCACCAAGACGCGCCCGACGGCCGCGTCGAAGGAGCGCCGGCTCGACACCAAGGTGCGGCGTTCGCGCGTCAAGGCGAGACGATCGACCAAAATCGATACCGAGTAGGGGCCGACCCCCGTGTCGGCCCGACGGACAGGAGCAACATGCGAATCATCGTCATTGGAGCCACAGGCACTATCGGCCGCGCCGTTGTTGACGCGCTGTCGGCGAAACACACCGTGATTGCAGCCAGCCGCAACAGCGACGTCCGCGTGGACATCGCGGATCCGGAATCCATCCGCGCGTTGTTTGCGGCAACGGGCCGCGTCGACGCCGTGGTGAGCGCGGCCGGGTCGGCGCGTTTCCGTGCGATCGGAGAACTGACCGACGACGACTTCGCGTTCAGTCTCGCGAACAAGTTGATGGGGCAGGTGAACGTCGTCCGTCAGGCGCTCGAGTACGTCAACGACGGCGGATCGATCACGACGACCAGCGGCGTGCTGGGCCTGCAGCCGATGGTGGGCAGCGGCGCGATCAGCCTCGTGAACGCGGGACTCGAGGGGTTCACCCGCGCGGCCGCACTCGAAGCGCCGCGCGGCATTCGGGTCAACGTCGTCAGCCCGCCCTGGATCACCGAGACGCTGCGCGCGCTCGGCATGCCGCTCGAGGGCGGCCTCGCCGCGGCGGACGCGGCGAAGAGCTACGTGCAGAGCGTCGAGGGCACTGACACCGGCGTCGTCTATCGCCCGTAGCGCGCACGCGTCCTACAATGACGCCATGCGCCGCGTCCTCTCGTGCGCCGCAGGTCTCGCCTGCGTTCTGTTGCTGATCGGTGCGCAGCCCGCGCCGATCTCGTCGTTGTCGGCGATGGCCACCGGCGCGCAGGGCCTGCGCAGTCCGGTGCCGCAGCGTTACGGCAATGTCGAGGACCTGAAGCCGGGCGCGCTGCTCGTGGCGGCGCGCAGCCTCGGCGACCCGAACTTCGTCCGCACGGTCATCCTGCTCGTGCACCACGACGAGGATGGGGCGATGGGCCTCGTGCTCAATCGCCCCTCGAACGTCCCGATCGGCCGTGTCTTCGAGTCCATCGAAGCGGCGCGGGACCACACGGCTCCGGTATTCGTTGGTGGTCCCGTCGCGCAGACCGGCGCGCAGGCGCTCGTGCGGTCGTCGCGAGCGATTCCGGACGGCCGTCATGTCGTGGGCGACGTGCACGTGCTCGGATCGGCCGAAGCGCTGACGCGGCGTGTCTCCGGCGCGATCGACGCGGATCGCTTCCGGCTCTATCTCGGATATGCCGGATGGGGCCCTGGCCAGCTCGAAGACGAGTTCGACGACGACGCGTGGCACATCTTCCAGGCGGACGCTGACGTGGTCTTCGATCGCAACCCCGACACGCTGTGGCTTCGGCAGATTCGACGGACGGACGTGCAGATGGCGTTCGCGCCGC
>CAZVHY010000345.1:0-1318 GCA_964627115.1 uncultured Solibacteraceae bacterium | reverse complement strand
AGAGCCAGACCGTCCGTGTGGCAGGTCGCACAACAGAAGGTTCAGCAGACATTTCGGCGGTTCTCCGGCGTCGACGAAGAGCCGCTCGCCGCGCTGATCACGGACGTCACCGATTCGGTTCGGCGCGCCCGGTCGATTGGCGATGCCATCGAGGTGGCGCTGGCCGGGCTGCACGAGCGCTTGGGCGCCTCGTCGATTCTGCTGCTCGAGAAGGGCGCTGACGGCGACTATCACTCCAAGGCCTGCTCGCTGCCGGCGCGCGGCGTGCTCATGAATCGTCTGCGCCGCTATCAGCATCCGCTGCCGTTCTCGAAGGACCATGTCGATACCTGGCGGCGCTGGGCGCAGGACCTGGGGCCCGAGCACATGGCGGAGATCGACATGCTGGCGTCGATCGGCATCCGGCTGGCCGTGCCGCTCAGGACGAAGACTGGCATCGTCGGCGTGCTGCTGCTGGGAGCGCCAAAAGCGCGGGAACAGTACACGACGGGACAGCGACAGTTCCTGAACAACCTGGGCGAGCTGTTCGCGTTCATGCTGGAGAACGCCCGGCTCGCCGAGCGCGCGGTGGAGCAGGAGCGACTGCGGCGCGACCTGGCGATGGCGGCGGAGGTGCAGAAGCGGCTGCTGCCGCCGCAGCCGCCGCGCAGCACGGCCGCGACGTTCGCGGCGTTCACGCTCCCGGCACGCACCGTTGGCGGCGACTATTACGACTTTCTCGATCTCGGTGACGAGCGTGTGGGCATTGCCGTTGCGGACGTCTCGGGGAAGGGGATTCCCGCGGCGCTGCTGATGTCGGTGACGCAGGCGTCGCTGCGCGTGATTGCGACGACGCAGGATCTGCCGGTGTCACAGCTGGCCGGGAAGATGAACGGGTTCCTGTATCAGTCGACCGAGGCCAACCGGTACGTCACGTTCTTCTACGCGCAGATTGACGAGCAGGGCCGGCGTCTCCGCTACGTCAACGCGGGGCACAACCCACCGTGGCTCATTCGCGCGGCGGACGGTGCCACGACGGTCATCGAGCTCGGCGCAGGGGGCACGGCCCTCGGTCTCTTTCCAGACGTGGAGTACGAGGAAGGGCACGTCGAGCTCGTGCCCGGCGATGTCATCGTGGCGTTCACCGATGGTGTGATCGACGCGCAGAATGCTGCGGGCCACGAGTTCGGCGAGGAGCGGTTGCAGGCCGTACTGCGCGACATGGCCGGCGTGCCGGCACATCAGGTCTCCATGACGCTGGCCGACACCATGCGCGAGTGGACGGGGAACGCGGAGCAGTACGACGACCTGACGGTGGTGGTCGTGTCGCTGCAGCCGG
>CAZVHY010000344.1:0-2907 GCA_964627115.1 uncultured Solibacteraceae bacterium | reverse complement strand
AGCCGGTAGTCTGTATCCATGCCCCTCGCCACCGCCTTCGCCTGGCTCTCGGAGATCGATCGCCTCGATGCCGCGCCGTACGACGCCGTCATCGGGTTCGGCATGTTCGATCTGTCGTTGCCCGTGTTCTGCGGCGACCTCTATGCACATGGCCGCGCGCGCCGCATCGTCTTCACGGGCGGTATTGGCGCCGGCACCGGGGATCTGGGCGGGCCCGAAGCCGACGTCTGGCGCACGGTACTTCGCGAGGCACATCCGCACATTCCCGACGACGACGTCATCGTGGAGAACCAGTCGACGAATACCGGTGAGAACGTGGCGTTCACGGCCGATCGACTTTGCGCGATCGATCCCGCGCTTGCATTTGGCGCTGGACTTCGCCGCGTGATTCTCGTCGCCTCACCCACACGACTCAGGCGCGTCTGGTTGACCGTGCGACAGCAACAGCCCGATCTCGTCGTCACGCGCCTGCGGCCGGACGTGACGATGGCGCAGGACATGGCGCTCTACGCGCGTCAGGGGATCGACTATCGGCATCACGTCGCGGGCGAGCTCGATCGCATCGTCGAATACCCGCAGCGGGGATGGATTGTGCACGAACCGTTGCCGGCGGCAATCGAATTGGCCAGAACGCATCTGTAGGGGCGGCCCTTGGGCCGCCCGGGAAGGCGGGCGGGGCAAGCCCGGCCCCTACGGTCGTCTTACCGCCCGCAGCCTCGTCGCCTACTTTCTCAGATTCACCCTCACCCACACCGTGCGGCCGGGTTCGCGCACCTGCGCGATCTGCGGGGCGAAGCCGGGAATCGATGCGCCCTGGCGGCTGATGTGCTCCGCGTAGGTCTCGTTCAGCAGGTTGTCGACGCCGGCCGTGATGAGCATCGCGTCGGTCGCCTTCCATCCCGCGTTCATCGACAACACACCGAAGCCATCGGTTGCTGCGAAGTCGCGGCCGACGATGGTGCCCTGGTTGGGAGCGATGCGGTGCTGCGCGGCCACGAGGCGCGCGAGCCCGCCGAGCGACCAGCGGTCGTGCTGATACTGCACGTTCAGCCGGGTCTCGAGCGGCGGCAACTGGGCGAGCGGGAGGTCGTCGGTGCGATTCGTCCCGCGCACGTACGCCACCGTGCCGTCGACCGTCCACGCTGAGCCGACCCGCTGCGTGACCGACAGCTCGCCGCCCCACGAGCGCGCGTCGATGTTCCGTGCAATCGTCGCGGCGCGCGGTCCCATCATGCCGGCTTTCGCGTAGTTGCTCTCCATCAGGATGAAGTCGTCGACGCGGTTGCCGTAGAGCGACACCACCGCCGAGGTGGACGCCACGTTCACGCGCACGCCCGTGTCGAGCTGCGTGGTCTTCTCGCGGCGCGTGTCGAAGGCCGAGAGCGACGTCGCGGACTCGGCGGTCGCCAGTTCCCAGTAGTCGGGGAACCGCGACGTCCGCCCGAGGCCGGCGTAGACGGTCACCGGCATGGACGCCAGGCCGTGTTCGATGCGTGCGAAGCCGCCACCAGCCACGTCCGTGCGCCGCAGGCCCGCGGTCGGATTCGGACGCGTATCCATCATCGAGAGCGCGACCGTCGCGCGCTGGTCTTCGGACGAGTCGCGATCGATGCGAAGGCCGCCGACCAGGCGTGTGCGATCGCCGGTGCGGTAGTCGATTTCGCCGAAGAGGCCGGCCGAGAAGAAACGCGCGTCGTTCTTCCAGGGCAGGGTGGTGAACGGCGTCTGATCCTGGCGCATCGTGTTGCGCGACCGGTGCGCGTTGGCCTGCGCGTCCATGCCTGTGTCGATCGTGGCGTTGGCCACGTTCCACGTGGTCATCACGCGGCCGCCCCACGTCGTGCGGTCGGGGTTCATCGCCATCGGCATGGCCATCGCGCCCGAATCGCGGAGCGAATAGTTGTCCATGACGTGGTCGACGTAGTTGAACGATCCGCTCGCATCGATGCGGCTCAGCCGCGAACCGGTCCGGCGCTTCTCGAACGTCACGCCCGCGCCCCGGCGCTGGAATTTCGAGCCGTCGACGCCGCGATCGGCGTATGCGGCGCGTCCGTCACTCAGGTGCGTCGCCAGTTCCAGGCGCGTCGTGGCATCCGGCGTCCAGCCCACGGCCGTGTCGAGGTTCCAGCGCATGTAGGCCGAGTGGACCGCATCGCCCGCGCCGTCGTAGTAGTCGCCCATCGACGAACGGCTGCCCACACCGCGCACGTAGATGTCCGGGGTGCCTGCGCGCACGTCGAACACCTGATCGCTGCGCCCGAAGGCGCCGAACGTGACGCCGCCGTTGGCCTGCCACGACGGCGCGATCAGGCGATCGTTGACGCGTTCGAACATGACGGTGCCCGCCGAGGCAGCCGCGCCGTACTTCACCGTCTGCGGCCCCTTCACCACGGTCACGATGTCGTAGGTTTCGGGAAAGATGTACGCCGTGGGCGGATCCATGCGGCTCGAGCAGCCGCCGAGAAGCGTCGCGCCGTCGGCGAGAATGGAGAGACGCGATCCGGCCATGCCGCGCAGCACCGGATCGGCACCGGATCCACCTTTGCGAATCGTCGAGAAGCCGGGAATCGTGTCGAGATAATCCGCGCCGTCGTGCGCTGGCACTGGCTGCCGCGGCTGACGGGGATCCATCAGGATCTGCAGCGGCGCCTGCTCCGCGACCGCCGTGACGACGACCTGCTCGCTGATGGGCGCGACGATGAGATCGGTGACGACCGCTGCGCCCGATCGGAAGCGATCGTCGACCGCCTGCCGTGAGACGCGGAACCCGACGGCCACCACCTCGATGGTCAGCGGACCCGAGCGTCCCACGCGCACGCGCCAGTGGCCATCGGCGCCGCTCGCCGTGGCCGACACGCGCTGGCCGTACTCATCGATGATGAACACGCCGGCGTTCGCCACCACGCG
>CAZVHY010000343.1:0-2914 GCA_964627115.1 uncultured Solibacteraceae bacterium | reverse complement strand
CGTGGGCGTGGGCAGGTCGCCGGTGAGGAGCAGAAAGATCGCGTCGCCGAACGACACGCGTCCCATCAGTTCGTCGATGGGGTAGCCGCGTACGAGAATCCGGTTGGGCTCGATGGCGGTGAGCCCCGTGGACCACGTGCGCGGATCGCGTCCGCTCGACTTGGGACTCATCTCACACGTCCGCTAGGTTCCGTAGAGCCGATCCCCGAAGTCGCCGAGCCCCGGCAGGATGTACTTCTGCTCGTTGAGCTGGCGGTCGACGGCCGCGGTGTAGATGGGCACGTCCGGATACGCGGCTTCGACGGTCGCGACGCCTTCGGGCGCCGCCACGATGGAGAGCAGCCGCACGTTTCGTCCGCCAGCCGCGCGTACGAGGTCGAGCGCCATACACGCGCTGCCGCCGGTGGCGAGCATCGGATCGACGACGAGCACCGTGGTGGTGTCCGACATCGGCGGCAGCTTCAGGTAGTAACGCGACGCGACCGCGGTTTCCTCGTTGCGCTGCAGGCCCACGTGTCCCATGCGCGCGTCGGGGATGAGATCGAGCACCGCTTCGGCCATCACCAGTCCCGCGCGCAGCACGGGCACGACGACGATGTCGCCGCTGAGTGCCTGACCGACGGTGGCTTCGAGCGGTGTCTGCACCGTCCGGGCCGCGGTCGGCAGATCCCGCGTGGCATCGATGGTGATGAGCAGGCTCAGCCGTTCGGCCAGCCGCCGGAAGCGGCTCGGGTACGACGCGGTACTGCGGAGCAGGAGGAGTGCGTTCTGTGCGATGGGGTGAGAGACCAGGTGCACCGGCACGTCAGCACTATACACAACGCCCGGGTCCGATCGCGATGCTAGAATCCCGTCCGTGCGTCGCACGATTGCCGACAATTCTGTTGCCCGTATCGCGGTCCTGATCGCGGGTGCGCGATGATCCCCGTCCTGATCGGTCACGACGACATCCGCGATCGCGTCGCCGCCATCGCCGCCGACATCCGGCGTGACGCCGGACCCGAGACGACGATCCACTTCATCTGTGTGCTGAAGGGCGCGTTCGTGTTCATGGCGGACCTGCTCCGCATGTTCGAAGGGCCGGTGACGTGCGACTTCCTCGGTGTGGCCAGCTACGGCGCGGGCACGGTGTCGACCGGCCAGGTCAAGCTGACGAAGGACCTCGATCATCCCCTCAAGGGGCGCTACGTCGTCATCGTGGAAGACATCCTCGACACGGGGCACACGCTGACGTACCTCCAGGACATCCTCGCGGCGCGCGAGCCGGCGATGCTGCGCACGGTGTGCCTGCTCAGCAAACCGTCGCGGCGCCAGGTCGACGTGCCGGTCGATTACATCGGCTTCGAAATCGAGGATCGCTTCGTCGTCGGCTACGGGCTCGACTACGACGAGGCGTATCGCCACCTGCCGTACATCGGCGTGATCGACGAGGACGCATAGATGGCTGCCGCGTTCCGGTTCAAGCTGATCGCCGAAGCTGAAGCGCGGCAGATCCCCGAGGGCGCCACGGTGGAGCTCGAGGCGGGAGGCCACGTCACGCCGCTGGCCGAGGACACGCTGCGGGCACGACGCGTCAAGGTCGTGCGAGCCGGCACTATCGACGCAACGCTGCCACCGGATCTCGCACCGGTGTTCCCGATCACGCGCGTGGCCATCGGGGGCGATCACGGCAGTCTGCCGTTGAAGGCGGCCATCACCGCGCACCTGCGCGGTGCCGGGCTCTCGGTCGACGACCTCGGTACGCACTCGACCGACCCGGTGGACTATCCCGATATCGCGCAGACCGTGGCGCGCGCCGTGGTGCGGCGCGAAGCGGACGCGGGCATTGTCATCGACGGCGCAGGTCTCGGATCGGCTATGGCGGCCAATAAGGTGCACGGCATCCGCGCGGCCATGTGCAACACGGTGACGCTGGCGCGCTACGCTCGCGAGCACAATGGCGCGAACGTGCTCGCGCTTGGCGCCACGCTCGTCAGTCCGGCCGAGGCGATCGAGATTGTCGACACCTGGCGTTCGACGGCCACGACCGAGGCGCGATATCTGCGCAGATTGATCAAGATGACACGCGTCGAGGAGGCAGGATGAGCGAGCGGTATCCGGTCGATCTCGCGCGCCTGGTCGCCATCATGGCGCAGGAAGTCATCGCGCAGACCGGCGCGCTGGCGCCGGGACGCCGGTGCGGCTGCCACTCCGTGGTGGAGGACTGCTGTCCCACGCGCGTGCAGTCGATCGTCGATGCCGGCGCGGCACGGTTGGGCGTGAACGCGTCGGGCGGCGCACCCAGGGGCGTGGCCGGCTACATCGATCACACGCTGCTCAAGCCGGACGCCACGCGCGCGGAAATCGAGAAACTCTGCCGCGAGGCCGCCGAGTATCACTTCGCCACCGTGTGTGTGAACCCGGCGTGGGTCGGTCTGTGCGCGTCACTGCTGCGCGGCACCGGGGTTGGCGTCTGCTCGGTCGTCGGGTTTCCGCTCGGAGCCACGACGCCCGACGTGAAGGCGTACGAGACGCGCCGCGCGGTGTTCGACGGCGCGCGCGAGATCGACATGGTCATCAACGTCGGCGCGCTCAAGTCCGGCGACGTGCGTCTCGTGGAGAAGGACATCGACGCTGTCGCATCCGTCTGCCGGCAGACCGGCGCCACGAGCAAGGTGATCATCGAAGCCGCGCTGCTCACCGACGACGAGAAGGTGACCGCGTGCACGCTCGCGAAGGCGGCTGGCGCCGACTACGTGAAGACCTCGACTGGTTTCGGCCCTGGCGGCGCCACGGTGGCTGACGTTGCTCTCATGCGCCGCGTTGTCGGACCTGAGATGGGCGTGAAAGCCGCGGGCGGCGTGCGCGATCTCGAAGGCCTGCAGGCCATGGTCGCCGCCGGCGCCACGCGCGTCGGCGCGAGCGCGGGCGTGAA
>CAZVHY010000342.1:0-2929 GCA_964627115.1 uncultured Solibacteraceae bacterium | reverse complement strand
GTGCGCGGCGAGTGGCCGGGCGTTCCCGTCAACCTGGTACTCGGCGGGCTCGCGGCATTCGTGGCCTGGGGACGTTCGCGCAAAGCGCCGATCGCGGCCAGGTAGTTCCAGCGCGGTGGGGCCGACACAGGAGTCGGCCCCTACAGGCCTTCGCAGGCGCGGGCCCCCGTGCCCGCCCATCATCACCGCCGCAGCCTTGCAGTCTCGCTGCCTTGTAGCCTCTTATATGCGCATGACCTTTCTGCGCGGCCTGCTGCTCGCCCTGCTCTGCGTCTTCAGCACGAGCGCCCAGCATCCCGCGGAGCTCGCCGCCGGACGCACGCAGGCGAACAGCGGATATCTGACGGCCGCGCAGGCCATCGAGCGCGACTACGACCGCTTCGTCACCGAGCTCATCGCGCTCACCGAGGTGCCGGCACCGCCATTCAAGGAAGATGCGCGTGCCGAGGCGTTCAGGCGTCTCGCGCGCGCGTCCGGCGCCACCGACATCGAGACAGACGACGAGGGTAATGTGCTCGTGCTGAGACGCGGCGGCAGTGGTCCCCTGCTCGTTGTCGCCGCGCATCTCGACACGGTGTTTCCCGAGGGCACCGACGTCACCGTCCGCCGCGCCGGCACACGGTTCTCGGCGCCGGGCATCGGCGATAACGCGCAAGGTGTGGCCGCGCTGCTCACGTTGCTGCGCGCGATGGACGCGGCCGGCATCCGCACATCAGGCGATCTGCTCTTCGTGGCGAACGTCGGCGAAGAAGGCAACGGCGCGCTCCGCGGCGTACGCCACCTGTTCAATCAGGGCCGTTATCGAGAGCGCATCCGGAACTTCATCTCCATCGACGGCATGGGCAGCGGGCACTACATCACGACCGGCGGTGTCGGAAGCCGGCGTTATCGTGTGACGTTCAACGGTCCGGGCGGACACAGCTACGGCGCCTTCGGACTGGTGAATCCCGCAACCGCGATGGCCGGTGCGATGCAGCGACTCGCCGAGGTGCGAGTACCTGCCTCTCCGAAAACCACGTTCAACGTCGGCCTGATGGGCGGTGGCACGTCGGTCAACACCATCCCCGCGTCGGTGTGGATGGAAGTCGACCTGCGATCGGAAGCGCCAGGCGAGCTCGACAAACTCGACGCGGCGTTCAAGTCTGCGATTGAGCAGGCGGTCGACGATGAAAATCGCGCGCGGTCGACATCGCAGGGCCGCATCGCCGTGGACGTAGCGCTGACCGGCGAACGTCCGTCCGGGCAGACGTCAGCATCGAGTGCTCTCGTGCAGACCGCCTCCGCAGCTGTGCGCGCCACCGGCCTGCAACCCGCGTACGGCTGGAGCAGCACGGATGCGAACCTGCCGATGAGCCTTGGCATTCCTGCGATCACGATCGACACCGGCATCCAGGGCGATCGCGCACACGCGCCAGACGAGTGGATCGACGTCGACCGTCGTCGTGTGGTCAGCGGCCTTCAGCGCGTGTTGTTGATCGTGTTGAGCGTGTCAGGAATCGAATCGTAGGGCCCCGAAATTTCCACCTCGAACCCGCCACCCGCCGGCCGCTTGAGATCGAGCTGCAAACCGTAGCGGTCGCACACCTCTCGCGCCAGCACGATGCCGAGACCGGGCGCGTTCGGACGCCGATTACGGCTTTCGTCGCCGCGGAAACGGCGCACCGCCGTGAGTCCGCGGAAGTGTTCTTCACTCACACCAGGGCCACTGTCGACGACGAACAGGCGGAAACGCCCGTCGGCCACGCTGGCCTGCAGCGTGACGTCGACGTCGCCGCCCACGCGGTTGTAGCGCACGGCGTTGTCGACGATGTTCGCAATGGCGCGCTCGACGAGCGGCTCGTCGCCGGCGATGGTGACCGGCGCGTCGGGCATCCTGAGACGCAGGTTCACGTCGCCTGCATCGGCCAGCGGCGCATGACGCGCCACGACGCGCCGCACCACCGCCGAGAGATCGAGCGGCGTTCGCGGCGGCGCGTGCGACAGCATCTTCAGCCTCGACGCGGCCATCAGGTTGTCGATCTCGCCGCTGAGCAGGTGCGCCTGCCGCAACGCTTCGCGCACATCGTTTCGCGCCGGTGCCGGCGATGCGGCCACCGTCGCCAGGTGCCCTTCGAGCAGCGCCAGCGGATACGCCACGTCGTGCTCGGTCGCCTGGACGAATCGCCGCAGGGCCTCATCGAGATCATCGATGCGCGCACGCCGTTCGTGCAGGGCCTGCGACGAGTCGTTGAGCACGAACGTCAGCGAGCTGAGCTCGTCCTGCTGCTGATCGGGCGCGATGGCCGTGAATCCGCCGTCCACCGATTCGCGCGCGTCTTTCGCGAGACGACGAATCCGCCAGTTGAGCGGCACGCTCGTCGCCCACGCCGCGAGGAACGTGATGGCAAACAGTCCGAGAAAGGCCAGGGCGCGCTGCCGCGTCTGATTGGGCGGCGGCTCCATGCGACCGAGGAAGTACATGCAGACGCTGCCGGTCCACCCTGTCGAGACCGCGACCTGCAGACCTGTCCCCCGTTCGGAGTCGTACGACGACACGGCCGGCCGCGACGATTGACGCATCGCCACCCTGAGCTCGTTGGGGAACCTCGGTGCGGCCGGGCTCGAACCGCCGAAGTTCTCGCCGTAGGCGAACAGCTCGAAAGGCTGTGGCTCCGGACGAGGACGTGGCTCGAGTTGATCGGGCTGCGTGGGAATGAAGATCCCACTGGTGGGCCGGCCCTCCTGCGGTCCCGTGAAGAACCACGTCGGGTCGCTCTCGCATCGTTCGCGCACGTGGTCGTTGACCTGCGACGACACGACGCGCACGAGCGCCGTCTCGAGATCGGCCGCGCGTGTGCGATCGATCGCCCAGGTGACCATGGCCGCTGCGGGCAACGCGACGAGCGCGCTCGCCACGACGGCACGGGTGCGAAGCATCATCTGCGAGCTA
>CAZVHY010000341.1:0-2942 GCA_964627115.1 uncultured Solibacteraceae bacterium | reverse complement strand
GCCGGTCTGAACACCTATCGACTGGTCAAGCGCCCGCAATTCTGACAAAATGGTCGGTTGAATTTGCACCCGCGGCGCCGTCAGTGCCTGTCAGACGGCCGCATTTCCCAGGGATCGTCGCCCCACGTCATGGATCTCCGCATCGGCATTCTCAAAGAAGTTTCAACCGGCGAACGACGAGTCGCGCTCGTTCCGGCCGACGTCAAGGCGGTCGCCAAACTCGGGACCAGCATCCTCGTGGAAACGGACGCAGGAACGGAGTCGACCTACCCCGACGCGCTCTACGAAGCCGCCGGCGCCAGCATCGGCCCGAGCCGGGCCGACGTCCTGGCGAACGCCGACGTGGTGCTGTACGTCGCGCCCCAGACCGGCCTGACCGGGCCCGGACGACAAGACCAGCTGTTCATCGGCATGGGCGAAGCCCTGTTGAAGCCGGAGACACACCGCGCCCTGGCCACGAGCGGCGCCACCACCATCGCGCTGGAACTGCTGCCGCGCATCACGCGCGCGCAATCGATGGATGTGCTGTCGTCGATGGCCACCCTGCTCGGCTATCGCGGCGTGCTGCTGGCCTCCGAGGCGCTTCGGCGCGTCTTCCCGCTGATGATGACCGCGGGCGGCACGCTGCAACCCGCGCGGGTGCTGGTCATGGGCGCGGGCGTCGCCGGGCTGTCGGCCATTGCCACCGCACGGCGGCTCGGCGCGAACGTGACCGCCTACGACGTCCGCGCGGCCGCCAAAGAGCAGGTCGCGTCGCTCGGCGCCAAGTTCCTCGAGCTCGACGTCGATGCGTCAGCCGTCGAGGGAACGGGCGGTTACGCCAAACAGGCCAGCGACGACTTCCTCGCCCGGCAACGCGCCGCCATGCAGAAGGCCGTCGCCGACAGCGACGTCGTCATCACCACGGCCGGCGTGCCGGGGAAGAAGGCCCCGGTGCTCGTGACGCGCGAGATGGTTGCCGCGATGCGGCCCGGGTCGGTCGTCGTGGACCTGATGGCGGAACAGGGCGGCAACTGCGAGGCCACCGAGCCGGGCGCCACCGCCGTCGTGGGCGACGTCCGGGTGCTCGGTCCGGTGAACGTGCTCTCGAGCCTCAGCGCCCACGCGAGCCAGATGTATTCCCGCAACGTCCTCAGCTTTCTCGCGTTGATCGTGAAGAAGGGTGAACTGACGCTCGACATGAGTGACGAGATCGTCCGCGACGTGCTCGTGGCGCGCGGCGGCGACGTCGTCCACCCGCGCGTGCTCGAGGCGCTGGGCGCCGCGCCGGCGGCGAGATCCTGACGAGAGTGAATTGACATGAATCACGGCACGCCCGATCTGCAGTCCTCCCTCTACGTCTTCCTGCTGGCGACGTTCGTCGGCCTGGAAGTCATCAAACGTGTGTCTCCCCTGCTGCACACGCCGCTCATGTCGCTGACCAACGCGATCTCGGCGATTGCCATCGTGGGGGCGCTCCTGATCACGGGGCACCAGGAAACCACCTTCTCGACCACGCTCGGGATGATCGCGGTGGTCTGCTCGATGATCAACGTGACCGGCGGGTATCTCATCACCTTTCGCATGGTGAAGATGTTCAAGCGGAAGGGTGAGAAGTGAGCGATCTGCTGACCACGATTCCGTACATGGCCGCGTCGGCGGCCTTCGTGCTCGCGCTCAAGTGGATGAGCAGCGTGCCCACGGCGCGCCGGGGCGTCATCATCGGCGCCGCCGGGATGGCCCTCGCGATCGTCGGGACGTTGATGTCGCCCGAGATCGTGAGCTATCGCAACATCGCGATCGCCCTCGTGCTGGGCACGCTCCTGGGCGTGCCCATGGCGCTGATGCCGATGACCGCGGTGCCGCAGCGCACGGCGCTGTCGCACGCGTTCGGCGCGCTCGCCGCGGCGCTCGTGGGCACGGCCGAGTACTCGCTGCGCTACGACGACATCGACCGCATCACGATGCTCGCCCTCGTCATCGAGGTGGTGCTCGGGTTCCTCACGTTCAGCGCGAGCCTGATGGCGTTCGGCAAGCTGCAGGAGCTGCTGCGCCAGCGCCCGTTCACCTACAAGGGCCAGAACATCGTGAACATCAGCGTGCTCGGCGTGGCCGTGGTGCTCGGCGGCATGCTGATCGTCAATCCGGATCAGACGTACCTGTTCCCGATCATGGCCGGGCTCGCGTTCCTGTTCGGCATCATGCTGATCATCCCGATTGGCGGCGCCGACATGCCAACGGTCATCGCGCTGCTCAATTCGTATGCCGGCCTGGCCGCAGCGGCCATGGGCTTCGCGCTCGACAACAAGCTGCTGATCATCGCGGGATCGCTCGACGGCGCGTCGGGCCTCATCCTGTCGATCATCATGTGCCGGGCCATGAACCGGTCGTTCACCAACGTGCTCTTCGGCGCCTTCGGCCAGGTGAAGGCCGCGCCGGCCGGGCAGGTCGAAGCCAAACCCGTGAAGAGCGTGAGCGCCGACGAGGCCGCGTCGATTCTGGCGAACGCGAATCGCATCGTCGTGATTCCGGGGTACGGCATGGCCGTGGCGCAGGCGCAGCACAAGGTGCGCGAGATGCACGACGTGCTCGCGAAGAAGGGGTGTCACGTGATCTTCGCGATTCACCCCGTGGCCGGGCGCATGCCCGGACACATGAACGTGCTGCTGGCCGAGGCCGACGTGCCCTACGATCGGCTCCTCGAGATGGAAGAGGCCAACGGCGAACTGCCGGAGGCCGACGTCGCCATTGTCATCGGCGCCAACGACGTCACCAACCCGGCGGCCCGTCACGACAAGACCTCTCCCGTCTACGGTATGCCCATCATCGACGTCGACAAGGCGCGCGTCGTCATTGTCATCAAGCGCTCGATGAACCCCGGCTTCGCCGGCATCGACAACGAGCTCTACACGAAGGACAACACGCTCATGTTGTTCGGCGACGCCAAGGCCGTGGTCGGCGAG
>CAZVHY010000340.1:0-2958 GCA_964627115.1 uncultured Solibacteraceae bacterium | reverse complement strand
CGTTGCACGCGACATCCTTCACGCCCGCCTTCCGAAGGATGCTCATGAGCGGACACCAGTTGGTGAACCCGGACTGGAACAGGTTGAGCCCGACAAACGCGGTGAGCCAGAGCCAGTTGGGATGGACGAACACGCCGAGCGCAACACTGAACAGGACAACGACGCCGGCGGTGAGGCGAAGAATGCGTTCAACGGTCATGACGGGCTCCTCCGATGCGTCACGTAATAGAGCACGGGCACGGTCATGCGCGAGAGCAGCAGTGAGGCGACCTCACCGGCCATCAACGAAATGGCGAGCCCCTGAAAGATGGGATCGAACAGGATCACGCCGGCGCCGGCAATGACAGCAGCCGCGGTGAGCGCCATGGGACGGAACCGCACGGCCCCGGCGTCGACCACGGCGTCCTCGAGCCGCTGCCCTTCGCGCAGGCGCAGCTCGATGAAGTCCACCAGGATGATCGAGTTGCGCACGACGATGCCCGCGCCGGCGATGAAGCCGATCATCGACGTGGCCGTGAAGAACGCGCCCATGGCCGCGTGCGCCGGCAGGATGCCCACCAGCGAGAACGGGATGGCCACCATGATGGCCACCGGCGTGATGAACGACTGGAACCAGCCGACCACGAGGATGTAGATGAGCACGAGCACGATGGCGAAGGCGATGCCGAGGTCGCGGAACACCTCGATCGTGATGTGCCACTCGCCATCCCACTTCATCGCATACTTCGAGCTGTCGGACGGCTGCGCGGCGTTGAAGATGCCAAAGGCATAGCCCTCCGGCAGCGCGACGTCGGCCAGCTTCTCGTTGACGGCGCCAATGGCGTACACCGGGCTCTCGATCGCGCCGGCGACATCGGCCGTCACATAGGTCACCGGCTGCAGATTCTTGTGATAGATGCTCCGCTCGACCTCGTCGTGCCGCTCGCGGGTGAGCTCACGCACGGCCACGGCTGACGGTCCCACGCGCAGGCTTCCGATGGCGTTCAGATCGCCCAGGAGCGGGCGCGGCAACTGCAGCACCACTGGTACGGCTTCGCGCGCGTCGGTATCGTGCAGCAGCCCGACCGTCTCCCCGTCAACGGCCATGCGCACGACCGACGCTACGGCCGCGGCCGAGACGCCGGCAGCCGCGGCCTTCTCGGCGTCGACGTCGAGCGCGACGCGCGGCCTGGGATCCTCGACGTACCAGTCGACGTCGACGACGCCGTCGGTGTCGGCCAGCGCGCGTTTCACCTCAGCGGCAATCTCGAGACGACGCTCAGCGTCGGGACCGTAGACCTCGGCCACGAGCGTCTGCAGGACCGGTGGCCCCGGCGGCACTTCGGTCACCTGAATCGTCGCACCGAGTGCCGCGGCAACCGGGGCCAGACGTTCGCGCACGCGCGTCGCGATATCGTGACTCTGCTCCGAACGGTCGCCTTTCGACACGAGGTTCACCTGAAGATCGGCCAGGTGCGGGCCACTGCGCAGGAAGTAGTGCCTGACGAGGCCGTTGAAGTTGTAGGGCGCCGACGTGCCGGTGTACGTCTGCACGTCGCGCACCGTGGGATCGCCGAGCACTTCGCGCGCGAGCCGATCGGCCACACGCGCCGTGGTCTCGAGCGGCGTCCCCTCCGGCATGTCGACCATCACCTGGAACTCGCTCTTGTTGTCGAACGGCAGCATCTTCACGTCGACCAGGCGCAGTGGCACGAAAGCCATCGCGGCAACCAGCAGCACGAGAACCGCGCCGAGAAACGCGAACCGCGTGCGACCGTCGTCGAGCAGCTGCCGCATGATGCGGCGATAGAGCTGCGTGACCCGCCCTTCGCGTTCGCCGTGGTCGTGGCCCGACGGCTTCAGCAGGCGCACGGCGGCCCACGGTGTCACGATGAACGCAACCACCAGCGAGAACACCATCGCGGCCGACGCGCCGATCGGAATCGGCCGCATGTACGGGCCCATGAGCCCGCCGACGAACGCCATCGGCAGGATGGCTGCGATAACGGTGAGCGTGGCCAGGATGGTGGGATTGCCGACTTCGTCAACCGCCTGCAAGGCAATGGCGGTGAGACCGTTGGCCTCGCCGGTCCGCATTCGCGCGTGACGCACCACGTTCTCCACCACCACGATCGCGTCGTCGACGAGAATGCCGATGGAGAAGATGAGCGCGAACAGCGTGATGCGGTTCAGCGTGTAGCCGTAGAGATAGAACGTGAACAGTGTCAGCGCGAGCGTCACCGGGATTGCCACGAGGACGACCACAGCTTCCCGCCGTCCGAGCGCGAACCAGATCAGGAGCGAGACCGACACCACGGCAATGGCCATGTGGAAGAGCAGCTCGTTCGATTTCTCGGCCGCGGTTTCGCCGTAGTTGCGCGTGATGGCCGCCGTCATGTCCGACGGCACGATCGTGCCGCGCGCCGATTCGAGCTTGGCCTCGATGGCCTGCGCGAGGGCAATCGCGTTGACGCCCTGGCGCTTCGCCACGGCCAGCGTCACCACGGGATACGCCCGCTCGTGGTCGTGCGTCATGACGACGCTCGTGGGCCGGGCGTCCTCGTCGTGCACGGTGGCCACGTCGCCGAGCAGGACGGGCCGGCCGCTGCGCGATCCCACGACCGTCTGCCGCAAGTCGGCCACCGACGCCATGGTGCGGCCGACGCGCAAGGCGGTGGTCGTCCCACCGGTTACCGGTCCGGTCGCATCGAACTGCACGTTCGCGCCGGCCACTGCGTCGCGCACCTGTAAGGGATCGAGACCGTACACCGCGAGCCTGGCGGGATCGAGATCGACCTGCGCGTGCCGGGCGCGGCCGCCGATGAGCGTCACCTCCGATACATTCGGCACTTCCTTGATGGCGTCACCGAGCTGCCCCGCCACGCGACGCAGATCGTAGTCGTCGTAACGATCGCCCGCCCCGCTCGCAGCGCCCTTACCGCTGAGCGTGATGGCCATCACCGGCACGTCGTCAATCGA
>CAZVHY010000339.1:0-2964 GCA_964627115.1 uncultured Solibacteraceae bacterium | reverse complement strand
CCCTTGCCGAGCTTCACGGGCACGCCGAGGAACTGGTCGTTCACGCCGTATTCGCCCTTCAGGAACACCGAGCACGGCACGATCAGCTTCTTGTCCTTGAGAATCGCCTCGACCATCTCGGCCGCTGACGCGCCGGGCGCGTACCAGGCGCTCGTGCCCACGAGCTTCGTGATCTCGGCGCCGCCGTTGGCCGTGCGCGTGACGATGGCGTCGAGTCGCTCCTGCGAGAGATAGCCGAGCGCCACCATCTCGGTGAGCGGAATGCCGGCCACGGTCGAGTAGCGCGGCAGCGGCACCATCGTGTCGCCGTGTCCGCCGAGCACGAACGCGTGGACGTTCTCGACCGACACCTTCAGTTCTTCCGCAATGAACGCGCGGAAGCGCGCCGAGTCGAGCACGCCGGCCATGCCGACCACGCGCTCGCGCGGGAAGCCGCTGATCCGGTACACGGCCTGCGCCATCGCGTCGAGCGGGTTGGCCACCGGCACGATGATCGTGTTCGGCGAGTACTTCACCACCTGCTCAGTGACCGCCTGCATGATCTTGTAGTTGACCTGCAGCAGGTCGTCGCGGCTCATGCCGGGCTTGCGCGGCACGCCGGACGTGACGACGACCACGTCCGACCCTTCGGTGGCCGCGTAGTCGCTCGTGCCGATGAGGCGCGTATCCGATCCGTCAATCGGACACGACTGGAAGATGTCGAGCGCGATGCCGGCGGCCTTGTCCGCGTTGATGTCGACAATGACGACGTCGGCGAGTTCCTTGATGGCAATGGCGCGAGCAACGGTGGCACCGACATTGCCGGCGCCGCCCACCACGGTGACTTTGCGATTCATGTGACGAAATCTCCTCTTACATGTGCGAAATCATGGCGTCGGCGAACTCCGACGTCTTGAGCTCTTTCGCGCCGGCAATCATGCGCGCCAGGTCGTAGGTGACGGTCTTGGCGGCAATCGCCTTCTCGAGCGACGCAATCACGAGGTCGGCCGCTTCGGTCCAGCCCAGGTGCCGCAGCATCATTTCGCCGGAGAGAATCACCGATCCGGGATTCACCTTGTCGAGGTTGGCGTACTTCGGCGCCGTGCCGTGCGTGGCTTCGAAGATGGCGTGACCGGTGACGTAGTTGATGTTGCCGCCGGGAGCAATGCCGATGCCACCGACCTCGGCCGCCAGCGCGTCGGAAATGTAGTCGCCGTTGAGGTTGAGCGTGGCGATCACGTCGTACTCGGCCGGCCGCGTCAGGATCTGCTGCAGGAACGCGTCGGCAATCACGTCCTTGATGACAATGCCGTTCGGCAACGTGCACCAGGGACCGCCGTCGATCTCGGTCGCGCCGAACTCGCGCTTCGCGAGCTCGTAGCCCCAGTCGCGGAACGCGCCCTCGGTGAACTTCATGATGTTGCCCTTGTGCACCAGGGTGACGCTCTTGCGGTTGTTCGCGATCGCGTACTCGATGGCCGCGCGCACCAGCCGCTCGGTCCCCTCGCGCGACACCGGCTTGATGCCGAAGCCCGTGGTCTCGGGGAACCGCACCTTCTTGTAGAGCGACGGGAAGGCTTCGGCCAGCATCGCCCTGAACTTCGCGGCCTCCGGCGTGCCCTCGCGGAACTCGATGCCGGCGTAGATGTCCTCGGTGTTCTCGCGGAAGATCACCATGTCGACCAGGTCGGGACGCACAACCGGCGTTTCCATGCCGGCGAAGTACCGCACGGGCCGCAGGCAGGTATAGAGATCGAGTTCCTGTCGCAGCGCGACGTTGAGCGATCGGATACCGCCGCCGACCGGCGTCGTGAGTGGGCCCTTGATGCCGACGAGGTACTTGCGAAACGCGTCGAGCGTCTCTTCGGGCAGCCAGTTGCCTGTCTGGTTGAACGACTTCTCGCCAGCCAGCACCTCGAGCCATTCGATCCGGCGGCGTGAGCCGTAGCTCTTCTCGACCGCGGCGTCGAACACGCGCACACTCGCTCGCCAGATGTCAGGTCCCGTGCCATCACCTTCGATGAAAGGAATGATGGGTCTGTCGGGCACCACCAGTTCGCCGTCACGCCGCACAATCGCTTCGCCGCTCGTTGCCATGCTGCTGTCGTCACCCTTCTCGCGCGACTCGTCGCGCATCGTCGTCGTTTAGGTCACGTCCCTGATCGCGTTACGCGTTCTTCACAGAAACTGTGGAAAACCGTGTTGAAAAGTGGTCGCCGCCGCGCCGATCCCCACGGGAATCAAGTCGTTGCAGCGCTTTGCACCAGGTTGGTGCGCCCACCCCACCGCGCGAACGGCACATTATACCGACCGGCGCGCATGTGCGTCGTGTCCTGTCGGCCATCCGGATTTTCGTGACGAAATGGAAGGATTCTCGACGCACGCGGCGTCGGCCGGTCGTCAGCGGAGTGTCAGCTGCGTCGACTCACCGGACGCACCGTGTACGACCGTCACGACGTCGCCCGTGACAGCGTCGACCGTCACGCCGCCGATCGACTGGCCGGTCGATCGCACGTGCACGACACCCGCGGCGTCTTCGAAGACCGCGCGGTACACGGGCGCGGCCGAATCGCCAGACGACAGAATCGCCACCAGCACCGGCCACGCGATGGCCGGGCGCACGGGTTCGGCTGGCAGTATGGCGTCGATGGCTGCCGTGGACGCGCCGAACGTGGTCGACGGAACAGGATCGGCGAAGCGGAACGGATCGCGACGCGGCGTCGTTGCGCGGGCGCGGTCGGTCAGCCTGTCACGGAGCCGTTCGACCTCGCGATTGACGTCCTCGAGCTCGGGCGGCGTATCGACAGCCACCGTCACCGCCGGTGCCGCAACTGGCGGCTGCGAAGGCGACGACGATGAAAGCGGGACGACGATGCGTAGCGCGACCAGCAGGATGCCCGACAACAGGAGAAGGCGCGGGGAAAGGCGAGGCATGGGATGACCGCAAGGGGAATCGTAGGCGACAAGGCGACGAGGCGACAAGGC
>CAZVHY010000338.1:0-2974 GCA_964627115.1 uncultured Solibacteraceae bacterium | reverse complement strand
CGTGGCACAACCTGCAGCGCGCGCTCACGAACAAGGCGTTGTTCGTCCGCATGCCGGGCGCATCGCTCATCCGCTTTCCCTCTGCCGTCTGATCGTCACACTCTTCATGACCGCACCACTCGTCCGCTCAGACACCCATCGCCACGTCCGCGTCGTCATCGTCGACAACCCGCCGGTCAATGCGCTCAGTCCTGGTGCGCCCGAGGCCATCATGGCGGCCGTCGACGCCGCTGATGCCGATGCCGACATCGACGCCATCGTCGTGATGGCCGCCGGACGCACGTTCGTCGCGGGCGCCGACATCACGACACTCGAACCGCTGGCCTGGGATCCGGACGCGCCGAAGCCCGAACTGCACGACCTGCTCGCGCGTATCGAGAACGCCACGAAGCCGGTGGTGATGGCCATCCACGGCACGGCGCTCGGCGGCGGCCTCGAGATGGCCATGGCCGGCCGCTATCGCGTGGCGGTTGCGAACGCGAAGCTCGGCCTGCCGGAGTGCGCGCTGGGCATCATCCCCGGAGCCGAGGGCACGCAGCGGCTGCCGCGGCTCGTCGGCGTCGAGAAGGCGCTGAATATGGTGGTGACGTCGAAGCCGATCACGGCGGCCGACGCCCACGCGCATGGGCTCGTCGACGAGGTAATCGACGGAGATCTGCTCGAGGGCGCCGTCACGTTCGCCGAACGTGTCGCCGCGCGCGGTACGGTGCCGCCGAAGACGAGCGAGCGCACGGACAAGCTCGGCACGCCCGAGGACAACGCGCCGCTGTATGAAGCCGCGCGCGCGCTGGCGCGCAAAGTGAAGCCGCAGCAGCCGGCGCCACTGAAGGCCATTGAAGCCATCGATCTCGCCACGCAGCTGCCGTTCGCCGAGGGTTGCCGTCGCGAAACCGACCTGTTCCTCGACGTCGTCCGCACCGAGCCCGCGAAGGCGCTCATCCACGTGTTTTTCGCCGAACGCGCCGTCAGCAAGATTCCGAGTCTGCCGAAAGACGTGAAGGGCGCCCCCGTCCGGCGCATCGGCATCATCGGCGCCGGCACGATGGGCGGTGGCATCGCGATGGCCTGCACCAACGCGGGCCTCGAGGTGATCCTGCAGGACGCGTCGAAGGACGGACTCGCCCGCGGCATGGACACCATCCGGAAGAACTACGCCGTCTCGGTCACGCGTGGCCGGTTCACCGAACAGGGCGTCGAGGAACGCATGGCGCGCGTCGCGCCGCAAACCGATCTCGCCGGCTTCGACACGGTCGACGTCGTCATTGAGGCCGTCTTCGAGGACATGGCGCTCAAACAGCAGGTGTTCCGCGAGGTCGATCGCATCGCGCGCCCTGGCGCCGTGCTCGCGACCAACACGTCGACGCTCGACATCGACGCGATTGCCGGCGCCACGTCCCGGCCGGGCGACGTGATCGGCCTGCACTTCTTCAGCCCCGCCAACATCATGCGGCTGCTGGAAATCGTGCGTGGCGCCGAAACGTCACCAACGACACTGGCAACCGCACTCGGTTTCGCGAAGGCGCTCGGCAAGGTCGGCGTCGTCGTCGGCAACGGCCCCGGGTTCGTCGGCAACCGCATGATGTTCCCGTACATGTACGAAACGCAGTACATGGTCGAAGAGGGGGCCACGCCGCAACAGGTCGATGCGGCACTGACCGGTTTCGGCATGGCCATGGGCATGTTCGCGGTCGACGACATGGCCGGCATCGACGTCGCCATCCGCGTGCAGCAGGCGCTGAATCACTTTGCCGATCCATCCGAACGCCGCCCGCTCGTGCAATCGGCACTTGTCGACGCAGGCCGCCTCGGACAGAAGACCGGCAAGGGCTGGTATCTCTACGGTGACGATCGCACACCGAAACCCGATCCGGACGTCGTCGACGTGATCCGCACGAAGGCGCGTGAGGCAGGCATTGCTCAGCGCACGTTCACCAACGACGACATTGTCGAACGCGCGATCTACGCGTTGATCAACGAAGGTGCGCGTGCTCTCGAACAGGGCCTCGCGCTGCGCGCGTCGGACATCGACACGATCTACGTCAACGGCTACGGCTTCCCCGCCTGGCGCGGCGGACCGATGTTCTACGCCGATCGCGTCGGTTTGACGCACGTGGTCGACCGCGTGTCGGCGTTCCATCGCGAATTCGGTGCGCGGTGGACGCCCGCACCGCTTCTCGAACGGCTCGCACGCGAGGGCGGCACGTTCCGGGACCTCGATCGCAACCGCTGACGCACATGCAAGGGACGCCGACCGATCCAACCGGCACGCTGGCAGCGGCGCGCGTGCTGCCCGCCGACATCGTGGCCACGCGCGATGTCGACGGCACGATCCGCGCACGGTCGCCGCATCCGCTCGGCCCGTATCCCACGCGCATCACCGAGCGGCTCGACTACTGGGCCGGCGCCGTACCGAACCGGCCGCTGCTGGCCGAACGCGACGCCGCTGGCGCATGGCGCTATCTGACCTACGCCTGCGCGCGACGCCGCGTCCGCGCCATCGCACAGGCGCTCATCACACGCCACCTCTCGACCGACCGCACGATCGTCATCCTCTCAGGCAACAGCATCGATCACGCGCTCGTCGCGCTGGCCGCGATGTATGCGGGCGTGCCGTATGCCCCGGCGGCGCCCGCCTACTCGCTCCTCGTGCGGGATCGCAGCACGCTGCGCCGGCTCGTCGACACGATGCGCCCCGGGCTCGTGTTCGCAGACGATGGACAGCAGTACGAAAACGCCCTGCGTGACGTCGCCACCGACGACATCGAAATCGTCACGAGCACACCGCCGTCGTCTCTCCGCGCGACCCCCTTGACCGAACTCGAATCCGCGACGCCGGCAGACGCGGTCGATGATGCGCATCGTCGCGTCTCGGCACAGAGCATCGCCAAAGTGCTCTTCACGTCGGGATCGACGGGACGCCCGAAGGGTGTCATCAACACGCAGCGGATGCTCTGCGCGAACCAGGAACAGTTGC
>CAZVHY010000337.1:0-3000 GCA_964627115.1 uncultured Solibacteraceae bacterium | reverse complement strand
CGGTCGTGCTGCTCGTCGCGGCATTCCTCGGCTGCTTCATTCCCGCCCGCCGCGCCATGCGCGTCGATCCTGTCGTTGCACTGAGACACGAGTAGGCCCCGATGACCACACTCCGCGAAGCCTGGGCACGCCTGATCGCGTTCTTCCGCCGCGATGCACTGGATCGCGACTTCGATGAAGAACTGGCCGCCCATGTCGACATGGCGATCGAGGAGCACATCCGGCAGGGCCTCTCCCCTGCCGAGGCGCGCCGGCGTGCGCTTGCAAGCCTCGGCACCATCGAGGCGTCGAAGCAACTGCATCGCGAGACGCGAGGACTGGCGTGGCTGGACGGCCTGCTGCAGGACATCCGTTACGCCTTCCGTTCCCTCCGCCGCAGTCCGGGCTTCACTCTGACGGCTGTCGCCACACTCGCCGTCGGCATCGGCGCTAACACGGCCGTGTTCACGGTTGCCAACGCCGTCCTCTTCCAGGGCTTCCGCGGCATCGACGACAACGACCGGATCCTCTACATCGGCACGCAGAAGAACGGACGCGGCTGCTGCGTGTCCTATCCCGACTTTTTGGACTGGCGCGACGGCATCCGCTCGTTCCGCGATCTGGGCGTCGTCGCGGACCAGCGCGTGGCGCTTGTCGACGCGACGGGCCCCGCCGAGAGCTACACGGCCACGCTCGTGAGCGCCAATACGTTCGCCCTCCTCGGCCGGCAGCCCATCATCGGGCGTGATTTCTCTCCGGCCGACGAACAGCCCGGCGCCCCACCCGTCATCGTGCTGGACCATGGCTTCTGGGAGCGGCGTTACGGAGGAGATTCGGCCATCGTCGGCCGGGCCGTCCGGATCAACGGCTCGCCCGCTACCGTGATCGGGGTGATGCCACCAGGCTTCTCGTTCCCGCAGAGCCAGGAGTTGTGGATGCCGCTGGTGCCCACGCCGGAGCGGCAGAAGCGCGGCGCCCGTGGCCTGTGGTTTGCCTTCGGCCGCCTTGCCGACGGCGCCGGTATCGACGCCGCACGCGCGGAGCTCGAAGCCATCGGCGATCGTCTCGGGCACGAGTACGCAGCGACCAACGAGGGCTGGGTGCCGAGGCCCGTCACCTTCACCGAGTTCTTCGTGGGCCGTCACGCGCGAGCGACCTACGTCGCACTGTGGGCGGCTGTCGGGTTCGTCCTGCTCATCGCCTGCGCCAACCTCGCCCACCTGACGCTCGCGCGCTCGATCGAACGTGGACGCGAGGTCTCGATCCGCCTGGCCCTCGGCGCCGGAACATGGCGCGTGGCCACGCCGTCGCTGATCGAGGGTCTCCTGCTGTCGTGTGCGGCCGGCGTGACAGGCTGGTGGCTGGCGCTCATCGGGGTTCGCACGTATCAGCGCATGGCCACGCCACCGACGCAAGCCTGGGCCGACGGCCTCCTCAACTTCAGCCTGGATGGCCGCGTCCTCGCCTATCTGATCGCGATCTCCATCGCCGCCGGCCTCCTGTCCAGCCTTGCCCCGATCCTGCGCCTCACGCGGATGGACATGCACGGCACGCTCAAGGACGGCGGCCGCGGCTCGGCAGGCAGCATACGCGGGCGACGGCTCTCGGCGCTCGTCGTCACCACGGAGATGGCACTGGCCGTCGTGCTCGTCGCGGGCGCCGGGGTGATGATCCGCAGCTTCGTCAACATCTACACGGCCAGTCCCGGCTTCGATGCTGGAGACGTCGTGACGATGCTCGTCAACCTGCCGGGGGAGGGCTACAGGGACCCCGCGTCTCAGGCAGGCTTCTTCGAACGCCTGTCCGCACGCCTCGCCGCGACGCCTGGCGTGCAGTCAGTGGCCATCGGATCATCGGGCGTCGACACAGGGTCGATGACGCCCTACGAGGTGACCGGGGCGCGGCGCGGTGAGGACGAGCATCTCTCCGCCGCCGTGTCCCACGTCGGCCCCGGCTACTTCGGGACGCTCGGCGCAAACGTCCTTGCCGGCCGCGAGTTCGACGCCGCTGACGGCTCGCCGGCACGACCCGCGGCCATCGTCAACGAGCGCATGGCCAGCGCGGCGTGGCCGGGCGCGGACCCGGTCGGCCGGCAGGTGCGGCTGTTCGACGGGGCGACGCCCGGCGCCTGGCTCACCGTGGTCGGCGTCGTGTCGAACATCCAGTGGGATGTCAGCCGCGGCCGCGACCGCCACGAGCCGCGCGTCTACGTCCCCTACCGGCAGCGGCCGGCGTCCGGGGCCTGGATCTTTGCCAGGACCCGCCTGCCCGTGTCGACGCTCGCCTCGGCGTTCCGTCACGAAATTCAGGCACTGGACCCCGACCTGCCGGTGTGGCTCGGCCCGTATACGCTCGCCGAGCGGCTGACGGGCAGCGGTGCCTATTGGAGCATCAGCAGCCATGCGGCGCTGTTCTCGATGTTTGCCGTCATCGCCCTGCTGCTGGCGTCGGCCGGCCTCTATGCCGTCATCGCCCATTCGGTGAGCCAGCGGACGCAGGAGATCGGCGTGCGCATGGCGGTCGGCGGCACGACGGGCGATATCCTCGCGCTCGTCCTGAGGCAGGGCATGGCTCCACTGGGGATCGGCCTGGCGATCGGCCTCTCGGCCTCCGTCGTGCTGACCCGCCTCCTGGACGCCGAACT
Source organism: uncultured Solibacteraceae bacterium (assembly GCA_964627115.1). Classification (GTDB taxonomy): domain Bacteria; phylum Acidobacteriota; class Vicinamibacteria; order Vicinamibacterales; family SCN-69-37; genus SCN-69-37. Next base: position 377 of record CAZVHY010000337.1, on the reverse strand, counting down.
CGTCGACGTGTCGCCGGCCGACCCGGGCGCGCTGGCGGCCGCATCCGCCGTGCTGGTGGCCGCAGCGCTCATCGGCTGCCTCGTCCCCGCCCGCCGCGCGATGCGCGTCGATCCGGTCGTGGCACTGCGCCACGAGTAGCCGTGCCGGTTCCTCGGGCTGGAGGCCTCACCGCTGCGCCGTTCGGTAGGCCTGCGGTAGGCGGGCCAGCGGCCCGTCCGCGGCGCTGTGGCAGGCCTCACCGCTGCGCGGTTCGGGGGGCCTGCGGTAGGCGGGCCTGCGGCCCGTGGGCGGCGTTGCGCGCCGTAGGAGCATCCCGCTCCTGTAGAGGCGACCCTTCAGGGTCGCCTACCCTTCAGGGTCGCCTACCCTTCAGGGT
>CAZVHY010000336.1:0-3004 GCA_964627115.1 uncultured Solibacteraceae bacterium | reverse complement strand
GTGATCCGCAGGTTGGCGAATGCGCCGTCGCTGTTGTTGCCGACCCACAGGCCGATCATGCCGCGGTCGTGCGCGCCAAGTTTGCGGACCTCGAGCGCGGGCGATGTCGGGGGGCCCACATACACCTGAACCGTGCGGTCTTTGACGACGACGCGCAGGGGCATCCAGTCGACTGGCGAGACGGACGGATCGACGGGGTTCTCGAACTCGCCCGGGAACTCTTTTCTCAGACGCGGCCAGTCGTAGGCGGGAAGCGCCATGTACTGCACCGCGTTCTGGCGACGGACCGGATCGTCCGTGCGGAAGTTGAACGGCCGCACGTACACCGAGTCGTACGTGTCGTCGTCGAGTCGGTGGAACGCGAGACCAACGAAACTCTGTCCCTGGACGTCGCGCCCGCGAACGTCCACCTCGATCGTGCCCTGGGAGAACTCGCTGCCCTCGAGCCAGACCACGCCTGGTCCCATCTGTTCTGACACGTGCACGGCACCGGCCCGATCCGGAAGCGGCGCGCTCGTGCGATTGACCGGCCGCAACCGCCCGGCCGCCAGCCGTTCCGCGAGATCGACGCTCTGCGACGCGCCAGCCTGCGGCGCTCCGGCGGTGTCGACAGCGTGAGAGACGAACAGCAACGACAGGAGAGCGACAAGAGATGTGAGCGCACGCATGTGGGACCTCGCAGGGCTATTCGTTCCGAAGCAGTCGTGCCGGATCGATCGACAGGACACGTCGTGCCGGCACGTAACACGTCACCAATGCCACCGCCAGCAGGCCGAGCGCGGCGGCAGAAAGCGTCAGCGGATCGAACGGCGACACACCGACGAGCAGACCGCGGATGACCCGGTTGGCGGCGTAGATTCCCGGCGCGCCGATCAGCAGGCCCGCCACGACGAGTCCCGCACCCTCTTTCATCACGAGGCGCAGAGTCTGGCCGCGGTCGGCGCCAAGCGCCAGCCGCACGGCGAGTTCGTGGCGCCGGCGTGTAACCGATCCCGAAACGACGCCGAACAGGCCCATGGCCGCGAGCAGCAACGCGCCGATGGCAAACGCGCCGATGAGCGTCGCGCCCATCGACTGCGGGCTCAGTTCCGCCTGGACGAGGTCGGTCATCGCGCGCGGCTCGCCAACGGGGACGCGCGGATCGACACGATGAACTGCGGTCTGCACGTCGGGCAGCAGCGCACGCAGGTCGCGCGTCGTGCGCATGACGTAGAACAGAGGTCTGATGCCCGTATCCTCGGCGCGCATCAGGATCAGTGGTCGTCCGTCGGCATGAAGATCGTAGAACCGGGCGTGACCGACGACGCCGATGATGGTGAACCCCGGCCCGTCCGGCTGGAATCGGAACGTCGCGCCGAGTGGATTGTTTCCCGGAAAGAGGCGTGTCGCGATTGCCTCATCGATGAGGACCTCTCTCACGTCGTTCTGGCGGGACGGCTCGAACGTACGGCCGGCGACCAGACGCATGCCCATCACTTCCACGTAGTTGGCGCGTACCGCGATGAGGTCGGTGAGGACCGTGTCATGCTCGGGATCGCCCGTGTTACCGGGTGCGCCGGGAATCGTGAGCTGAAGGACGTTGGTCAGTGGCGATCCCGCCAGCGGCAACGACGAGGTGGCGCTGGCTCCCGTGACGCCTGGGATGGAGGCCAGCGCGCGTTGAACGCGATCCTGAAAGTCGAGGGCGTCGCTCATCTGGGGAAAGAACTCGGGCGGCGTGCGCACGCGCACCGTGAACACGCCCTCGGGTTGGAAGCCCAGGTCCGATCGCAGCAGGTGATCGAGGCTGCGCGCGACGAGCGCACCACTGCTGAGCAGCACGAGCGAGAGCGCCACCTGCGCCACGATCGTTCCACGTCGCCATCGGCTTTGCCCACCGCCGCCGCGAACTGCGCTGCCCGCAAGAAGTGATGACAGTGATGCTCGTGCCGCCCATGTGGCCGGCGCCGCCGCGGCGAGGAGGCCGATCGCACCACCGATGGCGATGACGACGGCGGCGATGGGCCAATCGATGGCGATCGCGTCACGGCGGGGGAGGTCGAGCGGAGCCAGGGCCACGAGTGCGCGCGTACCCCAGATCGCGGTGAACACGCCGAGCGCCCCGCCGGCCAGACCGAGCACGCCGCCTTCGAGCAGCATCGCGCGTACGACCGCGCCGGTATTCGCGCCGAGCGCGCGAGACACCGCGACTTCCTGCTCGCGCTGGGCCGCGCGCGCGAACAGGACAGACGCGAGATTCAGCATCAGCATGAGCACGAGTACGAGGCTGGCGGCGCCGAGCACCGTGAGCGCCGGTCGAATCCGCGCGACGGTATCGGCCTTCAACCCCACCGCATAGAGCGCCAGGCCGCGCCCGTTGAAATCGCGCGCGTCGATGGCGCGCCCGACGCTGGCCACCGCTGCGGCCGCCGCGTCGGGCGAGGTTCCTGGACGAGCGCGAATGAGCGCGGTGTAGGCCGGGTTCTCCGGGCTCGTCTCGGCGAGGTGGACGGCGAAGGGCACATACGCGTCCACGCGTTGTGGACCCGCGGCCGGCTCGCTTCGGACGAAGGTGAACTCCCGCGGCAGGACGCCGATCACCGTGAACGGCCGCCCCTGGAGGCGGACATCGGTTCCGACGATGGCGGGATCGGATCCCAGACGATTCCACAAATGATGGGACAGGACCATCACCTGCTCGCGGCCAGGCCCCGCCTCGTCCGGTGCAAAGCCGCGACCCAGCGAGGGCGCTGCACCGAGCAGGTCGAAGAAGTTCGGTGACACGCGCGTCACCGCGATCTCCATCGCTTCGGCGCCTTCGTGTGGCGAGAAGATCCCGCCCAGGAACGGTTGCAGGCCGGCGGCGCCCTCTATGACCGCGTCGGCGTTCTGCAGCTCGACGATGTCGGTTCCGGCCACGGTCATGCGCGTGACATCGGCGATGGGGCCGTAGTCGCGCCAGACATAGTAGAGGTCGCCCGCGTCCCTGTAGGGCATCGGGTCGAGCAGCACTCTCTGGACGGCC
>CAZVHY010000335.1:0-3010 GCA_964627115.1 uncultured Solibacteraceae bacterium | reverse complement strand
CACCACTTCCATCGTGTGTTTCGCGCGGTGACCGGCCTGACGCCGCGCGCGTACGCGGAGGCGCACCGCGCGGAGCGCACGCGCCGCTCGCTCCTGGCGGCCGGTTCGGTGACCGAGGCCATCTACGATGCAGGCTTCGAGTCGAGCGGCCGGTTCTACGAGAAGGTCGACGATGCGCTGGGCATGACGCCGCGCGCGTTCCGCGCGGGCGGACGCGATCTCGCCATCGAGTCTGGAACGGCGGCCTGCTCGCTCGGCCGCGTGCTCGTGGCCCGGACGTCGCGCGGCATCTGCGCCGTCATGCTCGGCGATGACGACCGGACTCTGGGGCAGCAACTGGCGGAACGATTTCCGAAGGCCACGATCGAACCTGCGCCGACGATGTTTCGCCATACGCTCGACGCCGTTGTCGCATTGATCGAGACACCATCGTCGTCCGTTGAACTGCCGCTCGACCTGCACGGCACCATCTTCCAGCAGCGCGTGTGGCAGGCGCTGCGTCAGATTCGGCCAGGCGAGACGATCACGTACGGCGAACTGGCCGAGCGCATCGGCGCGCCGAAGTCCGTGCGCGCCGTCGCCCGCGCCTGTGGCGCCAACCCCACGGCCGTCGTCGTGCCGTGCCATCGCGTGATTGGCCGCGACGGTTCGCTCACGGGTTATCGCTGGGGCGTTGCGCGTAAACGGACGCTGATCGAGCGGGAACGGGGGAAGTGAGAATCGACGACCGACGACCGACGACCGGCTACCGGGCACTCGCGCAGACGAAGGGCAGCGGTGGGCCGGCACAAGGCCGGCCCCTACGGCGAGATACCTGGGGGCGGACCTTGTTTCCGCCCGGTCGTCCATAGTCGGTAGCCGGTAGCCGGTAGCCGGTAGCCGGTAGCCGGTAGCCGGTCGCCGGTCGCCGGTCGCCGGTCGTCAGTCGTCAGTCGTCTATTCCCTCAACGCCGCCTGCCCGCGGCGCGTGTGTTCGATCGACGTCGCCAGCACGCGCATCGATTCCTGCGGCGCGTGGAAGCCCATGGAGTTTTCGGCTTCGATGAAGTCGAGCAGGAACTGCGCCTGGCGCTGTTCGTCGCGCGCGCGTGTCAGCGCGTCGGCCGTGGCGCCGCGTCCGGCCGCGGCTGAGATGTCGCCGATGAGGTCCATCAGCGCGTCCATCGCCGTGTTGCGCATCTGGTACGTCCGGTCCTGAATCGTGTGCACGCGCTCGCGCAGCTCGTCCTCGGACCAGCGATGGCAGGTCTGGCACGAGCGATCGATGTTCAGCATCGGGCTGCGCACGTGGTGGTCGCTGATCTTGAACGCGCCCGATCGCTGATAGGGCATGTGGCAGTCGGGGCACGTCACGCCCGATCGCGCGTGAATGCCCTGGCTCCACAACTCGAATTCCGGATGCTGCGCCTTGAGCGCCGGTGCGCCCGACTCGGCGTGCACCCAGTCCCGAAAGCCATTTTCCTGGTAGTAGGACAGGATCTGGTCGGCCTTCAGTCCCTTCGACCACGGATAGGTGAGGCGCTTCTCGTCGCCCTGGAAGTAGTACTCGACGTGGCACTGGCCGCAGACGAACGCGCGCATCTCCTGACGGGTGGCCATCGTGTTGACGTCGTAGTTGACGACACCCTCCGACGCCTTCAGCGCCCTGATGCCCTCCATGAACCCGGGCCGCGTGATCCGCAGCTGCATCGTGGCGGGATCGTGGCAGTCGATGCAGGTGACCGGGTGCGTGACGAGCGGCCGGGCCTCGGCGTACGGCATCCTGTTCATCGCCTCGAAGCCCTTGATGAGATCGCCATCGCCGAGCCGCTTGTACGGCACGTAGACCGACGCGTGGCAGTGCATGCACGTGCCGGGCTGCTGCACGACCTGCTGGCGTTCGGTATAGGTCTGGTCCTCGAGCATGAACGCGTGGCCGCGCTCTTCGCGGAAGTCGCGCGCGAACGCGTACCCGGCCCACATGCGCTTCAGTCGCGGGTCTTCTTCCAGGCGCGACTGCGCCACGATCGAGCGCGGGTCGGCATCGGTGGGCGTCCGCGGCACGGCTTCGCTGCCGCCATAGCGCGTCCGCTCCTGATCGACGGTCCGCCGGTACGTGTCGTACTGCAGCGGAAAGTTCCGTCCCCAGATCTCCGGATCCTCCATGTCGTCGGTGATCTCGACGACGCGGAAGAACGGGTTTCGCGCTTCCTGCTGGCGCTCGAAGATGTTCACGAGCAGTGCCGTCACACCCGCCGCGGCGATCGCCGCCGCGGCCGCGGTGTAGAGCACGAGTCGTCCGGTGCTGCGTTGGGCCATGTCAGTGCTGGTGTCCCACGTTGCGATGGCAGCTCGCACAGCCGAGCAGCTCACCGCGGACGGAAACGGCCTCGATCGGGTGTACGAGGTCGGCGTGACAGGTCAGGCACGTGCCCTCGGTCACGCGCGCGTTGCGCGGCGTGATACGGATGGGGTCGGGGAACGTGCCGGTGGTGAAGTAGAACGAGTGCCAGAAGCCGTTGAGCGCCTTTGTCGTGTACTTGCCGATGAAATCGGATGGGGCGTGACAGGTGTTGCAGACCGCCACGCTTCGGTGGCTCGATCGTTGCCAGCCGTCGTACTGCTCCTGCATGACGTGACAGTTGACGCACGCCGCCGGATCGTCGGTGAGATACGACGCCCCGCGCGCGTAGATGAACGTGTAGCCACCAAGCCCGAGAAGCAGGCCGATGGCCGACCCGATGAGAACGGCCGCTCTGGCTGGCAATCTCTGGTCAGTATACGTGTGGGGCGGGCGGGGCAAGCCCCGCCCCTACGGATCCGGGCGTCGCGCGGGCCCGACGATTCGCGTTGCGATAGATGCTCGTAGGGGCGGCCCTTGGGCCGCCCGTGTCGCGTCACCGCGCAGCAGAAGCCGCGCTTGGATCGCCCGTTGGTGGCGGCGCGAGGTCTGTGGCGGCCGGTGGGCCGAGCAGCTCGGTGAAGATCGGCTTCAGCGCATCGGCCCAGATCTGGTAGCCCTTCACCGACG
>CAZVHY010000334.1:0-3014 GCA_964627115.1 uncultured Solibacteraceae bacterium | reverse complement strand
GCCTTGCAGCCTTGCAGTCCACGCATGCCTTGACATCCGACAACAACAGCCCCACACTCCTGTTGTCGAGTGTCTAGGCTTCGACCGTTTCGAGCCTGCGCACTCCAAGGAGCACCGCACATGGCCGATCGCGCCGATCTCCTGCAGGGCACGCTGGACCTGCTCATCCTCAAATCGCTGCAGCTCGAGCCGCTCCACGGCTGGGGCATCTCGAAACGGATTCGCCAACTCTCGCGTGAGGCCCTGCAGGTCAACCAGGGCTCGCTCTATCCCGCGCTCTACCGCCTCGAAGACCAGCAGCTCATCAGCGCATCGTGGGGCATCTCGCCCGAAGGCCGGCGCGCCAAGTTCTACACGCTGACGGATCGAGGCAGCGAGCGTCTCGCCACGGAACGTGAAGGCTGGCTGCGCTTCGTCGGCGCGGTCGGGCACGTCCTCGAAGCGGAATAAGTAAAGAGAGGCCCTCATGCGCTGGTTACGACGACTGGGACGAACGATCACGGGCCGCACCGGTGACCTTGGCGTCAGCGACGAGCTGCGGCAGCACGTCGAGATGGAGACGCAGGACTTGATCGCGCGCGGCGTGGCGCCAGACGAGGCACGGCGGCAGGCGCTCATCGCACTTGGGGGCGCCGATCGCTATCGCGAAGAAGCGCGCGACACGCGCGGCGTCCGCTGGCTCGACGACCTGCGCCGCGACGTCGGTTACACGGTCCGTTCCCTTCGACGCGCCCCGGGCTTCACGTTCGTCGTCGTGCTAACGCTGGCGCTCGGCATCGGCGCGAACACTGCGCTCTTCACGGCGGTGAACGGCCTTCTCCTGCAGTCGGTGGCTGTGCCGGCTCCAGACGAGTTGGTGCGGCTCAAGTGGGCGGGCCAGAACGACATGGTCGGCAACTCGAGCGACTACGGATTCTCCGAGCCCGATCAGGGGCGCGACGTGCGCGCCACCGTGTCCTTCGAAGTGTTCCGCAATCTCCGTGCCGCCAACCAGACGATGGTCGATCTGGCGGCGTCGGCACCCATCGGGCAGTTCAACGTGGTCATCGACGGCGACGCGCAATTCGCCTCGTCGCTCGCCGTGTCTGGCAACTATTTCCGGATGCTCCAGCTCACGCCGGCGATCGGCCGCTTGCTGACGGAAGATGACGATGACGCGGCAAGGGCGCCGGTGGCGGTGATCAGTCACGCGTACTGGAGGAGCCGTTTCGCGGAAGATCCGACGGTCGGTGGCCGCGTGGTGTCAATCAACCGCCAGCAGGTGACGATTGTCGGCGTCACGCCGGCGTCGTTCGTCGGCACGCAGCGGCTTGGCCAGGCCGCGCCGGAGGTGACGGTGCCGCTCGCGTTCGAGGCGCAATTCCGTGCGGCCGAGCCGCGTCTCACGCAGCCGACCAACTGGTGGCTGCAGCTCCTGGGCCGCGCAAGGCCCGGCGTGTCGTACGAACAGATCCGCGGCAACCTCGAGGGGGTCTTTCACGAGACGGCGCGGGCCGGTATGGCCTCGTACATGGCGGCACTCACGCCGGAAGAGCGCGGCCTGTCGAGGAATCGCCGCGAGAGTGAGGCCGTGCCCGATCTCATCGTGAGCTCGGGCCGGCGCGGCACGTACGACCTGGACACGAATTCATCCCGATCCGCCGCGTTCCTCAGCGTGGTGTCGTTCGTCGTGCTGCTGATCGTGTGCGCCAACGTGGCGAACCTGCTGATCGCGCGCGCGACGTCCCGGCACCGCGAGATCACGGTTCGGCTGTCCATGGGCGCCACACGAGCGCGCCTCGTCACGCAGTTCCTCACCGAGAGTGTGGTGTTGTCGTCGGTCGGCGGTGCGCTCGGCCTCATCGTCGCGCATTGGGGCCGCGCGCTCCTGCCGTTCGGCCAAACCGTCCCGACTGACTGGCGCGTGTACGGCTTCACGGCAGGCCTGAGCCTGGTGACGGGCATCGTGTTCGGACTGCTGCCGGCCTTCAAGGCCACGGATGTCGATCTGTCTGGCGCGATGAAAGCGGCAAGCCGGAGCGTGGCGCCTGCGCGCACGCGCACGGCACGCGCGCTGCTCGTCGTGCAGGTGGCGCTCTCGCTGGTCCTGCTCGTCGGCGCCGGGCTCTTCCTGCGTACGCTCTACAACCTCAATCGCGTGGACGTCGGCTTCAATCCGGACAATCTGCTGATGTTCGGTGTCAGTCCGCAGGTCAACGGGTACGACGAGGCCCGGTCGGCCGCGCTGTTCCGCGAGATTCGGGAACGATTGAAGAGCCTGCCGGGCGTGCAGTCGGTGGCGGTGACACGCGTGTCGTTGCTGTCGGGCGGCACGAGGACGAGTTCGCTCCACGTGCCCGGCCGTCAGGGCGATGCGGCTATCCACATGATGTCCGTATCACCCGAGTTCTTCGACACGATGGGGATGCGGCTGCTCGCTGGCCGCGGGTTCACCGATCTCGACACGATTGACACGCCGAAGGTGGCCGTCATGAACGAGAGCGCCGCACGTGAGTTCTTCCCGGACACCAATCCGATCGGCCAGCGCGCCGGCTTTTCACCGGAACAGAACACGGAGTTCGAAGTCGTCGGCGTGATCGCCGACACGAGGTACGACAGCCTGCGCGACGCGGCGCCCCCGACCTTCTATCAGAGCTATCAGCAGTCGCCCCTTCCCGGCGGGCTTACTGTCGTAGTGAAGACGATGGGCGCTCCGTCCGCGATGGTGCCCGCCGTGCGCACGGCCATGCGCGACATCGACGCCACACTCCCGCTGGCCAACGTCTCGACGCAGGACGAGCAGATCGAGGGCCGCGTGGCGCAGGAGCGCCTGCTCGCCAACGCCTACACGCTGTTCGGCGGGCTCGCGCTGCTGCTCGCGTCGATTGGGCTGTTCGGCGTGATGTCGTACAACGTCGCGCGCCGGACGGGCGAGATCGGCATCCGGATGGCACTCGGCGCCCAGCGCGGTCAGGTGGCCGCGATGGTGATGCGCGAGTCGCTCACGCTCGTCGGCATCGGCATCGTGATTGGCC
>CAZVHY010000333.1:0-3019 GCA_964627115.1 uncultured Solibacteraceae bacterium | reverse complement strand
GGGCGTCAGGTCCATCGCCAGGTTAGCCCGCCCGTTTCTCGAGATGATCGAGCCAGAACTTCGCCCGGTTCGTGTCTCGCTCGACATGGACAGGCCCTCGGCACGGAGCTCAGGCGTCGTGGCGATGAGACCGCTGCATCTCGGGCGTGTCGCGGCAGACGGCACAGTGCTGGCCTCGACGCGCCTGGAAGAAGCGCGCGACGACGAACACGGTCGCGGCGATGAGTCCCCAGATGGCACCCTGACTCGCTGAGTACGGCCACGAGTGGCCCTTGAGCGCCTGCGCAATACCGATCACGACGAACGCACCGGCAAGCACGGTGAAGAAGCGTTTGATCCAGAAGATGGTACTCAAGAGACTACTCCGTGGTATGGCGGCGCCACCTGTCGAGGCCGACCGCGCCGACGATGATGGTGCCGGTGACGATCTCCTGCACCCAGTTGGGCAGGCCCTGCTGCGAACAGCCGACCTGAATCACCGTCATCAACGCCGCGCCGGCCAGCGTGCCCGTGATCGTGCCTCGGCCGCCAGACAGACTGCCGCCGCCGATGATGACGGCCGCAATCACGCTGAGCTCGAGGCCGACACTCACCGTCGGGTCGCCGACCGAGAGTTTCGCGAACTCCATCACGCCGGCCAGCCCGGCAAGCGCACCCGCCAGTGTGTAGACCGCGACCTTGGCGCGATCGACACGCACGCCGCAGAGCCGCGCGGTACGTTCGTTCGATCCAATCGCGAACAGGTGCCGGCCGAAACGCGTGTATTGAAGAACGCCGGCAATGACGACCGCAAGCGCGAGCGTCATCCACACGCCCCATGGAAGAAGGAACCCGCTGCCGCCGCCCGTCGATCGCATCAGCTCGTTCAGCCACGAGATCGGCGCCTCGACGCGCCGCTCGCTGGCCAGTCCCTTGGCGGCGCCGCGAATCAGCAGCATGGTGCCGAGCGTGACAATGAACGGCACCACACGCAATCTCGTGATGAGCAGGCCGTTGAAGGCGCCGAACGCCGCGCACACGACGACCGCACCCGCGAGCGCCGCAATGGGCGGCGATCCGCCGGCGAGCAGCAGCGCCGTCACGACGGTGCTCAGCGCCACCATCGATCCAACTGACAGATCGATCCCGCCAGACGCGATGATCATCGTCATGCCGAACGCGGCCACACAGACGACGGCCGCGTGGCGGGCCATCAACTCGAGATTGGCGCCGGCGAAGAACCGCGGACCGATGATCAGCCCGAACAGCAGCAGCACCAGGGCGAGCGCAATGAACACGCCGCCCTCGTCGAGCCATCGGCGGCGCGTCACGATACGTGCTCCGTTGATCGCGAGCGCGCAGGGCCGACACGGGGGTCGCCCCCCGCGAAGGACGCGGCCATCAGCAACGCATGTTCCGTCCACTCCGCCACCGGTCGCGCCGGGCCGAGCCGCCCGCGCGCCATCACCGCGATGCGATCGCAGAGACCGAGCAGTTCCGGCAGATACGAGCTGACGAGCAGCACGGCACGCGGCCGTGCGGCGTCGGATACGACGCCGTCGATCAGGCGGTAGATCTGCGCCTTGCTCGCCACGTCGATGCCGCGCGTCGGCTCGTCGAGCAGCAGGACGTCGACGTCGTGATACAAAAGGCGCGCGACCGCAATCTTCTGCTGATTGCCACCGGACAACGCCGACACCGGCTGTCCAGGCCCGGCACATCGGACCTGAAGACGATCGATCCACGCGCGCGCAGCCGACGCCTGCGCAGTTGGCGCGACGAACGGTCCCGGGCCGAGCCCGTCGAGCTTCGACAGCGTCAGGTTGTCGGCCACGCTGAGATCGAGCGCGAGTCCTTCGGCGCCTCGATCCTCACTGACCATGCCCATGCCCTGCCGCCAGCGATCGGCCGGCGTGGCTGCGCCTTCGAACGTGGCCACACGCACGCGTCCGCCCGTCACGGGCTCGAGACCGAAGATGGCGCGCAGCAGACGCGTGCGACCGGCACCAAGCAGACCGGCGATGCCGACGATCTCGCCGCGCCGCAGTTCCAGCGTCGCCGCACCGGGCACGACATCCGACAGATCGAGCACGACATCGCCCGCGTGGCGCCCGCTGCGTGGATACAACTCGTCAACGGGCCGCCCCACCATCAGTTCGACGATGGCCGACGCCGGCGTGTCCGCGGTGCGACCGCCACCAGCGACGCGGCCGTCGCGCAGCACGATGAACCGGTCGGACACGGCCTGCACTTCCTCGAGAAAGTGCGAGATGTAGACGATGGCGCGGCCCTGCGCTTTCAGCCGCGCGATGATCTCGAACAGCCGTTGCACGTCGGCATGCGCAAGACTGCTCGTCGGTTCGTCGAGCACGAGCACACGGCAACCGGACGCGAGAGCACGCGCAATTTCCACCAGTTGCTGCTGCGCGGGCGACAGATCGCCGGCCAGCGCGTCAGGAAGAATGTCGCCGTGACCGAGCTCGGCAAGTGCCGCCACCGCGGTGCGCCGCATCTCGTCGCGTCGGACGATGCCCCATCGTGCCGGCTCGGCGCCAAGCGCGATGTTCTCCATCACCGGCAGATCGGGTGTGAGCGAGAGCCCCTGGTGAATCATCGCCACGCCACGATGGCGCGCATCGCTCGGCGAGCGTGGCGTGTAGGGCCCCTCGTCTATGCGCATGTCACCCGCGTCGGGCGCCACGGCGCCGGCAAGGATGCTCATCAACGTGCTCTTGCCCGCACCGTTCTGGCCGACGAGCGCGCACACCTCGCCGTCGTACACCGCGAAGTCGACGCCATCGAGCGCGACCGTGGACCCAAAAGACTTGCGAACGCCGCGCATCTCGAAGCGCGGCGCAGCGGTCATCGCGCGGCCTCCGGGCCAAGCGGCGGATGCAGCAGCTCACGCGCGGCCGGCTCGTTCATCTCGGCCTGCGTCACGAGCCTCACCCCCGTGTCGATGCGCCGTTCCACCGGCTCTCCGCGCAGGTGCGACACCATCGTCTGCACGCCGAGGTAGCCCATGCGCACCGGATCCTGC
>CAZVHY010000332.1:0-3057 GCA_964627115.1 uncultured Solibacteraceae bacterium | reverse complement strand
GCGTACGACTGCGGCCGTCCGGCAGGCGTCTTCGCGAGACAGCGCAGCACGACGAGGGCAAGGCCGCGCGGAACCTCAGGCCGAAGCGCACGGGGCGACGCGGGCGTCTCGGAGGCGACCTTCGAGACGAGCTCGCGGAAGTCCGGCGCTTCGAGCGGGGGCTGTCCCGTGAGGAGGTAGTAGAGCGTCGCGCCGACGGCATAGATGTCGGCGCGCACGTCGAGCGGTTCGCCCCGCAGCTGCTCCGGCGCCGCGAAGGGCGGCGTGCCCTCGAAGCCGGTCGTCGCAATCTCGTGCTGCACGTCGCGCGTCAGCGTGGAGATGGAGAGTCCGAAGTCACCGACCTTGACGGCGCCGTCCGCGTCGACGAAACAGTTCGACGGTTTGATGTCGCGGTGCAGAATGCCAGCGGCCTGCGCGGCGTCTAGGCCGCCGATGATGTCGAGCACCGCCGACACGGCGGCCGATGGAGGCATCGGCCCCTCGGCCGACACGCGATCTTTCAGCGTGCCGCCCGAGAGCAGCTCCATCGTGATCGCCGGCGCGCCGCCGATCTCGTCGGTGCCGAAGATGTAGACCGCGTGCGCGTGGCTGATCGAGGCCGCGAGCTGGCCCTCGCGAAGAAACCGCGCGCGATCTTCGCCGCCCCGCAGCGCCGCCCTCAGCACTTTCAGCGCCACCCGTCGTCCGGTTTCGAGTTGTTCGGCCTCGTACACCTCGCCCATGCCGCCGCGGCCGAGCAGGCGGACGACGCGATACGGCCCCCAGCGTTGCCCGTCCACGAGGCGAGGTGCGTCAGGTTGCAGCGGCGAGGCCGACGACGCCCCGCTGGTCGCGGTCGCGTCGCCGGATCCCGTGAGCGTTTCTCCGCCTGCGATCAGCAGGCAGGATGCGCACAGGGCTTCGGGTGCATCGGGCGACAGTTGTCGCCCACACTTCGGACAACGTGGTGACAGGCGCGTGACCGTTTCGGACATCACATCCCCCGGTTCGTGTGCGGCCGGATTCGGCCGCTCGTCTGGATCAGACAGAACCGCGGCGCGAGGTTACGCACTCAACGCCTGAATGAGATGACGGATCTCGTCGTCGACGTCCCGGCCGTCGGCGACGGTTTCGGCGACGCGCTCGCGCAGCAGGGATTGAAAGCGGCGCCTGAGGCGATGCACCGCGGCCTTGACCGCGCCCTCGGACGTCCCGAGACGGGCGGCGACGGCAGCGTAGCCGCCCGCTGGCGTCTGACCGAGCAGGCACGCTTTGAGCTCGTCGAACTCCGCGGCGCGTCCGTCAGCCGACCACTGGGCGCGAAGGTCGGCGAGCAGGCGTTCGACGACGGTCAGCGCCCAGCGCTGCTCGAAGAGCATGTCGGGCGTGGCGTGATCCGTCGGCTCGACGACGTACTGGCCTTCGGCGTTTTCGAGCGGGACGATCTGCCAGCCGCCGCCGCGCTTCTGTGTGCGTTCACGCGCCGACCAGTTGGACAGGTAGTGTTTCAGCGACGCCAGCAGGAACGCGCGGAATCGGCCTCGATCCTGACGCAGCCCCTCGAAGTCCTGCCGCTCGATGAGCGATGTCAGAAAGCCCTGCGTCAGATCGCGCGCGTCTTCCGGGTCGAGCCCCCGGCGGCGCAGGTACGCGTAGAGCGGATACCAGTAGGTCTGGCACAGCGACGACAGCGCGTCGCGCGCGGCCTGCGAGTCGTTCCCGCCGGCCGCCAGAACGAGACTCCACCGCGTGGTTTCGAAGGACACCCGACGTTGTTCCCGGTTACGCGACGATGCGCTTGCGGCGCTTCGGCCGCGGGCGCTCCACGCGCCGCGCCGCCTTCCATGCTGCCACCGCCACCTCGTCATGCCGGTGCGTGTTGGCCATGACGAGATAGAGGGTGAGCACGGCATCGAAGCCGCGGCGGAACGCGTCGCGATATCCAGCGCGCACGGCAACCGATTCGCGTCTGGCTTCACGCTGACGCTTGACGGCGCGCTCGAACGCGTCGGTCGTCTCGTGCAGATCGGACAGGAACGTGGGAGCCAGACCGACGTCGATGAATCGCGCTTCGAGCGGCGGCGCATCGCGCAGGAACCGGCGAGCCGTGGTGAGGAGCACGACATCCGTTCGTGGTGATGGCACGACGAACGTCTGATCCTTGCGCCGGTCGAGACGCGCGATGTGCCGCGCCGCTCGCGCCATGTGCTGGAGGAACCTGGTGATGGCGGCTCTCGCCCGGGCGCGTTCGCTCGGATGATCGACCGCGTTGACCTCGTCGACGGCCAACGCGACGATCCGGGCCGTCATGCTCGACACGGTCTCCATGGCCCGGCCACCAGACGAATCCGGCGGGAGCAGGTGTCGGTGCGTCTCGCCGAATGCGCAGACCCGCACGAACATGTCGTGACACCGGGCTTGATACTTGGTCATCGCAGGCTCTCCACAGCTCACAGGCCGTCAGGCGCGATTGCACCGAGGCGTCGAGGCGCGTTCACACAGCCACGAACGCTGTTCAGACAGTCGAGACGATGCAACGCATTGTATTCACAAGGCTTGCGCGCCCAAACGGAAATCGGACTCATCGAGTCCTGCACGAGGGGGCGGCGCGGTCAGCACACGCGGCGTTCCAGATCCGGACGGCGACGGGGGACACTCGGCACGCGGGCGGAGAGCTGCCCGAACGGGGACGCTGGCCGCGCGACGCGGCATGTGGCCGCCCGCTCGACGGGTGGGACGAGGCCGCGGCACCTGTGGCCCTCGAGGCGTGGCGCGAGAGTGGCGACGTCACCACATGAGAGCAGGAGCGATGTGGCGACCCTGTGCTGACGGCTCGACGCGACCCGCGACATCTCTGCGCGCGCGCCCGTCGCACGCGAAAGACGCGATGAGGTTGCCGCGCGCGTGTGCCAGGCGACCGCGACGCGAGTGGTGCCGTGCGCGACACGATGACGCGCCGCGGCCCGGGCAGCAGAGCGACGGGGTCAGCGCGTGGGAGTGACGCGGTGCTGGCGAGAGCGCGATGGGGCTGGCGCGAGGGCACGCCGCTGTGTCGGCGACAAGGCGACGCGGCCT
>CAZVHY010000331.1:0-3061 GCA_964627115.1 uncultured Solibacteraceae bacterium | reverse complement strand
CGCAGCGTCTTGTGCGTGGTCGTCGAGATGACGTCAGCGTGGCCGACGGGCGACGGATGCGCGCCGCCGGCAATGAGTCCCGCGATGTGCGCGATATCGGCCACGAGCACCGCGCCCACGTCGCGCGCGATCGACGCAAAGCCGGGGAAGTCGATGGTGCGCGGGATCGCGGTACCGCCGCAGAAGATGAGCTTCGGCCGCTCGCGCAACGCGAGGTCGCGGACCTCGTCGAGATCGACGCGCCCGGTGTTGCGCCCGACGACGTACTGAACGGGACGGAACCAGCGGCCCGTGGCCGAGACGGACCAGCCGTGTGTGAGATGGCCGCCCATCGGCAGCGCCATGCCCATCACCGTATCGCCCGGCTCGAGGAACGCCAGGTATACGGCGAGGTTGGCCGGCGAGCCCGAGTACGGCTGCACGTTGGCGTGCTCGACGCCGAAGAGCGCACGCGCGCGTTCGACGGCGAGCGTTTCGATGGGATCGATGAACCGCTGGCCCTCGTAGTAGCGCTTGCCGGGATACCCCTCGGAATATTTGTTCGTGAGCACCGTGCCCGTGGCTTCGAGCACGGCGGTCGAGACGTAGTTCTCCGACGCGATCATGCGGAGCGCGTCGTGCTGGCGTCCGGCTTCGGACTCCACGAGCGCGGCAAGGTACGGGTCGACAGTGGTGAGATTGGGAAGTGGCGGTACGTGCACGAGCGTCCTCCTTGTTGTCACCACACCCAGGCGCACGGCGTAGTGAGGGGACGCTTCCTGGTGGTCGGTTCCACCTGTGCGGTCGCGCAGCGCCAGTAACGTGGGGAGATTGTAACAGGGGAGGCGGGGAGGCGGGTAGAATGGCGCGGACCTTTCGAGCGCCGACAGACCTCATGATCATCACTCCCAGAATCCGCGGCTTCATCTGCACCACGGCACATCCCACTGGTTCCCGGCACCTGGTCGACGAACAGATCGCCCGGACGAAGGAGAATCCGGTCGAGGGCGGACCGCCGTTGTCGGTGCTCGTCGTCGGGGGGTCGGCCGGCTACGGCCTGGCCTCGCGTATCACCTGCGCGTTCGGCGCCGGCGCGAAAACCCTGTCGCTGTCGTTCGAGAAGGAACCGACCGACGAGACCACCGCATCGGCCGGCTGGTACAACAGCCGCGCGTTCGACGAACGCGCCGCCGCGGCCGGGCTCTACGCGCGTTCGGTGAATGCCGATGCGTTTTCGGACGAGACGAAGGCGGAGATCGCCGACATCATCCGGCAGGATCTCGGTGGCATCGACCTGCTGATCTACAGCCTCGCGTCGCCGGTGCGGAAGGATCCCGACAGCGGCGTGCTCTATCGCAGCGCGCTCAAGGCGGTTGGATCGTCCGTACGGCTGAAAACACTCAACGTCGACAAGGGCGTGGTCCATGAGATTGACGTGCCTGCCGCCACCGACGAGGAAATCGAAGCCACCGTGAAGGTGATGGGCGGCGAAGACTGGGAACGATGGATTGACCAGTTGCAGGCGCAGGACCTGCTGAAACCCGGGTTCCGGACCGTGGCCTACACCTACATCGGCAGCGATTTGACCTGGCCCGTGTACTGGGACGGTACGCTCGGCAAGGCGAAGGAACATCTCGATCGCACGGCGTCGGCGATCAGGGCAAAGCTCGAACCGCTTTCCGGCGACGCGCGTGTTGCCGTGCTGAAGGCCGTGGTCACACAGGCCAGTTCCGCCATCCCCGCGATTCCGCTCTACGTCTCGCTGCTCTTCAAGGTGATGAAGGAACTCGGTCTGCACGAGGACTGCCAGCAGAACATCGACCGGTTGTTTCGTGCCGCGGTCTTTGCCGATGGTCCCGTCGTCACCGACGAGATCGGACGATGGCGTGTCGACGACTGGGAGATGCGCGCCGACGTGCAGGCCGAAGTGCGGCGCCTGTGGGAGGCGGCCACGACGGAAAACATCGCGGAGCTGGGAGACCTCACCGGCTACCGCCGCGACTTCCTGCGCATCTTCGGCTTCGGCCTCGACGAGGTCGACTACGACCAGGACGTGTCGCCGCGCGGGTGAGGCGACTGTGCGGCGCCCCTACTGGGACGGCCGGCACGCGGCGACGACCATCGCGACGACGTCGGCCGGCACGCCGAGATTCGTGGCGGTGAGCACGTCGGGGCCGGTGGCTCGAATCTCGAGCACCGCGTAGCCGTCCACGAGATTGGCGAGATCGGCTCGCTGCCTGATCCAGTCGATCATGATGATCGAGCGCGGTCCCGGCGGATCTGCCGCTGAGATGGTGTCGTCGGTTGGCGCGCGAATGTCGCCGCGGTTGTCGACGTAGTTCAGGATGCGGTCGCCATCGAGGCGGATGTCGATGCGGCGGCTCGGTCGTTCGTGCGGGCCGAATGTATACGCCATCGAGATCGAGCGCCGGCCCGGGCCGTCTGCGGTCACACGTTCGCAGCGGCCGTCGACGTCGATGGCGGGAATCGAGGGCTCGAACGCCGCGGCCGGTGCGATGCGAGGTCCCGTGCGCATGGGCACGGTGACCACGCGCCGCGACGTGACGACAGGCGGCATCATCCCATCGCCCGTCTGACCGGGCAGCGGCGGATCGGCCCGAAGATCGAGCACCTCCAGGACCGTCGTGTCGTGCATCCGGTTGAGACGCTCGTCGATGTCGATGGATGTCGGATACCCGAGCGTGGGATGGAACGTCGCCGAGAGCCGGTCGGCCTTCGTTGTCAGCGCGTCTCTGACGAGTGAGAAGAGTTGATCGACCGTGCCGTAGCGGCGGTAGAACTGGAGCACGCCCTCGTCGGGCGGTGGCCCCATCAGGCGTGCCTCACCATCGGCGACGCGAAAGGTGAACGGAATCCCCGAGCCTCGAGCGAAGGCGTGGACGATGAGGGTGATGGTGTAGTCGCCCGGTGCGGCCGCGCGCCACGCGGCTTCCGCGCGATCGACATCCGCCATCGTCGGCGTCTGCGCGTGCGCGAGCGACATGGCGGTTCCCCACACAACCACTGCCAGCGCGAGCGTCCCTCGGCGGACCATGGAGGGAAGGGTAACAGACGCAGGCCA
>CAZVHY010000330.1:0-3077 GCA_964627115.1 uncultured Solibacteraceae bacterium | reverse complement strand
GCACGCGCCGCCCGTACGACTCGCTGAGCGTGAGCGCCAGGTTGACCACCGTCAGTGTCTTGCCTTCTCCCGGTACGGCACTGGTCACCATCACGGTCGAGAGCTGATCCTCGGCCTGCTCCTCGTAGAGCACGGCCGCGAGGCGCCGGTACTGCTCGAGCGACACGGTGTTGGTCGTGCCGGTCACCAGCCGCGCGCCGAGGTCGTCGTCGAGGGCCGGGGATTCGCGCACATCCCCGGCGCGGCCGTCCGCAGACGGGCCGCTCTTGTCCCGCTCCACCGGCCGGAGACCTCGAGGCTCGCCGTCGCCCGTTCGATCGGTGCCTTCACGGAAATACTGATTCAGCGGAGACCCCGCCGGTTTGCCGTCGGGCCGCTGCGGCGGTTCCGCGCCAGCGCCCTCGGAAAGTTTCAACGCTTCGTCGATACGGCTCATTCGTTGGATGCCCTGGGCGATCGAAACAACTGCGTGAACGCGGCCGCGCGCGAGCGCCGCCGCGATGGCGCCGGCTCGCCGGCCGCCGGCGTGGCGGCTCCATCCGCCGTGGGGACGTCGTCGGCCACCGGCGCATCGGATGTCGCGGCTGGTTTCTGCGGCGTCCGTCCCGGCGCCGCAATGCGGAGGTCGCGACACACCTCGACCACCATGGCCTGATCGACGCGGCGCGCGCCGGCCGCCATGCCGCTGAGGAGCGCGTTGTGACAGATGACGTTGATGACCCTGGGCACGCCGCCGGCGTACCGATGAATCAGCGACACGGCCTCGCGGCTGAACAGGTGCGCAGGTTCGCCACCCGCCGTGCGCACACGGCTCGCGATGTAGGCGCCGGTTTCGCTTTCGGTCATGCGCGCGAGGTCACAACGGAGCGACACGCGCTGCTTCACCTGCTCCAGCGCCGGCTCCTCGAGGCGATCGCCGAGACCAGGCTGCCCGGCCAGCACCAGCGGCAGCAGCTTCACCGACGATTCCTCGATGTTGGTGAGCAGCCGGATTTCGTCGAGCAGCTCAGCGCTGATGGCCTGCGCTTCGTCAATCACCAGGGCGGAGATCTCGCCCATCAGGCGCTGGTTGCGCAGGTACTGATCGAACCGGTCGAGAAACAGTGCCTTCGATGTCCCGGCGTCGTGGCCGAGGTTGAACCGCATGGCCAGCAGCCGGATGAACTCGTCGGGCTGCATCGTCGGATTGTTGAGGTACACCGCGTGGACGTGCCGGCAGCGATCGGACGCGAGCGCGGCCTGCAGGAGCATGGTCTTGCCGGTGCCCGGCTCGCCGATGAGCAGCGTGAGCGACCGCGACGAGATCAACCCATATTGCAGGACGCTGAGCGCTTCGCGCTGGCGCTTCGTGAGACACAGGTAGCGCGGATCAGCCGTCAACTCGAACGGCAGCTCAGCGAGACCGTAAACGGGTGGGTACATTACAAGCGCCAGGCGACCAGTACGGCCACCGCAATGACGACAACCGCCACACCGGCAATGTCGATGAGACGCTGGCGTCGCGTGGTGCGGCGCTGTTCGCGATCCGAGGCCATGAGCGGAATGGAGGCCAGCACCGGCAGCGACAGCGCCTGGACGACTTCTTCCGGGCGCCGGAAACTCGAGTCGCGGACCTCGAGGAGGCCGACGAGCAGCACCCCGATCACCAGGCCGGCAATCGTGCCGGAGGCCGTGATGGCCAGACGCTCGCGCTGATTGTCGGGCCGCTGGGGCCGCGAGGCCACGTCCACCAGCCGGAACTGCTCGCCAATGCGGCGATGTTCGAGGTTGGCGGCAATCTGCGCGTTCTCGCGCTTCATGAGCAGCTCGCTGTACGCGGCCTGCATGGTGCCGTAGTCGCGCGTGAGGTCCACCAGCTCCGACTCGCGCGTGGGCACGGCGTCGACCTTGGCCTGATACGCCGCAATCGTCTGCGTCAGTCGTGCGGCTTCGGCCTGGTTCGACGCCACCTGATGGTTGGCCACCACCAGCTCCGCCTCGAGATCGCTGATGCGGCGCTGCTGCTGGAGCTCGAAGGGAGACAGCGGCCGGCTCGTGGGCTCGGCCCCTTCGCTTGCGGCCGCCTCAGCCGCCTTGCGGACCTTGAGATCCTCCACCGTTCGCTGGAGCGTGATCACCTCGGGATGGTCGGAGGTATTGCGCTGCAGCATCAGCGCGAGACGCGCCTCGGCGATCTCCAGTTGTCGCGCCGTACTGATGGCGGCCGTGCCGTCCGGCGTGGCGACCGGCGGCGGTTCGGGCTGCTGGATCTGCAGCGCACGCGCGTCGGCGAGCTGCCGCTCGATCAACAGGCGCCGCTCCTGCGCACGATTCGTGGACTCGTTGATGGCCTGCAACTGGAAGTTCGTGTTCTGGATGGCCTGCAGGTTGCCCTGCAGCTGCGACGGCAGCTGCCCGGAGTTGGCTTTCCGGTATTCCTCGAGCCGCTTCTCCTGCTCCAGCAGCCGCTGCTTGGCCTGTGCGAGCTGCGTTTCCAGGAACTCGCTCGTCATGTTGGCCTGGTTGGAGCGGTCGGCCGAGTTCTGATCCTGATAGAGACGCGCAAGCCGGTCGGTCACCAGGCGCGCGTTCTCCGGGTTGTCGCTCAGGTAGCTGATGCGGAACGAATTCACCTCACGGCCCACGGCGGTCGTGGTGATGTCGCGACGCATGCGCTCGACCACGTCTTCCATCACCCAGCGCGTCCGTTCGCGGGGATACAGGTCCATCTCCTGGATGATCAGCTCGAGCCGGTTGCGGCTCAGGATCTGGTCCGTGATGGCCGGCAGGCGCGTGGCCACCGACTCACGGACGGTGGCCTCGACGAAGTTGTCGGGCACCTGCTGCGGGATGACGACGATGAGCGCCTCGGAGCGGTAGCGTTCGGGCGCGTACCGCGCGAGGACGGGCGCCAGCGCCGCGCCAATGGCCAGCGGGATGAGCAGGAACCATCGGCGCCTGACGAGCACGCCGGCGATTTCCTGTAGCGAGTACTTTCTGACAGTCACGGTCTATCCCTTTTCAATCCTGGCCGGCTTTCAAGCCCCCCGCAGGGCGTAAAGCCCTGCGGCTACGAACGTCAACGGCCGAGCAGGTTG
>CAZVHY010000329.1:0-3079 GCA_964627115.1 uncultured Solibacteraceae bacterium | reverse complement strand
TTCACGCGCACGTCGATGCGCCGGAAGCGGCCGTCGGCCGGCGACGACGGCTCGAACCCGAGCAGGTAGTACGAACGGGTTTCGTCGAAGATGGCCGGCAGATGGTCGCCCGGCGCGTTCGTGTTGGCCACCAGCCGGCCGCCCGTCTGATCGGGCAATCCGCGGAGACTGTCGAGACGCTCGGCGTCAGCCTGCGAATACGTGGACGAGGACGCCGTGGCACGCGTCGACGGCACGCCCTGCGGCACGACGAACGCGGCGCGAGGCGACGTCGCGATCACGCCGGATGGATCGATGACGTGCACGGTGACATTCGCCATTTCCAGCTGACGATCGATCCGCGCGCGAGCATCCTGCACCGGGCTGTAGCACCGATCGTTGGTGGCGGCAGGCATGGTGATGGCGCTGCCGATGAACAGCAGCACCTTGCGCCGCCTGGGCGCTTCGCTCATCGCGTCGACGATGTTGCCGATCGTGTCGAAGGCGCACACGCCGCAGTGACAGCCGGGCGTCGACGCGTCGCGCCCCGGAATGGGTGACGGGTTCAGTCCCATCGGCGTCTCGCCGGTGAACGTCGACTCGATGGCCGTCATGAGCAGACGACGATCGGCCGTGAATCCCTGCACGCGCCCGTTGCCGGCAAAGCCGCCTGTCCGCACCACCGCGGCGACGTCGCCGGGACCAAGGCGATCGACGGCCGCCGCCGCGATACTTCGCGCGGTCGCGACAGGCGCGCCAGCCGCAATCGATCGATCGAACAGGATGACGACGAGCCGGCCTTCGGCCGGCAGATCGTTGAACACGACGTCGCGCGGCGCCGCGCGCGTCCACGACGCCTGCGGCGCATCGCCATTCGCATCGCCCATCGTCGGTACGTCGACAACGGAGAATGCGACGAGGGGACGCGGCTGGCCGTCTTCGAGGACCGTGAAGTCGTCGGCCGTGAGATCGCGGATGGGCCGGCGATCGCCGTCGAGCACGGAGACATCGACGGTGATCAGATCAGTGGCAATGCGAAGCGGCGCAGGGATCTGCTGATCGGCAGCCGTCATGGCCGTGAACAGGCCGGCGAATACGAGCGCGGCGCCCCCGAGCCGCCGGGCGGCCCGCCGCCATGCCGCGGTTCCGACGCACCGCCCCTGGGCCGACACAAGGTCGGCCCCTACGCCCTCATCGTAGGGGCGGGCCTTGTGCCCGCCCGTCCCCGCCGCCGTGCAGCCGCGCCGCCGTGCAGCCTCTTCCATCACCTCACCACCCGAAACGCGAGCAGCCGGCGTTCGGATTCGTCGGCACGCGTCGCGACGAGCTCGATCACGTAATCACCTTCCGGCAGCGACGCCATCGGCAGATCGACGACCAGCGTGTCCGGCTCCGACGCGGCGTTCGTGAACGGGAGCGGCTGGCCAAGCGGGCTGCCGGTGCGATCGAGCAGGCGCGCCACATGACTGTCAGCAGCCTCGATCACCGGCCACGTCACGCGCAGCCGCTCTGCGCGCGACAGTCGTGGGTCGGCCAGCGGCCGGAGCGGGACACGCGGCGAGGGCGCGCCACGCCACGCGAGCGGTTGCCCGATCAACCGTGTCGCCGGCACGTCGATCTCGAGGCGCTGTTCCAATCGTCCGTCGTTCGTCGTTGCCTGCACCACGACCTGCCATACACCCGGCGTCGAATCCACGACAGGAACCTCGACGACGACGCCGCGGGCGCCGGCGGCGAATTCGGCCGTGGCCGACGCATTCGCTCCGTCGGCCCTGGTGGCGACGGCCTGCACGGTGCCTCCCTCGCGCCACTCGGGGCGCGCGGCCGTGGCTGCGGCCAGTTCAGTGGCGATGTGAAATCCGCCTGGCGTCGCGGTGCCGGTGACGAACATCTCCGCACCCGTGCGCGCGGACGCGAGACGCGCGAGCGCATCGTCGACCGCCGATGGTCCCGTGTTCACACGCGGCGCGTTGGCGGCGGCCAGCATTTCTGCCGTGGGCGCGAGATAGCCGCGGCGCGCCGACACGCGCACGCCCGGTTGGTTCACCTTCACCTCGATCTGCCGGAATCGCCCGTTGGCTGCGCCGTTCGTCGAGTAGTAGCCGAGCAGGTAGAACGCCGACAGGTCGTCCGAGATGCGCCGTGCCCCGCCGACCAGATCGTTGGTCGACACCACGGCCCGGCCGTCGGTGTTGTCGGCCATCGTCATGAGCGTGTCGGTCGCGCGTGTCCGAACGGCGCGCAGGCCGCCAACGTCGATGGGATAGAACGACACGTTGGCGCGCTGCGCGGACGTCAGCATGTGCCTGAAACGGACTTCGAAGTCGATGCTGGCAAGCCTGGCAATCTCGCTGTTGCACCACGCCTGATCCGAGGCAAACGGCTGCATCGTCTGGCCGAGACCGAGCTTGCCGCCGGGCCCCACGCCAATCTGCGGGGGCTCCCCGCGGATGGCTGACCGCAATCGTTCCTGCGGACCACGCGGAATCCATCCCTCGGAGAGGAAGAGGATGTTCTTGCGCTCGTCGCGCAGATCGCCGAGCCGGAGCACGAGGTTCTCGAGGCTCGTCATCATCTGATCCTCCCGCCAGAGAGGAATCAGGACGCCTTCGACGAAGTCCGGCTGCCCGCACGAGAACAGACGCCGCTCCTGCGCCGTACGGACTTCCATGCCCAGGCGGCCCGCCTGTCCCCACGGCCAGTACTTGACGAGCTCGGACTCGAGCGTTTCCGTCCGGCGTCCGAACACGAGCTGGCTCACCGGCACTTCCGCGGTGAGCACGCCGAACAGATCGTGCGCGCCGATGGTGCGCGTCAGGAATTCGATCACCGGCTCGCGCGCGTAGTACGAGCCGGCGACGGTCGTGTGCTGAATGTCGAGGTACACGACGAACACGCGGTTGCGCGGATCGGCCGCCTGCCGGTCACTCTCGGCTTTCGTGTTCGGATCGCGCCGCTCGGCATCCGGCGGATTCGGGTCGACGCGGATGAACTCGAAGGTCTCGACCGTCTGCGGCACGCCGTCTTCGAGCACCTGGAAGTCCCCGGTCTCCAGGCCTTCGATGACGGCACCATCCTTGCGCGGATAGACGTCGACCGA
>CAZVHY010000328.1:0-3109 GCA_964627115.1 uncultured Solibacteraceae bacterium | reverse complement strand
AGCGCGTGCCCGAGTGGAAGGACACGGTGAACGTGCCGGTGAAGTCGTCGATCCGTATCGTCATCGACTTCGATGAGCGCCCTGGCATGTGGATGTACCACTGCCACATCCTCGATCACGCCGACGTCGGCATGATGGGGCACCTGCACGTGGAGTGACGGTGCGAGGCAGGCCGCGCGGCGGCACGGCTGCGGGTCAGCCCTCGCGCAGCAACCCCGCCGGATCGATCCGCGACGCGCGCCACGCCGGGATCCACGCGGCCGCGAGGCCGACGACGGCAAGTACGATTGCCGCGCCGGCCATCGTCATCAGGTCTCGTGCGTCGAGTTGAAAGAGCAGTGTCTGCACGTACTGTGAGGCCCACCAGCTCGCGACGCCGCCAATGACAATGCCGACGAGCACCAGCGCGGTGCCGCGGCCGAGCACGAGGCGCGAGATGGTGGCGCGATCGGCACCGAGCGCCATGCGCACCGCGAGCTCCGCGCGGCGGCGTGTCACGGAGTAGGACATCACGCCGTAGAGGCCGATCGCGGCGAGCCCGAGGGCGAGTGCGCCGAACGCGACCGACAGGCCGGCCGTCAGCCGCTCCTGCGTGACCGTCGCGCTCACGAGATCGTCGAATGTGCGAAACGTGAAGGCCGCTCGGGGATCGATGCGTTGCAGTTCGTCTGCGACTGCGCGCATCGCCTCCGCATACCGGCCATTCGCCGTGCGGACGAACATCGACGTCTCCACGTCGTCCAGACCGAAAGGCACGAACATCGTCGGTACCATGCCTTCTCGCGGCGATTGGTACATCACGTCGGACGATACGCCAATCACTTCGAACACGTTTTCATTGCTGCCCGAGATCGACGCGCGAATCGTCCGGCCCACCACAGGGCCGGGCGCCAGGAACCGCTGCGCGAACGTTTCGTTGACGATGACGACGGCAGGGCCATCGGCAGACGAAAAATCGCGCCCTTCCTTCAGGACGGCGCCCACGGTGTCGAACCATCCCGGTGAGACACCGTTGACCCCCGACGCGCGTTCGCCCGAAGACGACAGCTCGGCGTCGACAGATGCGCCCCAGGCGCCTCCACTCAGCGGCGTGACGACAGCGGACGCCGCGGCTGTCACACCAGGCACGCCAACGGCAGCCTGTCTGAGTCGTTCAACGAGTTGTGCCCGCGCTTCCGGCGGCACACCAGACGCCTGCAGGTTGATGTCGATGACCGCCAACGACTCCGTCGTCATGCCAATCGGCGTTCGGTTGAGCGTGACGAACGTCCGCAGGAATAGTCCCGCAGCGACGAGCAGCACGAGCGACACTGCGATCTGCGAGACCGCCAACACATTGCGTACGCCCAGCCCTCTATCGCCAGCCACGCCGCGACCGCTCTCGCGCAAGGCGTGCTGCGGCGACGATGCGCGCACGCGCCACGCTGGTGCGAGTCCGAAGACGAGCGCGGTCAAACCGGTCACGACGGCTAGGAATGCGAACACGCGCCAGTCCAGGGACAGATTCAGCAGAACCGTTTCACGCCACGTCGAGAGCTGGCGCACGACGAGCGCGCTGCTCGCCATTGCCGCGACGAGTCCGACGGCTGTGCCCATGGTCGCGAGCATCGTGCTTTCGACCAGCATCTGCGTGGTGAGGCGCGCGCGAGTGGCACCAAGGGCCAGTCGCAGGTTCATCTCGCGCTGGCGGGTCGTCGCCCGCGCCAGCACCAGGTTCGCGACGTTGGCACACGCGATGAGCAACACCAGCCCGACCACCACCATGATGGCCACGAGTGCCGGCTGGTATCTCGCGCGAAGCCTGGAATGCCCGGTGGCGGCCGACGTCAACGTCATCGGGGCGGACAAGTATTGCTCCGCCCTTTGCGCCGAGAAATTCGCAGGGACTGTTGCGTCTCGAATCTGTGGCTGGACCGTTCGCAGGGCGGCCTGCGCTTGATCGATGGTCTGTCCCGGCGCCAGGCGTCCACCGATGTTGAGCCACCAGGTGCCACGCCTGTCGAGAAAGCTGTTCGCACCGCGGATGAGCGGTTCGGTGCCGAGCGGCACCATCACATCCAACGTTCGGCCAACGTCGAGGCCGAAGAACGACTGCGGCATGACGCCGACGATCGTGAATGGGATGCGCTCGACGTTCAGCGAGCGGCCAATGACGTCAGTGGCACCACTGAAGCGATCCTGCCAGAGGCGGTGGCTGATGACCGCGACCGGGCCGTCAGATCCACCACCGCGGCGGTCGTCGTCGGTCGTCAGAATGCGGCCACGTTCAGCCGCGACGCCGAGCGCCCGCAGGAGATCACCGCTGACGTAGGCGCCGTCGACGGTGTCGGTGGGGCCGCCCGCGGACAAGTCGAACGCTTCCGGTGACCACGCGAACGCGGCGTCGAAGATCTGCGACTGTCGATCGCGAATCTCCTCCCAGACCGGGTTCGTCGTGTTGCCAGCGAGCATCACGAGGCGTTCCGGTTCGTGAACGGATAGCGGCTTGAGGACCAGCGCATTCAGGATCGAGAAGAACGTCGCGTTTGCCCCGATGCCGAGCGCCAGCGTGAGCACGACGACGACCGTGAAGCCGGGCGAGCGGCCGAGCGAACGGAACGAGTACCCGACGTCGCGGCGCAGGTCATCGAGCCAGCGAAGGCCGCGCGTGTCGCGCGCTTCTTCGCGAAAGCGATCGACGCCGCCGAGTGCGAGAAGCGCCTGTCGACGAGCCTCGTCAGGCGCGACGCCACGCGCCATGAGGTCCGCAGTTTCCATCTCGACGTGCTGTCGCAGCTCGTCGCGGGCGCCGTCGTCGGTCGCGCCGAACAGTGTCCGCCCCAGTCGTGTGAGCCAGCGCATGATCTACTCTCGGTTTCGTCAGGTTCGATTACGTCGCGTTCTGCAGGGCGATCAACGGATCGACGCGCGCCGCACGGTGAGCCGGAAGCCAGGCGGCAAGCGCCGACACGACGGCGATGAGGAGTACCGCGCCGCCGATGGCGAGGGGATCGAGCGGCTCGACGCCGAAGAGGACGGTCGTGACGTAGCTCTTCATCGCCGCGGCACCAGCGAGGCCAATCACGATGCCGATGCCGACGAGCGTGAGCGACTCGCGCATCACCATCGC
>CAZVHY010000327.1:1954-3140 GCA_964627115.1 uncultured Solibacteraceae bacterium | reverse complement strand
GCGACGCGACACGCTCGTCGCGCTGCTGGCGCGAGTGAACCGCACCGTGTTCTGGTTCCATCCGCTGGCATGGTGGCTCGAGCGCACGCTCGCATCGGCCGCCGAACAGGCGTGTGACGACGCGGTGGTTGCGCAGCGCGGGCGCGAGCACTCGTATGCCGAACTGCTCGTGCGGCTGGCGTCGACCGCGAGTGCCGCTGGTGGCCGCGTGGCGTGGCATGCCATCGGCGTCAACGGAAGCGGACCTCTCGAGGCGCGTATCGACCGTCTGCTGTCCGGTGCTGCGCGGCAGTCGGTGTCGCGCCGGCGTGTGGCCGCGCTCGCGACAGCCTGCGCGGTCGCCATCGTCGCAGGTGTGGCCTGTCAGCAGCAGCCGGCGCCGCTGCGTCCGGATGCCGAGCGCGAAGCGTCGTGGGCGATACGCGACGAACGCATGCGTCAGTGGCGCGACGCCACGACGATGACCGCCGAACAAGTGGAGGCGATGGAAGTGCGCGCGGCAGCCGATCCCGCCGACGTCGACGCCACGCTGATGCTGCTGACCTTCTACCAGCAGCGCGGCCAGGCCGAGTACGGGTGGAACGCCATGATCGAACGCCGGCGTCCGCACCTGCTTCGGCTGATTCAGCATCATCCCGAGGCCCAGGGTGCCGGCAGACGGATCATCGAGACACACGATCCCATCGGCTACGCGCAGGCCCGGTCGCTGTGGCTGGCGCACGTCGCCACCCCCGATGCGCCGGCGGCGACGCTGGCCAATGCCGCATCGTTCTTCAGCGTCTCCGAGAAGCCGCTGGCCGAAGAACTGCTGCTGCGCGCGAGCGCTGTCGACGCGGCAGGAGCGCAACCGCGACGACAGGACGGGATGATCTACGTGCCGTCATGGCCACAGCGACTCGGAGAGTTGTACGCGCTGGCAATCGTCGGGTCGAACGACGCGCTCGAGGGCAACGTCGTGCGTAGCGTCGATCCGATCGCCGCACGAAGTCCGTTCGCGACGCACGCACGGGCGTCGCTCGACGCCGCCGACGACGCGTCCATGCTCGTCGCCGCCGGGCGGTTACTCATGCTGAACGCTTCGCATATCGAGCCGAAACTCGACTTCGACGTCGCGGCGCTCGGCCGGACGTACCTCGAACGTGCCCTGTCGCTCGATCCTTCGCTCGAAGCCCCGCGGACGCTGCTG
>CAZVHY010000327.1:0-1854 GCA_964627115.1 uncultured Solibacteraceae bacterium | reverse complement strand
CCGCGGACGCTGCTGATGGCCGATGACAGTCGTGTCAGGCACCAGCGGGTTCAGGAGTTGGTCAAGAACGCGGGCGGCGACCTCGAGTCGGCGATCGACGCGCTGCCCGAGAACGATCGCCTGACGCTCTTCGCGGACCTGACGGATCTCACCTACATCGGCGCTGGTGGGCCACTCCGACCGCTCGATGGCGAAGAGCAGGGCCGGCAGCGCGCCCGTCGGATCGCCGAAGCCGCGCTGCAACTGGCCGCGAAACACCCGTCGCATCCCGACTACGGCACGGTGATCCATCGCGCGAACATCACACTCGGAACCCTGGCGATTCGAGAGGGCGATCGGCGGAGGGCCGTCGCCCATCTTCGCGCCGCTGCGGCATCACCGGGATCCGACGAGATCACGTGGATGCCCGCCGTCGCGCACCTGCACCTCGTGCACGCGCTGCTCGACGCAGGCGAACGCGAGTCCGTGGCGGCGTACTTCGATCGCCTTGCGGAACTCACGCACGTGGGATCCGATCGCTGGCGGGCGGACGCACGCGCAATTCGAGAGGGCCGGATGCCGGAAAGTTATCAGTCCGCAAAGCGGACGGCCGGGTCGGTGCTGCTCGTCGGAAGCCGGTAAATCGCGTCTCGCGCACCAGAACTGTCGGCGCGGCACCGGCCACGCGCTGACGGATTCGTAACCGGTCTCTCTGGAGCCACAGGGGTGGGCGCGCAGGCTGGCACGATTGTCGCGTGGGGTCGTTCGACGACTCAGTGACAAATCCGAGGCTCCCGATGACCCACCACTTCTCCCGCTTCCGCGCTTCGTCCGCGTGGCCGATGCTGGCCGCGGCGTTCGCCCTGATGCTGCCGCCGGCGACGGCCGCCGCGCAGGAACTCCCACGCGTCCAGGTCACGCGCAACGACACGACCATCAGGGCGATGCGCTACAACAACAGCCAGGTGTGGCGCCTCATGCAGGCAGACGCGGGCGCGATCTTCGAGTTCATCGACGTCGATGGCGACGCGCAACAGCATCGCGAGTCGAACTACTACCTGGTGCTGCTCCCGCGCGACGCGTGGGGCACGCAGTGGGTGGGATGGGTCTCGGGCCGGAACGTGACCCCGGCGCCGCCGCGCGAGCCGGTCGTGGCCGCGCTACCGGCACCGGCCTTCACGACATCGCCCGCGTCGAGTCCGTTCGACACGCCAGTTCCCGATCGCGACGTTGTGCCCACCATCGCCGGCATATCTTCGTCGTCCCTGCTGGCCTCGACGTCCACGCGCACGCTGCCCGAGGTGGTCCTCCACTTCGCGTTCGATCGGAGCGAGCTGTCCGAAGCGGCGAAATACACGCTGGGATCGGCGATCGGCATGGCCGGTGTCGAGACGCGCAGCCTGTCGTTCGCCCTCGACGGACACACGGATGCGACTGGCCCGGACACCTACAACCAGAAGCTCGGGCTCGCGCGCGCCGAGGCCGTGCGCAAGTACATCGTCGACGAGTTGCAGGTGCCAGCGGATCGCATCCGCGTCGAGAGCCACGGCGAAACGCAGCCGGCGGCGCCCAACACCACGCGCGAGGGACGTGCAGAAAACCGGCGCGTCGTCGTGACGGTGACGGCGCCGGTGGTCGCGGACGCGCGGTAGCGACGCTCGCTTCCCCGGGTCTGAAGACCCGGGGCTCCATTCGGAATGGGAAGAAGGTCCGGCCGGCCTGCACAACGGTTCCGCAGGGGCGAGGCTTGCCTCGCCCGGGCGGCCCAAGGGCCGCCCCTACGGAGATACGGACGCGCGCGCGCCCGACGCGCAGCGTTCGCAGAGACACGCGACGTTGCGCAGCGCCGGCGGGATGCGTGCGATCACCTCATCG
>CAZVHY010000326.1:0-3143 GCA_964627115.1 uncultured Solibacteraceae bacterium | reverse complement strand
GTCGTGAACATGCTCAGGCGATGGGCCATTCGGCGCAGCTCGCTGTGCTGCTGTTGCTGGAGGCGGACAAGCCACTCCTTCAGTGCCGCCGTCACGCTGTTCCGGTATGTGACGGCGGCGTCGTACACCACCCACTGCGCGTAGCCCGGAGTGGCCAGACCGAGCACGAGTCCACAGGTCAGCAAGAGCTTTCTCACGATGTCCTCCTACGGCTGGCGCCAGGTGCGCAGCGCGTCGCCGGTGCCTCTGACGAGCGCATCGTTCGCGGCACGGCCGTCACGCCACGTTGTGAGCTGCATGTTCATGGTCGCGACCTCGGTGTCGCGGAGACGCTTGCTGCGCGCGAGCATCTGCTCCAAGGCGTGCGACAGGAGCTGGTTCGCGGCCATGTCCTGACGACGCCCGAGCAGCTCGGCTGCGGCCACCTTGTCGAGGATCGCCGTCATCTCGTGGTAGCGCTCCAGGCCGTTCATGACATCGGCCTCGAGGTCCTCCACCGCCCGCTGGAGCTGTCCGTGATACCCACGCAACGCTCCGACCTGATGGCCGCCCATCATCGCGACCGAATCCGTGACCTCGATGGTTGCGTACTGGCGCTCCAGCATCCGTCGAGCCGTGGCCGTCAGGTGTGCCGGCAGTGCGGACGGACGCTCCAATGGCAGGGTCGTCGCCCAGTACGCGGCACCAGTCGCGTCCCCGCTGTTCAGGCCCGCCAGCCAGGCAGCGCCGTACGGCCAGCGGCCGACATCGTGGCGCGTAACGCCGATGCCAGGAATGCGATAGGGCTCCAGACTCCCGAGACCCTCGGCCATCCGGAGGATCGTGCGGTACTGCGCCATCAGTTCCTCGTACTGGCGCTGTGTGCGCTGCACGATCAGCACAGCCTGGGCAAAGTTGGACGGGTCGAATACCGCCCACTGCGCATGCGCGGGGACGGCGGCGACGGTGATCAGCAGTCCTGCGACGACGGTACGTCTGAGCATGGCTACCTCCGCTCGAACATCTGCGCTGACGACGACCACTCAGGTAGGTCCAAGTCGCTCGTGATGTAGACCTTCACCCGATGCCCTTCGCGAATCGTGATCGTCGGCATGCGGTTCAGGAACCGGTTCATGACCTGCGCACTCGCTTGCGCGGTGCTGTCGGCCGCACTGCCGGCGATGACGACGGTGCGATCGCCATCGCCAATCCCGAAGGCGGCGTTGCCGAGGAGTTGGGAGAGGCCACCCACGAGGCCGACCGCTGCTGCGGCGCCGAACGTCGACAGGAAGTGGTGATTCACCTTGTCGCGCAGCCCGGAATCCCCAATCTGGTTCAGTCCTCGGAACTGATTGAGCGGCACGGTGCTGCCGTCCGGCATCAGCAGCCGGTGGAAGGCGACCGCCAGACGTGTCTGCCCGAGCGCCTGGACGGGTCGCGTCTCTCCGAGCACGCGTGCGCCCGCCGGGATGAGGACGTGCTGACCGCTGTGCGAGTACACCGGATTGGTCACGAGACAGTTCACGGGCGCTGCCGACGCACCATCGAGCCGGTTGGTGAGCACGGCGTCGATCACGGTGCCCTCCAGCACGCGGTGCAGTGGACCGACGGCACTGATCCGCGGCGTCGGCTGCGGAGTGGCTTGCTCTCGCGCGGCGTCCACAGATTGTGACGCCGCGGCCGGAACCATCTGTGGGCTCATCGACGAAGGGGCCATCGGACTCCCCGACCGTGCCGTGGCTCGCATCACAGCATCTGCAATCTCATCGATGGAGGGCTCGCCGGTCGGCATCCGTGGATCGAGCGACGAGGCGATTGCTCGCTGACCGGCATCAGGCTTCTCCCCGTCTGGTCGACGACTCAGCACGACGTTGCTGGCGAACAGGCTCTCGTACTCGCGCCGCTGACGTTCGGCCACCAACGGGTCGACGGGTGCTGGCGTTTCCTCGAATGGCTCGCCCGGCATCGGGGCGGCCTGCGCATCGAGGGCGGCCTGCCGGAGATCCCGCGCGGCCTGTTCATCGAGCATGCGCAGGCGGTCCTGGTAGTCGCGAACACGATCCGTCGCGGGCGCCGCGTTCGGCTGGACAGATGGACGGGGCGGCGTCGAACCGTCGGGGTTGCCCGTCAGAAAGATGATGCCCAGCATGCCGACGGCCAGCGCCACCATCAGCCACGTCTGGACGCCCTTCGGCAGAACGCCGCGCGGGACGGGACGTCGATCGACAACGGGCGCGGTGCCTGTGGGCTCGACTTGATCCGCCATGGCTACCGTCTCCGCGGCTCGAACGTCAGCTTCTCGTCGCCCAGGGCCAGGTAGCCGCGGTCCAGGACCTTTGGCACCACGTACGTCCCACGCTGTACCTGGAAATTCACAAGGGCAGGCTTGCCGTCCTTCAGTTCATAGAGCGCGGGCAACTCACTGGCGTCCGACTGCAGGTATGTGAACTGGCCGTCGTGCCACATGGCCCGCACGAGAAACGGCCGCTCGTACTTCACCGGGGCGTATGCGAACTGCATCTGACTCGGCAGCTCCTGTTTCGCCGTAGCCACGAGTTCTCGCGCCCTCACTTCGGCCTGCGTGGTCGCCTCGCGAGCGGCGATCAGCTCCGCCTCCAGGCGTTCGACCTCGGCTGCGCTGTAGTACTTCTGCCGACCCACGGGCGCCGCGGGATCGGCCGTTACGTACACCTTGAGGTCGGGCGGCGCCTGCGCCGTCCCAGACCCAGCGCCCTTCTCGTTCAGCAGGAACGAGTAGATCGTGCCCCTCGCGGTGACGAGGTTCAGGTTCGTTTCGGCACCGGCCTTGGCGGGCTTCACGTGCGCCACGTTCTGCACCGCACTGATGACCCAGAAGTCCCGATCCCCGCAGATCACGTCGAGGATCTCCTCGCCGTCGGGCAGCACGATCATCGTCGTGTAGCGCAGTCGGGTATGCAGCGGAATCACGCTGCGGTCCGACGCCGTGACCTCCCTGATGCCCGATTCCTGCGCGTGGGCATGTACAACCAGACCGGGCACGACGCCAGCGACAGCAGCGAGTGTGAGCAGCCAAGCGCGAACAGCCATCTGTGCACCTCTCCTTCAGGCAGATGCGGCCAGTCGGTCGATGCCGGCGGCAAGCCCGTGCTCCCGCAAGACGGCGGCGACGCGCTCGTTGTCGA
>CAZVHY010000325.1:0-3157 GCA_964627115.1 uncultured Solibacteraceae bacterium | reverse complement strand
GTCAGATCGCCGGAGATCGCCGGGAACAACCAGGTCACGTTCAGACTACGGGCGGATGGCGCAACGACCGTGGCGGTCACCGGGAGTTGGATGAGCGGCAGCGAGAAGGCCGAGATGCGGAAGGACGCGAGCGGCATCTGGTCGGTGTCCGTCGGACCGCTTGCGCCGTCGATGTACCACTACAACTTCACGATCGACGGCGTCAGTGCCATCGATCCCGCCAACCCGAGTGCGATGCGCGACGGCACGCGGTATGCCAGCACCCTGATCGTCCCGGGAACAGGATCGGACGTCTTTCGCGTGAACGACGTGCCTCATGGCACGCTGTCGAAGGTCTGGTACCAGTCGCCGACGCTCGAGCTCACGCGCAGGATGTACGTCTATACCCCGGCAGGCTACGAAGGCGGCGAGCGCACCTATCCGGTGCTCTACCTCCTCCACGGCGGTGGAGGTGATGAGGACGCCTGGACGTCTCTTGGGCGCGCCCACTACATCCTGGACAACTTGATCGCGAACGGACGCGCCAAGCCGATGATCGTCGTCATGACGAATGGCAACGCCGATCAGACGGCCTCGATCACCGACCGATCGTCCGAACAGAGCGCCTCCCTGGGCGGTCTGCCTGGCGCCGGCGCCAGCGAGCAGGCCGTCATCGACAGCATGACGGCATTTCCGCGCAGCCTGGTCAACGACGTGATCCCGTACGTGGAGAGCCACTACAGGGTCGACGGGAACGCCAGGAACCGCGCCATCGCCGGCCTGTCGATGGGCTGTCTGCAAACGCAGCTCGCATCGATGATGAATCCAGGCACGTTCGGCTACATCGGGTGCTTCAGCCTGGGAATCCATTTCAACGCACCGTTCGACGTGCTGTCGAAGAACGTCCTGATTCCCGCCTACGACAAGCATCTCGCGACGATGGACAACGAGTTGTTCTATGTGGCCGTCGGCACCGAGGACTTCGTCTACGAGGGCGTGCAGACCCTCCGAGCGAAACTGACGGAGCACCGCTTCGAGTACGTCTACAACGAAACCGGCGGCGGGCACACCTGGGCAAACTGGCGAGATTACCTGGCGGATTTCGCGCCGCGACTCTTCGATCAATCGAAGTAGCCGGGCCTGCCGGTCAGATATGCCGTGTGTGGCGTCGGAAGCCGCGAGGGCTCACGTGATGTACGAGCTCCTGCCGCCCGTGATTCGCGTCTCTGGAGAGTGCCGATGAAGTCGAAACTGTCGTGGTCGTTGGCCGCCCTGGCATCAGTCCTCGCCCTTGCCGTTCCGTCGGTGGCATTGGCCCAGTTTGGCGGCGGCCCGCAGTCGCCGGAGGTCCGTGACGATCGGACGGTCACCTTCCGGTTGCCGGCCGACAAGGCCGGCAACGTGTCGGTCGTCTTCGGCGAAGGCGCGCCCGAGACGCATGCGATGACGCGTGGCGCCGATGGCGTGTGGAGCGTGACCATCGGTCCCGTGGAACCCGAGGTGTACATCTACCACTTCATGGTCGATGGCCTGCGCGTGCTGGACCTCGCCAACACGTCGCTGAAGTCCGGACAACGCCTCGCCTCGAACGTCGTTGTCGTGCCGGGAACTCCGCCGGCGTTCTGGGAACGGCGCGACGTCCCGCACGGTTCGGTCAATATTCACCAGTACACGTCGAAGGTGCAGGGAACGACGCGGGGGCTGTACGTCTATGTGCCCGATCAGTACTACACCTCGGACAGACCACTGCCAGTGCTCTATCTCTACCATGGCGGTGGCGGTATGGAAGCCGACTGGGTGGGTGACGGCCGGGCCGCGATCATCCTCGACAACCTCATCGCCGCCGGCGAAGCCGAACCGATGATCGTCGTCATGCCGAACAACAATGCGGTGGCGCCGGCGCCTCCTGCTCCTGCAGGCGTCGGCGGCGCCTTCCCGCGCTGGGCCGGCCTGCTGGGCGAAGAGCTGATCGACGAGATCATTCCGTTCATCGAGGCTCGCTATCGCACGATTGCGGATCGTCGATCACGCGCGATCGCCGGTCTCTCGGCTGGAGGCGGCACCGCTTTCCCGGTCGGCCTCAACAACCTCGATCGCTTCGCGTACGTCGGCGAGTTCAGCTCCGGGATGTTCGGCGGCGTCGGCGATCGGGCGACGGCCGTGAGCGCGGACGAGATCGTGCCCGGCCTGTTCGACAACGTGGCGGCCACCGCGGCGCGCCTCACATTGCTTTACATGTCGTGCGGCACCGAAGACAGCCGTCTGCGGTTCCAGCGAGAGGTCTACGAGGACCTGAACAGGCGCGGATTCGCCCCGGTCTTCGAAGAATTCTCCGGCGCCCACGAATGGAAGGTCTGGCGCCATTCGCTGCGCAGCTTCGCGCCGCGGTTGTTCCGGTAAGCGCGTGGTACGACCGACGCCGGCTTCGCCTTCAGAAGAGGTGGTGCCGGAGCGCACCAGTGATGTCCCGGCGGTGCCGGCGCCGCGATGACGTGTGTTCGCGAAGATCGAACGGTGGCGCGTTTCCACTCGTGGAGCGCCAGACCCTCAGGTCCGGCCCGGGCGAACCTGAAGGTTCGCCCCCCCATGGTTGGGAAACTCGCGCTAATCGTTCTCCTGGCCTGCCTGTGCCTGACACTGACGGCGTGCGCCAGCGCGGTCATCAGGCCCGTCGTCACGCCGACCCGTCCGGACACGGAAGCCCTGCTGGTGCTGCCGGGATTCGGATACGGCCGCGACGGTGAGCGAGCGCTGCAGGCGCTTGCTGATGTGGCCGCACGCGAGGGGATGGCGCTGTTCGTGCCCACATACATCTCGCGTGGGGGCCTCGCGGACAGCCGCGCGAACCTCGCGCGTTTCATCGCCACACATCGGATCGATCGGTACGACCGCGTCCACGTGTTCGCGTTCATCGCGGGCGCGTGGACGTTCAATCCCATGGCCGAGACGATGGCCTTGCCGAACCTGGCGACGGTCATCTACGACCGCAGCCCCTACCAGGAACGCGCGCCGAGAATTGCCGATGACACGCTGCACGCCCTGACGTGGCTCCGCTACGGGGCGCCCGTCTTCGATGTTGCGCGGACACCGTATCCGCCGCTCACGCGCGAGGGCGTGCGGACCGCGATTCTGGTCGAGACCGTGCCCACCAACTTCATCCGGAAGCGCGAAGCGAAGG
>CAZVHY010000324.1:0-3177 GCA_964627115.1 uncultured Solibacteraceae bacterium | reverse complement strand
GCGCCGTGCACTCGGCCTGGATGTCCTGCTTGCCGCCCGCCACCTTCTCGAGGTCCGCGTCGCTCAGCTCACCCTCGGGCGCCGAGTAGGGAATCACGACATGCACGGTGTCGGCCGTGTCGGCCACCGCGACGAACTTCGTCGCGCCGAGCTTCGTGTTCAACTGCTTCTCGATCGTGCCCTTCGGATCCGCGAGCAGCGCGCTGCGGTACTTCGGGTTCTCGGCCGCGAACTTGCCCACCAGATCCTGCACTTCACCACGAGTCATGGCCTGCGACATTGTTGTGTCCTCGTTCTCTCAGATGCGTTTCCGTTGATGGTCGGTGCGACGGTGCGTGGTGCCAGAGTGCGGTGGTGCGATTGATTCATCGCACCGTCGCCCCCTGGAACCCTCGCACCTTGGCACGTTCCCACCTCGCCCGCCGTGCGCCCCATGCGCCCGGCGTGTCGTTCTGCGTCTCTATAGAGCACGCAACGTGCCAGGCGGCCATGAGCCCGCAACTGATTGATTTATCTGGTGTTGGCCGACATACGCGCCAAGAGAGGTACGCGGCAATGGAGGTCGGCCTCCATTGGCTGGAGCCACGGCTCCAGGTGACCGGCGAGAGCTCTGCCGTTTCGACTCAGCGCCGCAACTCCTCCTCGAACGGGCCGACGGCGATCCGTTCCAGGAAGAACTCGTCCCACTGACTCACCCAGGTCATCTCGACGCGCGCCACCTCACTACGCAACTCGCTGTTGGGATCAGCCGGATTGCGCGGCCAGTTCCGCGACAGACGACCCACGACGGTGGCGCGCGTCGACGACTCGGCCTCCACGACGTCGACGAACAAATAGGCGGCTCTGGACATGTCTCCCCAGACGCGCTCGAGCCAGGTCTGTTCCGCGCGCTCCGGCCGGCGGCGTTCGCCAGCCAACTCGATCGTCACATCCCCGAACAGCCACGTGAGTCCCAGGGGCTGCTGCAGGATCGACGCGTCAAGGAAGGCTTCGACACGGTTCCTCACCGCGGCCGCGGCATTGCGGTCGCCGCGCAACTTGAAACACTCCGCCAGCAGCGACGCCTCACCGCGAGAGCGGCGAAGATCGAGGCCACGACAGTAGCTGAGCAGAGACCGGGCGCTGACGGCCAGTTCGTCCGCGTACCGCCCCGCAAGCCCGTCGTCACAGCCGTTGTCCGTGCGGCGCCGGACACCGTTCGGCTGGCCGTCGGGCCCGGGCGGGTCCGTCGCCTCGACTGTCCATATCCACGCGTGGAGACAAATCAACTCCGTGCCGGGATCTACCTTAGACAACGGCTCGAGTGTTCGTTCGAACAATCGTGAGCGCCGGAGTGCGTCATTCCACACGTCTTCGGGAACAGACGTCACCAGTGGTTCGAATCGTTGCCCCTCGCGTCGCGGCAGGTGCACCGACACGATCGGCTCTCGTCCGCGCGTTCTGATGAAGCTGATCGCGACGACGTCGTTGTCATAACCGTCGACATAGAACGCGCGTCTCACGCGATCGCCTGCCTCCTGATGCGCGTCGATCGGCGGCATGCCGTACAACTCGAGCATGCGCGCGTGCTGTTCGGGACTGCAGCGGTCCATGACGTCATTGCGCGCACACGGTTGCGCTTCAGCAGAGGCGCCGCTCCACGCAAGGATCAGCAGCGTCGCGGCCACCCGAACGTATGTCCGGTACATGGCGCGAACGATAACACGCAGGGCTTCGCCTGATTCCCCCCGCTATCGCAGCGCGATAATCGACAGCAGTTCCACCTCGAAGATCGTGGTCGCGCCGCCGGGGATGTTCGGCGTGCCGGCATCGCCGTACGCGAGATCGGCCGGACACACGAGCCGCGCCTTGCCTCCCACCTTCATGCGCTGCATGCCCTCCGTCCAGCAGGGAATCACGTTCCTCAGCGAGAGATCGACCGGCTCGTTGCGGCCGTAGGAGCTGTCGAACTCGCGGCCGTTGACGAGCGTGCCGCGGTAGTGGACGCGCACGAAGTCCGAGGTGGACGGTGACACGCCCGTGCCCGCCTCGAGCTCGCGGTAGATCAAGCCCGATGCGGTTTTCACCGCGCCGGCCTCGGCAGCCGCCGAGACCAGATAGGCGGCCGACGCCGCTTTCTCGCGTGCCATGACGCGCTCGCGGCGTTCGGTCGCCAGCGGCTGAATCTGCGGCCCGAACTCGTCGAGATCGATCGCCGGCGTGCCCGCGGCGCCGTCCGTCAGCGCCCGTTTGATGACATCGAGCTCAGTCGCGCTGAGATCGAATTCTTCGAGCGACTGCTGCAGCAGCAGCCCGAGCGCATAGACGACCTTCTGTTCGTCGGTCAGCGGCGCGGGCTGGGCCGGCGCGGCAGGTGCTGCGGGTGTCGCCGCAGGCGCGGGTTTGCGCGTGGACGGAGCCGGTGTCGGCTGCGCTGGCGTCGCAGGCCGAACGGCAGGCGCCGGCGGTTTCGGAGACGGAGACGATGTCTGGGCGAACGTCACCACAGGAACGCAGATCAGGAGGCACGCGAGTCGACGCATGGAGACGAGCGTAGCACCCGGCCGGGTGCGAGCGTGGTATATGGTGAGCGCATGCATGCGCCCACCGGAGTGCTCTGGCTGGCCGTCGTCTCCGTTGCCCTCTCGGGCGTTGGTGCAGCGCAGGGCGGATGGTTGCCTCCGGCGGCGCGCGATGCGCTGGCGGATCAACTGATCGCCCGGGTCGCCGCGATCGAAGGGCGGCCGCCCGGAAACCCTGAACAGGCGGCGGCCAACTCGCGCCGATTCGTGGACGCCGTGCGTGGCCAGGTCGATCGGTGGACGGTGGGAGGCGTGGCCGACCGAACGCCCGTCTTCGACGGCGTCACACTCCCACGCACGAACGACTTCCACCTGGCCGCCATGGCGCACTACCAGCTCTGCTCGCTCGTGCTGCTTCGTCAGTACGAGGCTGACGGTGACGCGC
Organism: uncultured Solibacteraceae bacterium; assembly: GCA_964627115.1. Classification (GTDB taxonomy): domain Bacteria; phylum Acidobacteriota; class Vicinamibacteria; order Vicinamibacterales; family SCN-69-37; genus SCN-69-37. The sequence goes on along the minus strand of CAZVHY010000324.1, from coordinate 231 downwards.
AGGCACGGGCAACGGCGGCCCTGGGACTGACCGCCGTGACGGTGGTGACGCTCGCGCTTCGTGCCAGTTTCCTCGCCGCGGGAGGCTCGTCCGAGCAGGTCGAAGCCTTCCTCACGAGCGAGGACATGGAACGCGAAGCCGCGCGCATTCAACAGAACGCGTCACGACTCCGGCACATCGAAGAGCGATGCGCACCGGTCGTCGGCGAGCTGTTGAAGACCGCGTTCTGAC
>CAZVHY010000323.1:0-3181 GCA_964627115.1 uncultured Solibacteraceae bacterium | reverse complement strand
GATCTCGCCGCCCGCCAGGCGAACCAGCGGTCGCTGACGGTCGGCATCCTGGATCGATCGAACGCGCCAGTCGCCGATCTGACGGTTGACGACGTGATCGTCCGCGAGGATGGCGTGGCGCGCGAAATCGTCCGCGTGGCGCCGGCGCCACCGCCAACCGAGGTCGTCATCCTCGTCGACGACAGCCAGGCCTCGGCCTCCAGCATCCGCGACCTTCGCGAAGCCCTGACAGCATTCGCCGATCGGCTCGCCGATCTGGATCCGGCGCCGGCCGTGCGGCTCGTCACGATTGGCGACCGCCCGACCACCCTCGTCGACTTCAATCCGGTGTTCTCCGCCGTCAGTCGAGGCATCGATCGGATCGCCTTGCGACCGGGATCGGGCGCCACGCTGCTCGAGGCGATCGACGAATCGGCGCGCGCGCTGGAACGACGCAAGGCGCAGCGGCCGGTCATCGTCGCATTCGTCAACGAGGCCGGTCCCGAGTTCGGCACACTGAGGCACACGAACATCGCGACGGCACTGCAGCGCGCCGACGCGTCGCTCTGGACGATCGTGCTCACCAGCCGGACCGGCAGCGGATCGTCGGACGCCGAACGCGAGCGCGACATGGTGATCGGCGACGTCACGCGCCAGAGCGGCGGGCACAACCAGCCGATTCTCGCGTCCCAGAACATTCCGGGCGCGTTCGAACGGCTGGCCACGCAGCTCGCGTCCCGGTGGGAGATCACCTACGGGCGGCCCGACACGCTCATCCCGCCGTCGAAGCTCGAGATTCGGGCCCGCGACGACTCGCGTCAGGTGCTCGCACCGCGGTGGGCGGGCCGGTGACGAAACGAATGCGGCGGCTTGCCGCCGGCGTGCTCGTCGCCGGCGTCGCAGCTGCCGCCGCGGTATCCGCGCAGGAGGTGTTCCGCACGAGCACCGACATGGTCTTCCTGAACGTCACCGCCACGCGCGGCAGCGAAGCGGTGACAGGACTCGACGACACCGCCTTCGCCGTGTTCGAGGACGGGCGTCCGCAGGCCATCGAGGTCTTCTCGCGCGATCCGCAGCCGATTGCGCTCTCGCTGCTCATCGACGCGAGCGCGAGCATGGAGAACACGCTGGGCCTGGCCGCCGACGCCGCCGTGGGATTCGTGCGCCGCATGCGGCCGGCCGACAGCGCGCAGGTGGTGACCTTCAACAGACAAACGGACATCCGCCAGCCGTTCACCACCGATCAGCGCCTGCTCGAACACGCCATCCGCACGACGCGCGCGAGCGGCTCGACGTCGCTGTACACGGCGCTGTACATCGCATTCGCGGAACTGGAACGGATTGGCCGGCGGACGCGCGGCGAGATGCGGCGGCAGGCCATCGTCCTGCTGTCGGACGGCGAGGACACGATGAGCGTGCTCGGCCACGACGAAGTCATGGAGCGCGCACGCCGGTCGGATGTTATCGTGTTCGCCATCGCCCTGCGCGATGCGAGCACCAGCACGACGCAGGGCCTTCGACAGCACGACTTCGCCCTGCGCAGCCTGGCCCAGACGACGGGCGGCCGCATGTTCGTCGTGGACGCGGCAGGCCAGCTGCCGGCCGTCTACAATCAGATTGCCGACGAGCTCGCCACGCAGTACACCATCGGCTACACGTCGCGGAACACGACCCGCGATGGCCGCTGGCGCCAGATCACCATCAAGGTCGACGCACCGGGTGTCGTGGCCCGGACCAGAGCCGGATATTTCGGCCCCTCACGAGCCCAGTGACCCCATCATCCGGTCGAGTGTTCATCATTGGTGCAGGTCCCGGCGATCCGGGACTCATCACCGCGCGCGGACTCCGCCTGCTCGGTCAGGCCGACGTCGTCGTCTACGACACCATCGTCGAGCCTGTCCTGCGATGGGCGCGCATCGACGCCGAACGCATTGCCGTCGGCGCTCCCGGCGACGACGACACGGCACAGACAGCCATCTCGATGCTGCTCGCCGAAAAGGCGCGCGAGGGCCTGCTGGTGGCGCGGCTCAAGTGGGGCGATCCGTTCGTGTTCGACAGCGGCGGCAAGGAGGCGATGTTCCTGCACGAGCAGCGCATCTCGTTCGATGTCGTGCCCGGGGTCCCGTCGGCCGTTGGCTCGTCGGCGTATGCCGGCATCCCGGTGACCTATCCGGGGGCGGGCGACTCGCTCGTGCTCCTGCGCGGCCAGGAAAACGCGCCCGCCAGGTTGCCCGACGTGGACTGGAACGCGCTCGTGCGCATGGACGGCACCATTACGTCCTTTGCCGCCGGCGCGACGGTACTCGGCATCCTCCAGCGGCTGCTCGATCACGGCATGGCGCCCGATACGCCGGTGGCCGTCATCGGCCAGGGCACGTTGCCATCGCAGCAGACGATGACCGGGACGATCGGCACGATGGCGTCGGCGCTGGCCGAAGGCGCGTCGGTGGCCGGGCTGCTGGTGATCGGCAAGGTCGCGGGCCTGCGCGATCACCTCCGCTGGTTCGACGAACGCCCGTTGTTCGGACGACGGATCGTCGTGACGCGATCGCCGGAGCAGGCGCCCGAACTGGTCGAGGCGCTCGAGGCACTCGGGGCGCAGGCCGTGCAGGCGCCAACCGTCCGCATCGTGCCGCCCGACGATCCCGAGGCCCTGGATCGTGCGGCCGCGGCCGTCGACGACTACGACTGGGTGGTGTTCGAGTCCGCGGGGGCCGCCACACGCTTCCTCACGGCGCTCACGCGTGGGCCGCGCGACCTGCGTGCGCTCGGCCGCGTGTCGATCTGCGCGCTCGGCCCCTCGACGGCCGATCGGCTGGCGTCGGCCGGCATCCGGGCCGACGTGGTGGCGCCCGAAGTGGGCCCCGAGCGGCTGAGCGACGCGATGAGCCGCTTCGCGCCCATCGACGGCATGCGCGTGCTCGTCGTCCGTCCGGATCTGCTGCGCGACGTCGTCAATCAGGAACTGGCGCAGCTTGGCGCCACGGTCACCGATCTGGTCGCGTACCGTACCGAGCCGGTGCCGGCCGACTCACCACGCGCACAGGATCTCTATCGTCAACTGCTGGAAGGACGCGTCGACGCGGTAACGTTCACGAGCCCGACGGCCCTGCGCCGCTTCGCCGTGATGATTGGCGAAGAGCAGGCCGTCGATCTGCTGAACACGACCACCGTCGCGGCCATCGGACCGGTCACCGCGGCC
>CAZVHY010000322.1:0-3213 GCA_964627115.1 uncultured Solibacteraceae bacterium | reverse complement strand
GCCGCGCCGCCGTGCAGCCCGTTCGTCAGTTGAATCTGATCTTTCCGACGAGCTCGAACGTGAAGTTCTTCGCCTCGTCGAAGTCACCGTCGATGGTGATCGACCGCTGGCCCCAGTTGCCGCGGCCCTCGATGCCGAGCCGGAAGACCTCGAGGCCGACACCGCCCATGATGCCGATGTCGCCGCTACGGAAGCTGTCGTCGAGCTCGACGCCGGCCAGCGTCTGCTTGAGGTTCCAGGTGAAGACCGGGCCGCCGACGGCGTAGACGGTCAGTCCGTTCTGGCTCCTCGAACCGATGTTGAGACGCAGCAGCGCCGGGATCTCGACGGCTCGCGTCCTGAACTCGAGGCCGACCGAGTCGACGTTGCGCTCGAGGTAGATGAGCTCGCCGGTGAAGCCGAGGAGGCCGTTCTTGTTGCCGCCAAACCAGATGCCGGCGCCCCAGCCGGTTTTGCTGTCGAAGAACTCGTCGAACCCGTCGGCCCGGACGGTGCCGCGCGTGACCATGCCGAGCGCGCCCACGCCCGCTCCGGCATCTGAACCCTGTGCGAATGCCGGCGCGGCGGCCGACAGCGACAGGAGAAGGATCAATGAAGCAACGCTCCCACTGCGAATGAGTGACATGCAGACTCCTTGAATAGCGGCCCTGGGAGGAAGGCCTCCACTCAGTGTAGACGGGCGGGGTGGTGATCTGGCTGCGCGGCGGGGATGCATGGCTGCGGGCTGCGCGGCGGCGCGGCGGCACGGAGGAGTGCGATGGCGCGGCGGGGGGCTGCACGGCTGCGGGGTGGGCGCTGCGCGGCAAGGGCTGCACGGCTGCGGGCCGCATGGCTGCACGAGGGGCCGCGGGTGACGTGGGGATGACTTCGCGGCTGCGGGCCTCGGGGCTACACGGCGGCGCGGCTGCGGGTGCGCGGGCGGGCACGGGGGCCCGCCCTCACGCTGACGTCGTCGCGGGCGGCGCCCCGATCGCAGAAACTGCGACGCGGCCTAACGGCCGGTATCGCAGTTTCTGCGATCGCGTGTCTGGCGCGCGGCGTCCGGCGCGGCCACGGGCTGTGCGCGGCTCTTGCACGGGGATGGCCGCATGCTGCCCGTCATCCTGCTGGCCGCCGCCGTGGTCGCGGGCGCGGCCGGCGCCCTCCGGGCGCCGGTGCCCGCGACCACGGCCCTGTCGCTGGCCATCGCGCTCGGCGCGCTGGCCGTGCCCCTGCCGGCCGGACGCGGCCGGCAGGGGCTGGTGATCCTGGCGGTCGCCGCGCTGTCGGCCGCGCACGCGGCCGACGTGCGCGACCGCACACTCGCGCCGCCGCTCGGCGTCTGGTTCGCGAGCCGGGCGGCACCTGCGGCCCCGACGGTGGGGCGCATCGGAGCCTCGGCATCCCGCGCCGGCGCGCCGGATGCAATCGCGCCCGTCGGCGCGGCCCGTGCCGCGGGAGCCGGTGCCGGCGCTCGCGGCGCGCTGGCTGACGCCCGGCCGCTCGGGTCCACCCCCGCGCGTCCCGCCGCTGCGCTGCCCGCAGCCGTGCAGCCTGCAGCCGCGCGCCCCGCCGCCGTGCCGCCGGGCAGCCGTGCAGCCCTGTCTCCCGCTGCCGCGCGCCCCGCCGCCGCGCCGCCGGGCAGCCGTGCAGCCCTGTCTCCCGCCGCCGCGCAGCCCGCGACCCCGTCCCCCGACCCCGTCGACCTGCGCGGCGTCCTGCTCGAGGACGCCGCGCAGGTGACCTCCGGCGCCATCCGCCTGCTGGTCGAGGTCCGCGAGGTGCGCGAGTTGCCACCCGCGGCCGGCTGGCAGCCGGCCGCGGGTGTTGTGCGCCTGTTCGTGCAGGGCGAGGCCGCGCGTGAGGTGTACGAGACGTGGACGCGCGGTCGCGCCATCGAAACGACTGCGCTGCTGCGCTGGCCGCCCGTGCCGCAGAACCCGGGCGGCCGGCATCCGCTCATCGCGCGACTGGCGCGCGGGTACGTGCTGGCCGGCACCGTGAAGAGCGCAGCCATGGTGACGATGACGCCGGGGCCGTGGTGGCACGAGGGGGCGGCCGCGCTGCGGCGCCACGTGCGCCGCAGCACGGCCACGATGCTCGGCGACGACCGCCGCGCGAGCGCGGCGGTCGTGACGGCCATCCTCATCGGCGATCGCGCGGGACTCGATCAGGCCACGACCGAGCGCCTCATCGCCGCGGGCACGTACCACGTGGTCGCCATCTCCGGCGGCAACGTGGCGCTCGTCACACTGGCGGTCGTGGTGCTGCTGCGGCGCGTGCTGCGATCGCCACGCGTCGTGGCGATCGCCGCACTGGTCGCCGTCGTCGCCTACGGCTGGACGATCGGCGGCGAGCCCTCGGTCACGCGCGCCATCACGGCCGCCGTCATCTGGCTGGCGGCCGACGCCATGGGCCTTCGCGTCGCGCCCGGCCGCCTGCTCGCGCTCGTCGTCATCGTCGTGGTGGCGCGCGAGCCGCTGATGGTCGTCGCGCCGGGAGCGTGGCTGTCGTTCGGCGCCACGCTCGGCATCATCGCGTGCGCGGGACGCATCGTCGATCGCGTCGTGCCGTTCGCCGGCGAACGGCACGACAGGTGGCGGCATCGCCTCCGCATCGTCGCTGCGCTCGGCGCAGCGACGATGGCCGCGGAACTCATGCTGCTGCCGGTCGGCGCCTGGACGTTCCAGCGCGTGAGCGTTGCCGGCCTGGCGCTGAACTTCATCGCGGTCCCGGCCATGGCCGTCACGCAGATCGCCGGCGCACTCGTGGTCGTCTTCGAGCCGGTGGTTCCCATCGCCGCGCGCGCCGCGGCCATCGCGGCGCACGCGGCCACGGTGCTGCTCATCGACTCGTCGCGCCTGCTCGACGTCGTGCCGCAACTGGCGTGGCGTGTGCCGCCGCCGCACCCGATCGTGATGGTGGTCTACTATGCCGCGCTCTGGTTGGTCATCGCCACGCGCGGACGCACCTGGTGGCGTCGCACGGCCATCGTCGTGGCCGCGTGCCTGCTCGTCGTGATGGCCACGGGGCCGGGCCTGCTGCTCGCGCGTCCGCCGGCGGGCACGTTGCGCGTCACGTTTCTCGACGTGGGGCAGGGTGATGCGGCGGTCGTGCAGTTTCCATCCGGGCAGGTGCTGGTCGTCGACGCCGGCGCAGCCGGGGAGACGTTCGATTCTGGCGACCGCATCGTGACGCCCGCGCTCTGGGCGCTCGGCACGCGACGCGTGGACT
>CAZVHY010000321.1:0-3262 GCA_964627115.1 uncultured Solibacteraceae bacterium | reverse complement strand
GCGATGACCTGCACGATGGCGCTGCCGACAACTGCCGCGTCGGCATACGAGACGACCTCGCGCACGTGTTCGGGCGTCGAGATGCCGAACCCCAGGGCGACGGGCATCGGGGTGATCGCGCGGATGCGGTCGACGACCGGCCGCGCCGACGCCGCGACGGCGTCACGCACACCGGTCACGCCAAGCCGCGAGATCGCATACAGGAATCCGCGGCCGATCTCCGCCGCGCGCGTCAACCGCGCCTCGGTCGTGGTCGGACTGATGAGGAACACCAGATCGATGCCGCGCCGATCGAGCGCCGCACGGACGTCGTCTGATTCCTCGATCGGAATATCGAGCAACAGCACGCCGTCCACGCCGACCGCGGCCGCGCGCTCGACGAACGTGTCGAGCCCCATGCGCAGCACGGGGTTGACATACGTGAAGACGACGATGGGGACGTCGGTCTGGCGGCGGACATCGGCGATGAGATCCAGCGTCGCGGCGAGACTGCCGCCAGCGGCGAGCGCGCGTTCGGACGCACGCTGGATCGCGGGGCCGTCGGCAATCGGATCCGAGAACGGCACGCCCATCTCGATGACGTCGGCGCCACCCCGCGCGAGCGCGAGCACGACATCCCGCGATCGCGCGAGATCGGGATCGCCAGCCGTGACGTAGGTGACGAGCCTGGGGCCCGCGCCCGGAGCCAGAGCCTTGGCCAAGCGGCTCATGACTGCCCTCCCTCGCGCGCTTCGACAATCGAACGAACAGTCTCCACGTCCTTGTCACCGCGGCCGGACAGATTCACGAGCACGACGGAGCCGGGCACGAACGACGGCAACTGCCGCTGCACCCATGCGATGGCGTGCGACGACTCGAGCGCCGGCAGAATGCCTTCCGTCCGAGCCAGCCAGCCAAACCCCTCGAGCGCCGCGTCATCGTCGATCCACGCGTATTCACTTCGACCGATCGATGCGAGCCACGCGTGCTCGGGGCCAATCGATGGATAGTCGAGGCCAGCCGATATCGAGTGCGTTGGCAGGATGTTGCCGTTCTCGTCCTGGAGCAGAAGACTGCGCGTGCCGTGCAGCACACCCGGCTGGCCGCCCGCGAACCGGGCCGCGTGCTGGCCCGGCTCGATGGCGCGGCCACCCGCTTCGACACCGACGAGACGCACAGTCGTGTCATCCACGAACGCGTCGAACAACCCCATCGCGTTGCTGCCGCCGCCGACGCACGCGATGGCAATGTCGGGCAGCCGCCCCGCCTGCTCGAGAATGTCCGCGCGCGCTTCCTGCCCGATGATCGACTGGAACTCGCGCACCATCAGCGGATACGGATGTGGCCCGAGTGCCGAGCCGAGCGAGTAGTACGTCGTGTCGACGTTGGCCACCCAGTCGCGCATGGCTTCGTTGATCGCATCCTTCAGCGTGCGGCTGCCGCCATCGACCGACTCGACCGTGGCGCCGAGCATGCGCATGCGGAACACGTTCAGTGCCTGGCGCGCCATGTCGTCGGCGCCCATGTAGACGACGCACTCGACGCCCAGCAACGCGCAGGCCGTTGCCGTGGCGACACCGTGCTGTCCGGCTCCCGTCTCGGCGACGACACGCTTCTTGCCCATGCGCGTGGCGAGCAGCACTTGTCCGAGCGCGTTATTGATCTTGTGCGCGCCGGTGTGCGCGAGGTCCTCGCGCTTGATGAACAACCGGACGCCCGTGCCCTCGGTCGCGCGACGCGCTTCATACAGCGGCGTCGGCCGGCCAACGTAGGTGTGCAGCAGCGTCATCAACTGATCGACGAACGCCTGGTCCTGCCTGGCCTCGAGATACGCAGCCGTCAGTTCCTCGATCGGCGCCACCAGCGTTTCCGGCACGAAACGGCCGCCGAACTCACCGAAGTATCCACGCGCGTCCGGATCGCGCCGGCCGAAGACCGGCCCCGGACTGACTCTTCCGTTACTCAATGCCCTCTCCCGATGCGCCAGCGACACGCGCAAAGAACGCGCGAAGTCGCGACGCACTCTTGATGCCCGGCGCGTCTTCCACGCCCGACGACACATCGATGCCCCACGGCGCAACGCCGGCAATCGCCTCGGCCACGTTGTCCGCGTTCAATCCGCCGGCCAGCACGATCGGACGCGCGGCGGACACACGCGCCGCCAGCGTCCAGTCCGCCTTTCGTCCCGTGCCCCCGCGTCGTTCGCGATCGACCGCGTCCACGAGCGGCGTCACGTCAGCCGGCCATGCCATCACACGATCGACGTCCGCGTCGTGCTCCAGCGCGGCCACCTTCATCACCTTCGCGCCAACGCCCGCATAGGCGTCGACCGGTTCGTCACCGTGCAGTTGCACGACGTCGAGGTGGGCGACGCGCACGACGTCTGCCACCTCTTCAGGCGACGCGTCGACGAACACGCCCACGCGGCTCACGAGCGCCGGCAGGTCCATGTGGACAGCACGCGCGTCCGCTGGTGCGATGGCACGAGGACTGCGCGGCCAGAAGATGAAGCCGAGCGCGTCAGCACCGAGGGCAACGGCGAGCGTCGCATCTTCGCGACGTGTCAGGCCGCAGACCTTCACGCGCACGCGCCGTGTCATACGGCCGCCTGCTCCGCCTGCATCTTGAGTTCCGCCAGCGCGGCGCCCGGCTCGGGCACGGTCATGAACCGCTCACCAATGAGGAACGCGTCGTAGCGCACCTCGCGCAGACGACGCAGATCGTCAGCCGTGCGCAGGCCGCTCTCCGCCACCGCGATCATGCCGCGCGGGATTCGCGCACCGAGCTCGTCGAGCAGACTGGTCGAGACCGCGAGCGTTCGCAGATTCCGGCTGTTGACACCCACGATGCCGGCGCCCGCAGCCAGCGCGCGATCGAGTTCCGCCTGATCGTGGACCTCCACGAGCGCGTCGAGGCCACACGCACGTGCGTACTCGGCAAGATCCGCGAGTTCGCGATCGTCGAGCGCCGCCACGATCAGCAGCACGGCATCGGCGCCTGCAGCCGCGGCTTCGACAATCTGGTATGGCGTGACGATGAAATCCTTGCGAAGCAGCGGCACATCGACGGCCGCGCGCACCTGGCGCAGGTGTTCGAGCGATCCGTCGAAGAAGGTCGGCTCGGTGAGCACCGAGATGGCAGCAGCACCGGCGGCCGCATACCCGCGAGCGATCGCGACCGGATCGTACTCGGCGCGCAGGATGCCTTTCGAGGGCGACCGCCGTTTGCACTCCGCAATCACGCGGATGCCGGGTTCAGCCAGCGAGGCGCGGAACGTGCGCGT
>CAZVHY010000320.1:0-3267 GCA_964627115.1 uncultured Solibacteraceae bacterium | reverse complement strand
TCGCCGGCACGCTGCGCGTCACGGGCGGCGGCGTGCTCGACCTCACCAACCTCGCCAACACCTACCGCGGCGGCACGATCGTCGGCGGCGGCAGCACCGTACGCGTGAGCCATGACGAAGCGCTCGGCCACGTGCTCGGCCACCTCACGCTCGGCGACGCCACCGGCATGGGGACCCTGGCGATTACCGCGGGCAGCAATTTCGTCTCGAGCCGCGCGGTCGTGCTCGGCGTCACGGGCGGCGCCATCGACACGGCATCGGGCGCAACGGCCATCCTGAACGGCGCCGTGACGGGCGCGGGCGGTCTCACGAAGCGCGGGCTCGGCACGCTCGTGCTCAACAACGCGGCCACGGCATACGGCGGGCCGACGCACATCGAACAGGGCACGCTGCGCACGGGCGCGGCCGGCATCTTCTCATCGACCGCGGGCATGACCGTGGGCGATGCGGGCATCCTCGATCTCAACGGGTTCTCGCAGGCCGTGGGCAGCCTCACGGGTAACGGTCGCGTCACGCTCGGCGCCGCAACGCTGACCGTTGGCAACGACGGCCCGACGAGCACCTTCGGCGGCACCATCTCCGGCAACGGCGGCCTGGTGAAAACCGGCAGCGGCGCGCTCGTGCTGACCGGCGCGAACACCTACACGGGTGGAACCACGGTCATGGGCGGCTCGCTCATCGGCAACACGACCAGCCTGCAGGGCCACATCATCAACAACGCCACGGTGGTCTTCGATCAGTCCAGCGACGGCACCTATGCCGGCGCGATGAGCGGCAGCGGCGGACTGGTGAAGGACGGCGGCGGCCGGCTCACGCTGACCGGCGCCAACAGCTACACCGGCGGCACGACCGTGACGGGCGGCGCGCTCGTCGGCACCACGACCAGTCTTCAGGGCGCCATCGTCAACGACGCGCTCGTCGTCTTCGATCAGTCGTTCGACGGCACGTTCGATGGCGCGATGAGCGGATCCGGCGTCCTGGAAAAAGCCGGCATCGGCACGCTCACGTTGACCGGCGCGCTGTCGCACACGGGCGGCACGGCCGTCACCGGCGGCCGGCTCATCGGCACGGCCTCCATGCTGCGCGGCACCATCCTCAACGACTCGTCGATCACCTTCACCGGCAACGACAACCACACGTTCGACGGCCTGCTGGCAGGCAACGGCACGTTCGACAAGATTGGCAGCGGCACCCTGCGAATCACCGGCGCGCACGCGCACACCGGGCTGTTCAACGTCGGCGCCGGCGTGCTCGAGCTCGACGGCACGCTGGCGAGCCGCATCACCGTGGGACAGAACGCGACACTGCGCGCGCTCGGCACGATCTTCGGCACGACCACCGTCGGCGGCTCGCTCGTCGTCCCGTCGCCGCTGCCCACGGCCGCCGCGACGATGTCGAACGTGTCGGCCGACAGCCCGTTCGATCCCGCGCCGCTGCTGATGATTGGCGGCGATCTGTTCATGACACCCGGGTCGCGCCTGTTCCTGCCGGTGAGCCCGGGCGACACGCCCTCGCTGTTCGTCGCGGGCACGGCCAGCTTCAACGGCGCCACCATCGACGTCACGCCCACCGCGCCGCTCACCGAGCGCATGACGTCGTTCATGGCACTCGCCGCGGGCAACGGGCTGCAGCTCATCGGCACCTCGGGTTCATCGTCGAACCCGTTGTACGTGCCGATCCTCAACCCGGATCGCAACTCGCTGGTCGTCACGATCCTGAACCTCGGCATCCCGCTCACCACCGACGTCACGAGCCCCAACGCGTCGTCGGTCGGCCGCGTGCTCGACACCTTCAAGAACGACCCGACCGGGGATCAGGGCACCGTGATTCGCGAGCTCACCGGCCTCAACGACGACGAGCTCGACCACGCGCTTCGGCAGATCTCGGGCGAAGCGCACGCGTCGTTCCTGCAGATCGGCATCCGCGATTCGGAAGCCACCAACGACACCATCCGCCGCCACGTCTCGGCGCGCCGGCGCGATGCGCGGCCCGGCACCGAACTGAGCACGAGCTGGTGGGGACAGATGGGCGGCGAACGCACGCGGCTGAAGAACGCCGACGGCGACCACGTGGGCGCCATCGACATCGGCTCGGGCACCGGCGGCATGGACTATCACCCGTCGGACCGGTGGACGTTCGGCCTGGGCGGTGGGCTCGCGGCCGGTGGCATCAACATCACGGATCTCATTTCGAAGGGCGACATCGTCTCGCCGCGCGCGTTCGGGTACGCCGGCTGGCGGCCGGAGAACTTCGGCGGCTTCACGGGCGGCGCCACGTTCGCGCGGCAGAAGATGGACACGACGCGGCAGATCACCTTCCGCGGACGCCTGCCCGACGAGCTCGGCGGCGATCCGATCGGCGAGGGCATCAACCGCGAGGCCCAGGCCGAGGAAGTCACGCTCGTCAAGGATCAGTGGACCGACTGGGACGACGAGCACGAGATCAAGACGTACTCGCTCGCGTACGTGCTCGGGTACCGCCGCGCCACGTTCACGCGCCGCGGGTTCATCGAAAGCGGCGCAGATTCACTCTCGCTCGAGATGCCCGAGCAGACGCTCCGGCTCCGTCAGGTGAACGCGCTCATCAACGTGTGGCGGCGCGAGGGCGATTTCCAGCCGTTCGGTGAGTTCATGTACCGCCGCGAGATCACCGACGGCCGCACGACGACGATGCTCGAGTTCCCCGACGAGGGCGACAGCCGCTTCTCGGTCGACGGCCTCCCGGCGCCACAGAACATCGTCCGCGTCCAGCTCGGCGCCACGTGGTTCGCGAAGTCCCGCACGTGGAAGTTCGAGTACCACTACCGCAACGCCACGGGCCAGACGACGCACGGGGGAAGTCTGCACGTGACGTTCTGATGGTGCCAGGGTGCCAGGGTGCCAGGGTGCGACGGTGCCAGGGGGCGACGGTGCCAAGGTGCCAGGAGGCGGCGGGACGGCCAGCAAGCGGCGTCTTCACGCCGCGCGGCGGCGTGAAGACGAAGTATCCATGACCACAGAACGCGCAGTGTCGTCTGGTGCGGCGGCGACGCGGGCGGATGCGGCGACAGGTCGAGCAGAAAAGACGAAGGGGCGCGGAAGAATTCTCCCGCGCCCCTTCGTCGTCTGTGTGTCGCCCCGCCGCCGTGAGCCGAGCGGCCGCGCAGCCTTTCCTACACCGCCTGCTGCAGTGCCTTCACCCTGTCGGTCTTCTCCCAGGTGATGGAATCGAGATCGTCGGTCTTGCCGAAGTGGCCGTAGTTGGTGGTGGCCGAGTAGATCGGACGCA
>CAZVHY010000319.1:0-3295 GCA_964627115.1 uncultured Solibacteraceae bacterium | reverse complement strand
TCGAGCATCATCAACCTGAGCTCGGGTGGCAACTACGACATCTCCTACAGCTACCAGAGCAACGGCGGCAGTGTGAACCTGACCGGCTCGCCCGACTATGGGGCGCGCATCCGGTACGTTGGCGACCCGGGCTCGGGCTGCTCCAGCGATCAGTATGCGCAGTTCAACCGGAACGCGTTCGCCGGTCCGACCTACTTCAGCGATGGTCTCGAGTCGGGCCGCAACCTCATGCGGGGCTGCGCGACGCGAAACATCGACATCTCGCTCGCGCGCAACATCCGTCTGGGTGGCGGCCGCGCCGTCCAGCTGCGCATGGACGCGTTCAACGCGTTCAACATCGTGAACTTCAGCGGGCGGCAGGCCCAGGCGCAGTACAACAGCCCGACCGATCAGGCCGTGCTGCGTAACACGCAGTTCAACGCGGACGGGTCGCTCAATCAGGACCGCCTGATCCCGCGCAACGCCGGGTTCGGCGCCGTGACGAGCGCCTCCGGCATGCGGACCATCCGCCTGACGGCGCGCTTCTCGTTCTAGGAAGGCGCGGAGGCGGCAGGCTGGGAGGAGGCCGGAAGGCCAACTCCCCAACACGAGGGCCGGGTGGCATGCCACCCGGCCCTGTTCGTTTCAGGGCGTGCTTGACAGACACGGGCGTACTGACCTAGAAATTCTAGGCAACACCCATGCCCCAACGCCGCGACGACGAGCCGTCACCCGATCGCGCCGACGAAATGCAGGCGCACATCGATCTCCATGCCGACCAGTTGCAGGCGCGAGGCGTGCCGGCCGGCGAGGCACGACGCCAGGCGCGGCTGGCGTTCGGCAACCCGCGCGTGAAGCGCGAAGACGTCGACGCGCTGGGCCGGCTGCCGCTGGTCGACACCGCCAGCCGCGAGATTCGCTTCGCCGCACGCAGCCTGCGCCGATCGCCGAGTTTCACCGCCACCGTCATCGCGGTCCTGGCGCTGGCCATTGGCGCGAGCACCGTCATCTTCACCGTGGCTGACACGACGGTGATGCGCCGGCTGCCCTTCCATCGCGCCGAACGACTCGTCGCGATCGGCCTCCTGCCGCCGCAACCCTCGTCGTCCTTCACGCACTTCGCCTCGGCCGCTCACGTGCTCGAACAACGCGCGCGCCACGACGTGTTCGAACGTGTGGCCGCGGTGGCCGTCGACGCCGACGAGCTGACGCTGAAGCGGGACGGCCTCCACGAGCCGCAGCTCCTTCGCGCGCAGCGTGTCACGGCCGACTTCTTCGACGTCCTGCGCCTCGTGCCGGCTCACGGACGGTTCTTCACCGCGGACCACGAACGGGAAGGCGACAACCGTGTGGCCGTCATCAGCCACAGCCTGTGGCAGCGCCGCTTCGACGGATCGATGGACGCGATCGGACGACAGATCGACACCGAACAGGGCGCATTCGACATCGTCGGCGTCATGCCCGCGGGGTTCTTCCATCCCGTGGAGTCGCCCCAGCCTCCGGACATGTGGACGCCGTACGTCGCGCCCTCACCCGAGCGCGCGGCAACGGTCTTCGTCCGTCCCATCGCGCGACTGGCCGACGGCATGTCGATCGAACACGCGATGGCGCGGCTCAACGACCCGGAGACTGGCATCATCCCGCCGCTGCCGAACGCCGGCGATCACGGCACCGTCGTGCTCTCGCTGCAGGACGCGTTGACCGGACACGCCCGGCCGTGGCTCGTCATGCTGCTCGTCGCGGCCGCGTGCGTGTTGCTCATCGCGTGCGTCAACATCGCGAACCTCGTGCTCGTGCGCTGGTCCGTGCGGGGGCACGAGCTGCACATCCGCACGGCACTGGGCGCCAGCCGGCGACACATCGCCCGGGCGCTGCTCACCGAAAGCCTGATGCTCTCGGCCGCTGGCGTCGTGGCCGGTCTGCTGCTGGCATGGCTGGGCGTTGATGCGTTGCGCGCGCTCATGCCCGCGGCCATCCCCCGGCAGGACACGGTGGCCATCGATCTCCGCGTGCTCGCCACCGCGGCCACCGCGGCCGTCGTCATTGGCGTGACCGTCGGCCTCTCGCCGCTGCTGTGGTACATCCGTTCGAACCACGCGAGCCTCAGGGTGGATCAGAACCGATCGCACACGACATCCCGCGCGACGCAATGGCTGCGATCGGCGTTCGTCGTGTCCGAGGTCGCGCTGGCGATGGTGCTGCTGGTCGGCGCCGCGCTGTTCCTGGCGAGTTTCTCCCGCATCATGCGCGTCGACATGGGCATCGACTATCGCGACGTGCTCGTCGTGCCCCTGCAGCCATCGCTTCGTGCCGCAGACGGCGGCGTCCCCGATCGCTCCGCCATGCGCGCCAGGCTGCTCGATGTGGTCGATCGTGCCGGCGCGATCCCGGGCGTCGAGGCCGCGGCCATCATCGGCGGCACCCGTCCGTTCGCCGGCAGGACGACGGCGGCCCCCGTGACCATCGATGGGCAACGGTTACCCGGCCGCGACTGGGCAGTTCTCAGCCGCGTGTCGGCCGACTACTTCGCCACGCTGAAGATTCCAATCGTGCAGGGTCGCGGGTTCACCGCCGTTGATGATGCGGGCAGCGAACCGGTCGTGGTCCTCGGCCAGGAAGCCGCGCGGCAGTTCTTCGGTTCGGAGAATCCGATCGGACAGGTCATCGGCCTTCAAGGGCAACGGCAGGTCGTTGGCGTTGCCGGCGACGTTCGCCTCACCGGGCCGGAGCAGGACGTGGAACGCGTCGCCTATGTCCCGGCGTCCCAGGCCGACATACTCGACGGTACGTTGATGGTACGGGCGCCGGTGACAGGCGCGCTCGTCTCCAGCGTCGACGCCGTCATCCACGCCGAGTTCCCCGATCTGGCGCTTCCCACGTTCCGCACGCTCGAGCAGGACTTCGCCACCTACATCGCCGTGCGCCGCTTCAACATGCTGCTGCTCACCGTGTTCGGCGCGCTCGGCCTCGTGATTGCGGCCATCGGCATCTACGGCGTCATGGCCTACGTCGTCAGCCAGCGCGCCAGGGAGATTGGCATCCGCAAGGCGCTCGGCGCATTGCCATCAACGGTGTTGTGGTCGGTGCTGCGCCGCGCATCAGCGCAGGTGGCCGCGGGTCTGGCGATCGGCCTGGCGGCTGCGTGGATGATGGACAGCCTGGTCGCGTCGTTTCTCTACGATGTCGGCGCGCGCGAGATCGGGCTCTATGCGACAGCCGCTGTCGTGCTGGTGCTCACCGGCCTGGCCGCCGCTCTCGTCCCCGCCCTGCGCGCCGCGCGCGTCGATCCCGCCGTCGCATTGCGAACGGAGTAGGG
>CAZVHY010000318.1:1924-3297 GCA_964627115.1 uncultured Solibacteraceae bacterium | reverse complement strand
TATGCTCCGCCCCGTGCGCCTCATCCTGATCGTGGTGCTGTTCGCCGTGGGGTGCGGCCGTTCGGGCCCCGCACCGACGCCGATTGCACCGGGCACGACAGCGCCGGTCGACGACACCGTCGACATCTCGGGCCGCGTCGTGGCCACCGTGACGGGAGAACCGCTGGCCGGGATCACGCTCGACTTCGGCGGCGTCCAGGTCGTGTCGAACGCGGCTGGCGACTTCGCCTGGACATGGTCTCCACGCACGGGTGGATCGGGCCGTCTCGCCGTGAGGGGCGCAGACATCCTGACGCGAACGCTCACCGTCAGCCTCCAGCAACCGCGGCACATCACGGTCGACGCGATCGCGCTCGCCAGCGGCTTCGACCTCGACTACTACCGTCGGATCGTGCGCAACGCGTCGGACGCGCCCGGCTCGTTGCGGGCGCTGCAGCGCTGGACGCGCGCGCCGCGCGTGTACATGAAGACGGTCGACGAATCCGGGCTGCCCATCGACGCGCACACGCTGCAGACGACCGAGTCGGCGCTGCTCGACGACGCGACGGCATGGACGGGCGGACGTTTCGATCTGATCGACGTGGTGCGGGGGGCGGAGACGCGCGAGGGGCAGCGCGGGTGGATCACCGTGAAATGGCCGAATCCGGCCAACGCCGCCAACAACTGCGGCCGTGCGCAGGTGGGCATCGAGGGCGGCTGGATCGAGTTGAACTATCTCAATCCTGCGTGCGCGTGCGGCGGCTCACGCATCGGCGCGGGCATCGTGCGGCACGAGCTCGGTCACGCGTTCGGGTTCTTCCACACCGGCGAGGCATCGGACCTGCTGCGCGCCACGCTCGACACCCAGACGCTCTGTCAGGGCCACGCCTCGGCGCGCGAGCGTTTCCACGCCGCCATCGCCTACAGCCGGCCCGTCGGGAACACCGACCCGGACAACGATCCCTTCGCCACGGTGCAGCAGCAGCGGTTCGAGCCGATCGTGGTGGTGGACTAGGCAGGCGGGGAGGCTGCAGGCTGGAAGGAGGCCGGGAGGCTGCAGGCCTGAGGCCTTCCTGCCTCCTCCCAGCCCGTAGCCTCCCAGCCTTCCATCATGCAGGCGGAATCTGCAGCACCTGCCCGACCTTGATCTTGTTCGGGTCGCTCAGCTGGTCCTTGTTGGCCTCGAAGATCTTCATGTACTTGTTCGCGTCGCCGTAGAACTGCTTGCTGATCTTCGACAGCGTGTCCCCGCTCGCGACCGTGTAGCTCTGGGCACGCGGCGGCGTCGGCAGCGACGAGTCGATGGAGATGTCGGCGTGCAGGTCCGAGTAGGTCGGATCGATGTTCTTGATGGCCGTCCAGACCTCGTTCTTCGCCTGCTCGGACGGCGCGCG
>CAZVHY010000318.1:0-1824 GCA_964627115.1 uncultured Solibacteraceae bacterium | reverse complement strand
GCCATCCTTCGCGAGCTCTGGGAGCGCGGTCCGTCCACCGTGCGCGAAGTGCACACGGCCATGGCCGACCGCCGCACCGTGGCCTACACCACCACGTTGAAGCTGCTGCAGGTGATGACCGCCAAGGGACTGGTCACGCGCGAGGAGCGCGGCCCGCAGCACATCTATCGCGCGCGCCACAGCGAACAGCAGACGCAGCGGCGGCTCGTGCGCGATCTGGTCGATCGCGCCTTTGGCGGTTCCACATCGCAGTTCGTCCTGCAGGCGCTCGCCAGCCGCAGGACCTCACCCGAGGAGCTCGACGAGATCCGTCGGCTGCTCGACGCGTACGGCAAGGAAGAGGAGTAGGACCATGGACTTCGTCACGACCCACGTCGTTTCGGCCGTCGGCATCACCCTCGTGCACTTCCTGTGGCAGGGCGCCGCCATCGGCCTCGTCACGGCCGCCGTACTCGCCACCTGCCCGCGCGCGATGGCACGCACGCGCTACGGAATCGCCGGTGCCGGTCTGGCCGCCATGACGATGGCGCCGCTGGTGACACTCGGACTCGTCTGGCAGACCGCACCGGCGATGACCGCGGGGCTGCCGGCATTCGCCACCGAAATCCAGGTACAGGCTGGCGGCGGACGTTTCGCGGGCCTGCCGGCGGCGCTCTCGCCCTGGCTGCCGGTCGCCGTGGCGGTCTGGGCCCTCGGTGTCGCGGCGCTGACCACGCGGCTGCTCGTCGCGTGGCTCCGCACCGAACGCGTCCGGCGTCGCGACGTTCATCCGGTCTCCGACGGTCTCATCTCAGCCGTGCGTCGCCTCGCGCGCGACATCGGCATCCATCGTCCGATCGCGGTCTTCGAGTCGAAGTGGGTCGACGTGCCCACGGTCATCGGCTGGATCCGCCCCACGATCCTGTTGCCCATCGGTGCGCTCATGGGTCTGTCCGTGCAGCAGGTCGAAGCGGTGCTCTCGCACGAGCTCGCGCACATCAAGCGGCACGACTACCTCGTCAACGTGCTCCAGAACTTTGCAGAGACCGTTTTCTTCTATCACCCGGCGGTCTGGTGGCTGTCGAAGCAGATCCGGATCGAGCGCGAGCACTGCTGCGATGATGTGGCGGTGGAAGCATGCGGCAATCCGCTGCTGTATGCCCGTGCGCTGGCCGCGCTCGAGGAGTCGCGCCAGCGGAGCGCCACCTTCGCGCTGGCCGCGACCGACGGCTCGCTCATCCAGCGCGTGCGGCGGCTGATCGGCCCCGTGCACGACGATCGCCGCGAGCCCTCGCTGCCGATTGCCGCGTGTGTCGCCGTCATCCTCGCCGTGGTGGCGTTCGGCGCCGCGCAGGCGCAGGGATCGAGCGGCGCGCTGGTCGCTGACGAGGCGCAGACGCCGCGAGCGCGCGTCGGACTCGCGGACGTCCCTCGGGAAGTGACGCCGGAGTCGGTCGTGCCCTTCGAGCGCATCGACGCAAACACCATCCAGATGGATGGAGAAACCTACCGGCGCGGCACGGCCGAGGATCTCCAACGCGTGTTGAGGAGTGCGAGCGGTGCGCAGCACGGCGCAACCGCCTCGTCGTCCGACGCACAGGAAGTGACACCCGAAGCCACGTCACACGTCCTGCGCATCGGCGGCAACATCAGACCGCCGCAGAAGATCCACAACGTCAATGCGATCTATCCCCAGGCCGCGCGCGACGCCGGCATCAGCGGCATCGTGATTCTCGAAGCCACGATCGACGCCGACGGGTCCGTGCCGTTCATCAAGGTGATCCGATCGATTCCCGATCTCGACCAGGCGGCCATCAATGCCGTCCGTCAGTGGCGCTACGAACC
>CAZVHY010000317.1:0-3308 GCA_964627115.1 uncultured Solibacteraceae bacterium | reverse complement strand
GAGCTCGTCGGAAAGATCAGATTCAACTGACGAACGGGCTGCACGGCGGCGCGGCGGCAGGCCGCGGGCATAACCCGTCTTCCACGCACGACACACACGGCAGGGCCATCGGCCCTGCCGCCTCTCTTTACGAGGTCGCTGACGAAGTCAGCCACCTCAACTTCTGGCTTCTGGCTTCGAACTTCTGGCTTTGGAGGCTGCGTTCTTCAGCAGCCCCTCCTACTCCCTCATCGCCACCATCGGATCCACCCGCGCCGCACGACGCGCGGGCAGCCACGCCGCACCCGCGCCAACGATCGCCAGCGCGCCAATGGCACTTGCGGCCCCGACCGGATCCATCGCCACCGTGCCATGGAGAAGGCCGCGCACCGCGTGCCCCAGCATCCAGGCGCCGGCAACACCGAGAACCGCGCCAACGGCCAGCATCATCGCGGCCTGTTTCATGAAGTGTCCGATGAGCGCGCGTCGATCCGCCCCGAGCGCCGCGCGCACGCCAATCTCGTGCGTCCGCTCCGAGACGAAATACGACAGCACACCGTACACGCCGAAGGCCGCGAGCCCCAGCGCGACCGCGCCGACGATGGAGAACAGCCACGCGAGCGTTCGATTCCGCGACAACGCCGAGTGATGCACGTCGGTCATCGTCGTCACGCGTACGGAACGTGTCGGATCCAGCGCGAGCACCACGTCGCGCACGGGACGGATCAACGCTGACGGTTCGCTGGTGGATCTCACGAGGAAGTTCGGCTCGGCCACCGGAGCGCGGGCGTACGGCACGTGGACCGTCGGGACCGGCCGGATACCCACGTTCCACGACAGCACGTCGCCGGACACGCCGACAACCGTGAGCCACCGCCCGTCACCAGTCGTCGTACGCAGACGCCGGCCGATCGGATTCTCGTCGCCCCAGAGACGGCGTGCCAGCGTCGCGTTGACCACCGCCACCTCGGCGCCCGCATCCGCCTCGGCCGACGAGAACATCCGCCCCTGCGCCATCGGCACCTGCAGCACGCGAAAGACGTCCGCGGTGACGCCGGCCACGTACACGAGCGGGGGATCGTCGCCGGCTCGTGAGTCGTCGTCGATAACCACCGGCATCCTGACCCCGGCCGTGCGCAGCGGAATGGTGCTCGTCGCCGCGACAGCCGACACACCGGGCAAACTCTCGAGGCGGCCGAGCAGTTCGTCGACCGTCGCAGCACTGCCTGCCGTCACGTCAGCATTGGCATCGTCTGCCACACTCGCCATCAGGATGGCCGAGGTATCGAACGTGCCGTCCTGTTCCAGCGCGGCCTGAAAGCTTCGCGCAAACAGCGACGCGCCAACGAGCAGCGTGATCGCCAGTGCGACTTCCGCCACCACGAGCACGCCGCTCAGCCGCGAGTGCTCGGGTCCGCCGGCGGCATTGCTGCGGTTGCCCGCGGCCAGCGCCAGTGCGCGACGTCGCCGCACCGCCAGCAGTACGGGCACGAGGCCAGACACCACTCCCACAAGGGCCGTGATGCCGGCGGTGAACGCCAGCACACGGACGTTGAGTCCGGCAACGGTCGCCGAGATTTGCCCGTCGCCGCCGAGCGTCAGGGTGCTCAGCACCCGCGCCACGACGACTCCCAGCGGCAGGCTCGCCACAACGAGCACGATCGTTTCTGAGAACAACTGCCGGACAACGCGCAGCCGCGGCGCGCCGAGCGCCAGGCGCGTCACGATCTCGCGCCGCCGCGCCACGGTGCGCGTCAGCGTGAGGCTCGCCAGATTGGCGCAGACGATCAGCAGCAGGAACGCCACGGCGCCCATGGCGGTGACCAACATGAGGCGCGTGGTCGACGAGAAGCCGGTCGGCACATCCTCGACCACCGCGCGCCAGCCGACGTGTTCGCCGGGCGACGTCGCTTCGAGCGCACGCGCAATCACATCGAGCTGCGCGTCCGCCGCGCCTCGAGCAACTTCGTCATGAAGCCGCGCGTAAACGGTCAGCCGGCGTTCGACGTGGTCCTCATGGTGCCGCGTTGTTTCCAACGGTATCCAGAGTTGCGATCCGGACAGCGTGCGGCGCAACACGGGATGCGACAGTTCGCGCGGCATGATGCCGACGATGGTGTGCGCCACGCCATCGATGGCCACGGATCGCCCGAGGACATCGGAATCGCGGCCATAGCGTTCCTGCCACAGCGCGTCGCTCAGCAGCGCCACGGGCGCGGCCGCCGGACGGTCGTCCCCGGCCACGAGACCTCGCCCGTACGCAGGCCGCACGCCCAGCACCGCGAACAGGTTCCACGACACCGCAGCGCCCGTGTGGCGCTCCGTCCCCTCGTCATCAGCCAGCCGGAACAGGGCCGACTGAAACGCAGCGGCGTCCATCGTGCCCGTTGTCTGCGTCCGCCATTCGTCGAACGTCGCGTGCGTGGCCGATCGGCCAATCGCCGGGTCCGTGCGCCGGACTTCGCGAATCGACACGAGGCGATCCAGGTCGAGCGGCACCGGCCGCAGGAGCAGCGCGTCGACGACCGCAAAGACCGTCGCATTCGTGCCGATGACGAGTGCCATCGACAACACCGCCACCGCGGCGAAGAGCGGACTACGCGCGAGCGAGCGAACCGCGCGCCGAAGGTCACCAGTCACATCGAGCCTCCACATACTGTGTTGCGGAGGCTAGGACCGGCGTCCGGATGCTGTCAAGCGCACCGCAGATATTTTTGCGTTCGCAATGCAAAGCGTTGCGGCACGAGCAGTTCGCACGTCGACGCACCGGCGTCGAGCTACTCTGCCGTGATCCGCGCGCGCACGGCATCGAGTTGGAGCCAGCGTCGCAGGTGATCGTCGATGTCCTTCGCGACGCGCTTGAATGTCTCGTGCATGTCGTCATCGCTGGCCGCTGCCGGGTCCGGAAAACTCCAGTGGATGCGCTCCACCGATCCGGGAAAGACCGGGCAGGTCTCGGCCGCGTGATCGCAGACGGTGATGACGTAGTCGAACACGAAGTGCTCGACTTCCCTCACGTGCTTCGGACGCGCATCCGCTGGCTCGAGACCAAACTCCTCGCGGAGGACTCTGCGCGCCATCGGATGCACCTCTGCCGCTGGCCGCGTGCCGGCGCTGTGAACATCGATTTGGCCTCCGCCAAGATCTCGCAGCAGCGCTTCCGCCATCTGAGACCGCGCCGAGTTGCCGGTGCATAGAACGAGGACTCGCATGGCGTTCAGCATGGGCCATTGCTGTAACGCCGATATGACGACGGCCGCGGCAACCTTGTCTCCCCCCCTGCCGCTCACGCCCGCAGCACGTCCCCAATCGACATCGTCCACTCCGGC
>CAZVHY010000316.1:0-3314 GCA_964627115.1 uncultured Solibacteraceae bacterium | reverse complement strand
CTACTCCAGCTTCACGAACGCCAGCGCATTGTTCGCATTCATCGGAATGACGAGCTGGTTGGCGCCCGAGTCGTAGCACATCGACGCGGCGTTCGGGATGTTCTGGGCGATGAGCTCGGCCTTCTGGCCGGGGCGGATGCGCGAGACGCCGCCTTCGAGCACGCTGCTGATGTACTTCGTGCCGTCAGGCATGATGACGAGACCGTCGTTGCCCGACTGCGCCGCCTGTTCCGTCTGGATGAGCTTGCCCTCGGGCGAGAACGTCAGCACTGCCGGATTGCCCACGTTGACCACGACGATGTTGCCCCTCGAATCGAGGGCGACGCCGTTGGGCCGGTTCAGCGGCGCACCCTGGATGAACATCGATGACGTGCCGTCGGGCAGCACGCGCCACACCTGCCACGTGTTCGCGTCGGGGTTCTGTCCCGCCGCACCGGTGACCGTCGCGTAGACCGTGCCGTTGGCCGTCACCGCGATGTCGTTGAACCACGCCACACCTTCGGTGCGCGTTTCGCCGGCCGGCGCGCCGGTCTTCATGTCGAAGCGGCGAATCACCGAAACACTCGGGTCGTTCGGGCCCGTGCCGCCGTCGCGATCGGCCAGGTAGAGGACGCCGTTGACGATCTCGCTGCCGAACGGCTCGTTGAGGACGAGCCTCGGATTCAGGTTCGCACGCTGCGCCGGTGTCTGAATGCCGATCCAGCGCGACGTGTGCACCGATCCGTCGTGGTTGAGCAGCGTGATCCACGCGTTGTTGGCCTGCACGTCCTGCGGCACGCCGCGGTTCGGCACGACGATGAGGTTGCGGACCGGATCGTACGAGCAGCTCTCGGCCGAATATACCGACCCGAAGACCTTGACGTTCGACGACGCGGGGTTGAACGTGCCGTCGGCGGCCGGGTTGATCGGCAGGCCGATCGGGTTGCCGACACTGAACGGCTGTGGTTGCGCCGGCTGCTGTGGCTGCTGCGCGGCAAGCGTCGTCAGGCCAACGCCGAGCGTCAGCGCGGCCACCGCAATCGAGGACGTGCGTGTCATACAGGTGCTCCTTCGAAAATCCATATCCAAAGAGGATAGGATGATTTTCGGTGATCCGCGTCCGCTTCGCTCCCTCTCCTACCGGATATCTGCACGTCGGTGGCGCCCGAACGGCGCTGTTCAACTGGCTCTACGCCCGCCGGCACGGCGGGAGGTTCATCCTTCGCATCGAAGATACGGACACCGAACGTTCGTCGGACGACATGACGGCCGGCATCCTGAGCAGCATGCGCTGGCTCGGTCTCGACTGGGACGAGGGGCCGGAGGTGGGCGGCCCTCACGCGCCGTATCTGCAGAGCGCCCGGCGCGATCGGCACCTCGCCCACGCACGTGAGCTCGTCGATCGCGGCGCGGCCTACTACTGCTACTGCACGACCGGCGCGCTCCAGGCCAAACGTGCGGCGGCCGAGGCCGCGGGCGGCGCGTGGATGTACGACCGCACGTGCCAGGCACTCTCGCCCCGCGAAGTGGCGGCGCGCGAGGCGGCCGGCGAGCCTCGCGTCGTGCGCGTTCTGGTGCCCGAGGCCGACACGTCGTTCGACGATCAGGTGCACGGTCGCATCAGCGTGCCGCACACCACGATCGAAGACTTCGTCATCGTCCGCTCCGACGGATCGCCCACGTATCAGTTGTCCGTGGTGTCCGACGACATCGACATGCAGGTGACGCACGTCGTGCGCGGCGACGATCACATCTCGAACACGCCGAAGCAGATTCTGCTCTATCGCGCGCTTGGCGCGCCCGTGCCGGTCTTTGCGCACGTGCCGTTGATTCTCGGCCCTGACAAGAAGCGCCTCAGCAAGCGTCACGGCGCGACGGCCGTTGGCGAATACGAAACGCAGGGGTATCTGCCGGACGCGATGGTCAACTTTCTCGCGCTGCTCGGCTGGTCGCCAGGCAGCGGCGATCAGGAGCTGTTCTCGCGCGACGAGCTCGTCGCGAAATTCACGCTCGAGGGTATCAGCGGCGGCAACGCCGTGTTCAACCCGGACAAGCTCGACTGGTTCAACCAGCAATACATTGCGAAGATGGCGGGCGACGAGTTCGTCGAGGCCGTGCGTCCGCATCTGACGGCCGCCGGCCTGTGGCGCGACGACGTCGATCGCGCCTGGCTCGTGGCCGTGCTCGCGCTGATCAAGCCGCGTTCGAAACGGCTCACCGATGTCGCCCCGCAGTTCGCGCTCTTCGTCACGGACGCTGTCGAGCGCGACCGCGCGGCCATGACGAAACACCTGGGCGACGACGTGGCGCGCGCGAATCTGGCAGCGCTGCGCGATCGGCTGTCTGAAGTAACGCCGTTCTCGGCTGCGGCAATCGAGCCGGTCTTGCGGGCGCTCGCCGATGAGCGCGGCATCAAGGCCGGCGCACTCATTCACGCGGCGCGCGTTGCCGTGACGGGCCAGACCGTGAGCCCGGGCATCTTCGAGGTGCTCGAGCTCGTCGGCCGCGAGCGTGTGCGCGCGCGCATCGACGCGGCGCTTGCCGACCGGAACTGACGTGTCGGCCATCCACATCGTCACGGCCGCCGACGACGCCCGCGTGCGCCGGCTGCTCATCAGACGCGATCCGCGCCTCGCGCCCATCGTGCGACATACCGGCCGATGCCGGTTGCCGGACTCGCGCACACATCACCCGTTCGTGTCGCTCGTGCGTGCGCTGACGTCGCAGCAGCTGTCGACGAAGGCCGCGGCCACGATCTTCGGACGCGTCGTGGATCTGGTGGGCGGACCCGAACAGCTGACACCGGCGAATCTACTGACCGTCGATCCCGCGCGACTGCGCGCTGCCGGCCTGAGCGGTCAGAAGGTGTCGTACGTGCGCGACCTGGCGGCGCGCGTCGACGACGGGCGGCTGGAACTGCACGGGTTGCAGGCGCGGACCGACGATGAGGTGCTCGAAGCCATCACCGCGGTGAAAGGCTTCGGACGATGGTCGGCCGAGATGTTCCTGATGTTCCAGCTCAATCGCGCGGATATCTTTCCCACGGGTGATCTCGGCATCGTCAAGGGCATGCAGATCCTGCTCGGCATGAAGCGGCGGCCTGCGACCGTCACGATGCTTCGCGCCGCGGACGCCTGGCGTCCCTACCGATCCGTCGCGGCGTGGTACCTGTGGCGTCTGGTCGAGCTGTCGGCTGACGAGCGGCAGGCTTTGACGCCGCCGCGCGTGCCGGATCCCGCGTCCGCGATGGCAACGCAACGGCCGCCGGCCCCGCGCCGTATAGCTCGCAGATGATGCTTCGCACCCGTGCCGTCGTGGCGAGCGCGCTCGTCGCG
>CAZVHY010000315.1:0-3372 GCA_964627115.1 uncultured Solibacteraceae bacterium | reverse complement strand
CTTGCGGGAGCACGGGCTTGCCGCCGGCATCGACCGACTGGCCGCGTCTGCCTGAAGGAGAGGTGCACAGATGGCTGTTCGCGCATGGTTGCTGACACTCGCGGTTGTCGCTGGCGTGGTCCCTGGCGTTGTGGTCGTGGCCCGCGCGCAGGAGTCGGGAATCAGGGAGGTCACGGCGTCGGATCGCAGTGTGATTCCCCTGCATACCCGGCTGCGCTACACGACGATGATCGTGCTGCCCGACGGGGAAGAGATTCTCGACGTGATCTGCGGCGACCGAGACTTCTGGGTCATCAGCGCCGTGCAGAACGTGGCGCACGTAAAGCCGGCGAAGGCGGGAGCCGAGACCAATCTGAACCTCGTGACGGCACGCGGCACGATCTACTCCTTCCTGCTCAGCGAGAAGGGCGCGGCGTCGGCGGGCGCGCAGGCGCCTCCGGATCTCAAGGTGTACGTCACGGCCGATCCTGCGACGCCCGTGGGGCGGCAGAAGTACTACAGCGCGGCCGACGTCGAGCGCCTGGAGGCTGAGCTGACCGCCGCACGCGAGGCCACGACGCAAGCCGAAGTGCGCGCCCGGGAACTCGTGGCGACAGCCAGGCAGGAACTTCCGAGTCAAATGCAGTTCGCGTACGCGCCCGTCAAGTACGAGCGGCCGTTCCTCGTGCGGGCCATGTGGCACGACGGCCAGTTCACCTACCTGCAGTCGGATGCCACAGAACTGCCGGCGCTCTATGAGATGAAGGACGGCAAGCCCGCACTCGTGAACTTCCAGGTGCAGCGCGGGACGTACGTAGTGCCAAAGGTCCTGGACCGCGGCTACCTGGCCCTGGGCGACGAGAAGCTGACGTTCGAGCAGCGGAGGCGGTAGCCATGGCCGACCAAATCGAGCCCACAGGCACGGCGCCCGTCGTCGATCGACGTCCCGTCCCCCGCGGCGTCCTGCCAAAGGGTGTCCAGACGTGGCTCATGGTGGCACTGGCTGTCGGCATGCTGGGCATCATCTTTCTGACGGGCAACCGCGACGGTTCGACGCCGCCAAGGCCGACCGGTCAGCCTGCTGCCGCGCCTTCGACGGATCGGGTGCGTGACTATCAGGACCGCCTGCGCATGCTCGATGACCAGGCTGCTCGTGATCTCCAACAGGCTGCGCTCGATGCGCAGGCGTCCCCGATGCCGTCCGAGCCGTTTGACGAGGCACCACCAGCTGTCGATCCCCTCGTCGCTGAGCGTCAGCGACGCGAGTACGAAAGCCTGTTTGCCAGCAACGTGGTGTTGAGTCGTCGCCCGGACGGCCAGCAGCCAGATGGCGGCCAGCGTGCGGCGGCCTCGTCCATCGATCCCCGGATGCGGCAGGGCGAGCCGTCGATCGACGAGATCGCGGACGCGGTTATGCGGGCCACGACACGATCGGGAGGTTCGATGGCTCTGCCGTCCCCAGTGGGTCCGCAGATGGTTCCGGCCGCGGCACCGCTGTCTGTCGAGGCCGTACGTGAGCGAGCCGCGGCGCAGCCGACTCCGCGCATCAGCGCCGTCGGTCCGCTGCACCGGGTGTTGGAGGGCACGGTGATCGATACCGTGCTCACGAACCGGCTCGATGGTGCGACCGCGGCACCCGTCAACTGTCTCGTGACCAATCCCGTGTACTCGCACAGTGGTCAGCACGTCCTCATCCCAGCCGGGGCCCGCGTGCTCGGAGAGACGCGACCGGTACAGGCGCTCGGACAGACGCGCTTGGCGGTGGCGTTCCATCGGCTGCTGATGCCGGACGGCAGCACTGTTCCGCTGGACCAGTTCCGAGGACTGAACCAGATCGGGGACTCCGGGCTGCGCGACAAGGTGAATCACCACTTCCTCTCCACCTTTGGCGCCGCAGCGGCCGTCGGCCTCGTCAGTGGCCTGTCCCAGCTGCTCGGCAGTGCCGCCTTCGGGATTGGCGACGGAGACCGGACGGTCGTCATTGCCGGGAGTGCAGCGGATAGCACCGCGCAAGCGAGTGCCCAGGTCATGAGCCGGTTCCTGAACCGAATGCCCACGATCACGATTCGTGAAGGGCACCGGGTGAAGGTTTACATCACGAGCGATCTGGATCTGCCGGAATGGTCAACGGCGTCATCGCCGGTGTTCGAGCGGAGGTAGCCATGCTCAGACGTACCGTCATCGCAGGACTGTTGTTCGCCGTCGCGGCCGCACCCGCGCACGCGCAGTGGGCGGTGTTCGACCCGGCGAACTTCGCTCAAGCCGTCCTCATCGTGCAGCGCACCCAACGTCAGTACGAGGAACTGATGGCGCAGTACCGCACGATCCTTCGGATGTCGCAAGGGCTCGGGAGCCTGGAGCCGTATCGCATCCCGGGCATTGGGGTGACCCGCCACGACGTCGGTCGCTGGCCGTACGGGGGAGCTTGGCTGCAGGGGCTGAACAGCGGAGACGCGACCGGCGCCGCGTACTGGGCGACCACGCTGCCATTGGAGCGGCCATCCGTCCTGCCCACGCACCTGACGGCCACCGCGCGTCGGATGCTGGAGCGCCAGTACGCCACCATCGAGCTCACGGACTCCGTGGCGATGATGGGCGGCCACCAGGTAGGAGCACTTCGTGGCTATCACGGGCAGCTCCAGCGGGCGGTTGAGGACCTCGAGTCCGACGTCATGAACGGCCTGGAGCGTTACCACGAGATGACGGCGATTCTCGACAAAGTGGCCGCAGCGGAACTGCTCGGTCGCCGTCAGGACATGGCCGCCAACCAGCTCCTCTCGCACGCGCTGGAGCAGCTGCTCGCCCGCAGCAAGCGTCTTCGCGACACCGAGGCCGCGACGATGAACATGCAGCTCACGACGTGGCGCGACGCGCGTGCCGCAAACGACGCGCTCGTGCGCGGGGCCGGGGACGCGCTGCGAACGTGGCGGCAGCCGTAGGAGAAGATCATGAGGAAGTTTCTGTTGGCCTGTGGACTCGTGTTTGGTCTGGCGGTGCCAGGCCACGCGCAGTGGGTCGTGTACGACGCTGCCGTCACCTCACGGAACACCGCGACCGCCGTGCTCAAAGAAGTGCTCATCCGGCTTCAGCAACAGCAGCACAGTGAGCTGCGACGGATGGCTCATCGGCTGAGCATGTTCACGACGTTGGCGAAGTACCGGGTCCCGGACCCGCCGCGATGGCGTACCCACGACTTCGAGGGTCCGACGTTCCTGTATGCCCGCGACTACCACGCGGCCCTGAACTATGGTGACGCCTCGGGGACCGCGTTCTCGGCGATCAGCCATTCGCTCATCGACCCGACACAGGGGATCGGCCGCCTCCCGGCGGTGGCCAGACGGGCACTGTCGAGCCGGTTGGCGACCCTCGACCTGACCGACGCCGCCGTCATTG
>CAZVHY010000314.1:0-3373 GCA_964627115.1 uncultured Solibacteraceae bacterium | reverse complement strand
GAGAAGTCCACCAGCACGTCGTCGACGGAATATTGCGGCAGCGAAAACCGATCGAGGAACGCGAAGCCTTTGTCCATCACGTCCGCTGGCGAATCGTGCACGCGCGCGACGCCGGACAGGCGCGACTCCTGGCGGTGCTCCACACCGTCTTCGGTCCACGTCCCGACGGCCGCGACCGACACGTCGACCGACGAGGGCAACGATGGCATCGATGCCGGCAGCTGCCACGTGACGGTGCTGCCGCTGCCAGTCACGGTTCCGGCGCCAACCGTCCAGGAGTACTGCAGGGACAGATCGCTCGCATTGGCAACCGTGATGGCGACCTGCAGCGATTCTCCGATATCGCCGAAAAGCGACGGCTGACCCGGACGCGATCCGGTCGTACGAAGATTCGAGAGCGTCGGCGGAGCCGCGCTGCGCACGGGCGCGACGACGGTCACGGTGCCGCTCGCCGATTGTCCCGCGCGACTGACGACGACCGTTGCGGGTCCTGCCGGTCGCGCTGGAACGGTGACGATGAGCAGTGACGACGTCGACGAGGCGTCGGGTGTGATCACCGCGCCGCCAATCGACACGGTTGTGCCGTCACCGAACCCGCGTCCTTGAATCGAGACTCTCGTGCCGCCGGTCGTCGAGATGCGCGACGGCGACATCGCGTCGATCGCGAGCGGTGACGGATTGGTCGGCTGAGAAGGACTGCCGCAGGCTGCCGCACCAGCGGCGATAGCCGCGACAACGGCCAGAAGCCGCCTCAGCGGCAGGTATCTGCGCGACTGTTTCCACGTCTGCGAGGTCATCGAAAAGGATGATAAACGGATGTTATGCTTCGGGATCTACGCCGTCGAGGAAAGCCGGAAGACGACGATCCAGGAAGGAGGAACGTCTCATGCGGGCTGTCATCAGAGAGTATGCGGGCACAGGTGCGCGGGAGCTGTTCGAGTTCATGGAACAGCACCGGTCGGAGATCGAACAGGAGATCAACACGGTTCACGGCCTGATCAGTTACACGCTGGCGCGCAATGGTGAAGGCGGGTTCTCGGTCACGGTGTGCGAGGACCAGGCCGGCATCGACGAGAGCATTCAGAAATCGAAGGCGTGGGTGTCCAGCCACGCGCCGCACATTGCGGCGAATCTCCCGCACGTGGTCAACGCGCGGGTGGTCGTACACCAGCAGCACTAGAACGCCGGGGCGGGGCGTGCCCCGCCCCACTCACGCCTCGTCCGGCTTCGGCCGCCACAGGACGAGGATCTTGCCGACGCGCTGCACCTGTGCCGACGCCGTGCGCGTGCTGATCTCGTCGGCGGCCGCATCGCGCGCCTCGCGATCGTCGGTGTCGATACGTACCTTGATCAACTCGTGATCGGCCAGCGCGCGGTCGACCTCCGCGACGAACGCGTCGGACAATCCCGCCTGCCCCACACGAACGATCGGCTTCAGATGATGCGCGCGCGCTTTCAACTGCGTGCGCTGGCGTGAGGACAAGGTCAGAGACATGGGAGCCTGGGAGCGTGGAAGCTTGGGAGCTTGGGAGCGAACGAAAGGCAGCGTATCACGGCATTCGGCGAGCGGGCCGTCACGCTGGGCGGTGTGGGCGGACACAAGGTCCGCCCCTACATCCCTCCCTCACCACACCGGCGTCAACCACTCCCGCCGCTCCGCCACGCGGCCACGCACGACCGCCTCGAAGTGTGCGGCAAGTCTCGTCGTCACCGGCCCTGTCTCGCCGCTGCCAATCGCGCGGCGATCCACCGATCGCACCGGCGTGATCTCGGCGCCGGTGCCGCACAGGAACATCTCGTCTGCGACATACAGCTCCGTGCGCCCGATCGGACGCTCGACGAACGGAATGCCGAGATCCTCCTGCGCCAGCGCGATCAGGCTCTGGCGCGTGATGCCGTCGAGGTTGTCTTCCGTGCTCGGCGGCGACATCAGCTGCCCGTTGCGCACGATGAAGACGTGCTCAGCCGACCCTTCCGATACGTGACCGTTCTCCGTGAGCAGGATGGCTTCGGTATAGCCGTGATCGATCGCCTCGCGTCGCGCCAGTGCGCTGTTGAGATAACCGCCCGTGGCCTTCGCGCGCGCAGGGAGGGCGTGCTCGCGCACCCGCACCCAGCTCGACACGCACACGTCGATGGCCCCCGACGAGAGATAGCGCCCGAGCGGCTGGCAGAAGATGGCCGTCTCGCTCGTGTCCGGATCGAGCAGCGGCGACAGCTCGTTCGAGTTCGCGAAGACGATCGGGCGCACGTACACGTCGCCGCGCATCTCGTTACGGCGCAGCAGTTCGATGATGATGTCGGCCATCTCGTCGACGGTGCCAGGCAGCCGGAGCCGCAGGATGTACGCGGAATGCTCGAGGCGCTGCACGTGGCGATCGAGCCGGAAGACGTTGACCTGTGCCCCGTCGTCGGTCCGGTATCCGCGAATGCCCGCGAAACAGCCCAGGCCGTAGTTGAGCGCGCGCGATCGCACCGAGATGGTGGCATCGCGCTCGGGGCGGAAGTCGCGTTTGAAGTAGATGACGGGGTCCATCGGCAGTGTCCTTGTCCGGAAAGGCCGGACGGCCGACGGATTCCCCATGAACCCTCGGCTCGTCTCGAGCCGGGGTTCGTCGCGTCTGCTTACACGCCGACGGCCCCGCTCGTCCCGGTAAGGACGACGACGGCGACGACGACGAGGCGCAGCGAGAGCGACGACATGTGGAAGCCGGAGCATAGCACGTCGCCGATGCGATAACCTGCGACAGGCGCTCCTGTCATGTTGCTGTTGCCGCTGTTTCCGCTGCCCGACGTCGTGCTGTTTCCCGGTGCGCTGCTGCCGCTGCACATTTTCGAGCCACGGTATCGCGCCATGGTCGGCGATGCGCTCGCCGGCGATCGGCGTATCGGCATGGTGCTGCTGCGGCCGGGCTGGGAACGCGACTACGAGGGGCGGCCGCCGATACACGACATCGGCTGCAGCGGCGTCGTGACACATGCCGCGAGTCTCGTCGACGGACGCTACAACATCGTGCTGCAGGGCCTCGAACGCTTCCGCGTCGTCGCCGAAGAGCACGACCGCGCGTATCGCCGAGCGGCGATCGTCACGCTGCCGGAGCGATCACCGGACGACGCAGAGCGCAGGGCGATCAGTGACCTGCGCCGCACACTCGCCGCGCGCATCGGCATGCCACTCGACGCGTCGGGTGAAGGCGACACCGCGCAGGCCCGGCAGCTCGAGGCGCTGCCCGACGCCGACTTCGTCCACACGATCTGCCAGCATCTCGACCTCGAACCGATCGAGAAACAGGCGCTGCTCGAACGCGACACACTGCTGCAGCGCGCCGGCGGGCTGCTCGAACTGCTCGACATGAAGCGGCTGGCCGCCAAC
>CAZVHY010000313.1:1900-3379 GCA_964627115.1 uncultured Solibacteraceae bacterium | reverse complement strand
GAAATGGCCCATGCGTCACAGGCGTGCTCGCCGCCGCGCCCTGACGTTCACCCTGCGCGAGGGTCGCGCTGCTCCAGAAATGAAGAGCCAGGGCCGCAAGCACGATGCCTCCGCCCAGCCAACCAATGGCATCGGCGCGCACCGCCAGGAGGCTTCCCTCGTCTGGCTTCTTGAGGTACGCCCAGCCCGCGGCCGCTCCCAACCAGATGACGGAGCGAAGTGCGGCATTGATCCAGAACTGTGGCGTCATCCTGCGTCCGTCGCCCGGTTCTTGGTCCGGTGCTTCAGGCATCCGTCTTGTCGAACACGTCTTCGACCGCGAGGCCGAAGGCGCCCGCGATGCGGAAGGCCAGCGGCAGTGACGGATCGAACCGGCCGTTCTCGATCGCGTTGATGGAGTTGCGCGAGACGTGTACGCGGTCGGCCAGTTCGGCCTGACTCCAGCCTTTTTCCGCGCGCAGCACGCGAATGCGGTTCTTCACGACAGCAACTCGCTGGTCACGGCCGCGCCATGCGCCACTGCCAGATCGCGGAGGCGACCATCACGGCGATCAGCTGCATGAAGACGACCAGCATGAAGCCGAAGAAGAGGGCCAGCCGTACGGCATCGCGATCGGACGTGTCCGGCGAGCCGGTGCCCATTCTGTTCGCCAGGTCGACCAACCCGTTCGCGACTGGTGGCAATGTCA
Organism: uncultured Solibacteraceae bacterium; assembly: GCA_964627115.1. Taxonomy (GTDB): domain Bacteria; phylum Acidobacteriota; class Vicinamibacteria; order Vicinamibacterales; family SCN-69-37; genus SCN-69-37. Next base: position 2,690 of record CAZVHY010000313.1, on the reverse strand, counting down.
ACAGCACCACCGTGGCCATCGCGCCCCAGGTCCACCCGCGGGAGGTCGCGAAGCCCTGACTGGCGATCTGCACTTCATCGAGGCGCCGCTGCTGCCTGTTCGCCAGAAAGACCGAGTAGCCCATCACGAAGATCGACACCGCGGCCGTCAGCGTCATCACCAACGCGTCACTTTGCTGCTTCATCCACGGGATGGCGCTGAGGAAGCCGACGATGACGACGAGGAGGGGCGAGAACCACAGGGCGCACCGGCCGATCGATTTGGGAAGGTTCCTTGTCATGGGGGACATCCTTTGAATATCCAACTCGTCTCAATGCACAGTTAGCTTGTCATGTTGGTGCGGTGATGACAAGTATTATTTGCACTTTAGTCCAAGTCGCTTGGCCTTGTCGGACTTCACCGACGGCGTTGCGCCCCGCAACAACCCGTCCGTGTATGCTCCCAGCGGACCTGTGGTGATGGCGATCCGCGTGGTGACCGTTGTGCTCGCGTTTGCGGTGTCGGCGTGTGGCGGTCCCAAGGCTACCGCTCCGTCGCCCCCCGAGCCTGCACCGGTTGTCAGGTCGCTCACGATTCTGGGTTCAACTCCTCCGCTCGGTGGGAGCGCGTCGTTCTCCGCCGTGGCGACCATGTCCAACGGCACGACGCAGATCGTGACCAGCTCGGCGAGATGGGCATCCTCGAACACCTCAGTTGCAAGGGCAGATGCTGGCGTCGTTGAGGGAGTGGGGCCGGGCGTGACCGACATCACCGCCACGTTCGAGGCGACCAGCGCGCGGATCAGGCTGAC
>CAZVHY010000313.1:0-1800 GCA_964627115.1 uncultured Solibacteraceae bacterium | reverse complement strand
CGCCGCAGAGCAGTTCCTGGATATCGCGTTCACGCCGATCCAGCTGAATCACGCACCGGGCATGAGGTTCGCTCAGGCGATCTCCTTCTGGCTGTCGTCAACGACCGCCGCACCTGAGACAAGTGCAGACGCTGTGTCGTTCGACTTCGGCTGGTCTTCAGGGCCGGAGTGGACGTTCGGCTATCGAACGGCACTGGGTAGCTTCAGATGGACAGACGCGCAAGGCGCGTTCGTGATGGGGGCCGAGAGGCGGGTGCGAGTCTTGCGGCGGGCGGACGGAGCGGCCCAGTTCTGGCTCGAGGGCGAGAAGCTCGCAACGCTCGACGTTTCCGGCGACGTGCGAGGTCTCTACGCGCAGGTGGTCGGAGCCACGGCCAGCTTCTCGTACGGGCCCGGAGCCGTGACCACCCCATCGTCGCTGTCGGCGGTCGACACGGGGCTCCGTCTCGATCGTCCGGCTCACACGTGCGAACAGCTCGGCGCCTCCTGCGTTCCTCGTCGGTGAGGCCGGGAGATCTGTTACCCATGTCTCCGGAATGGACCGGTGAGATCTGGTCGGGGCGACTGGATTCGAACCAGCGACATCTCGCTCCCAAAGCGAGCGCTCTACCAGGCTGAGCCACGCCCCGACTGATCGCCCATGGTAGCCGACCGCGGGCCTTCGTGGCTATCGTGGGCTGGTATGCTGCGGCGCAGCCTGATCGGGATGACGCAACTCGTCGCGCTCGTCGTGTTCCTCGGCCTGGCCTTGTGGGCCGGGCAGCGCTGGTTGATCTATTTTCCGTCGCGCGACGTGCCGGCGCCGGCGTCGGTCGGCCTGTCGACGGCCGAACCCGTGGCGTTTCACACCGAGGACGACCTCCGGCTCGAGGCCTGGTTCGTTCATCCCGCCGCCCCGCCCACGGGCCAGACCGTCATCGTCTTCAACGGCAATGCCGGCAACCGCGCGCACCGCGCGAGGCTCGCCGACGCACTCGCGCGCGCGGGACACGCGGTGCTGCTCTTCGACTATCGCGGGTATGGCGGCAATCCGGGGCTGCCGTCCCAACGCGGCCTCATGCGCGACGCGCGTGCCGCGCTCGCGGCCGTGGCCGGGCGAGACGATGTGGATGAGGAACGCCTCGTGTACTTCGGCGAATCCATCGGGACGGGCGTCGCCGTGCAGCTGGCCGTCGAACATCCGCCACACGCACTGATCCTGCGGTCGCCGTTCACCTCGCTCGTCGACGTAGGCCGTCACCACTATCCGATGCTGCCGGTGGCGTGGTTGCTGCGCGATCGCTTTGCGTCGGTCGACGTCGTCTCGCGCCTTCGCGCGCCGCTGCTCGTGATTGGCGGCAGTGACGATCAGATCATCCCGTTCGAGATGACCGAGGACCTGTACGACGCGGCGCCGGAACCGAAGTGGCTGGTGACGATCGATGGCGCCGATCACAACGACGAGGCGCTGTTTGCGGGACGCGAGGTGATTGCGGCGATTCTGACGTTCCTGGATGGGGTGCGGCAGGGCTGAATGACGACGACCGACCACCTCCCGCGGAGGCCGCGCGAGCGTGCGGCTGGAGGCCGACGAAGACGACGCACGTCTGGGACGTGCGTCGATGGAGGGCCGCCGGCAGCGATCTATCTGATCGCCGCGAAATCCTCGGCAAGCCGTGTCGTGCTCACCTGACCGTCGTAGACCGCAAGGCGGAAGCGCGTGCGCACTTCTTCGCCGACGCCGAGCCGTGTGATGCGTTCCTGTTGCGCCGGATCGAATGCCTTGCGTCCGAACGGGTTCACGGCAAACAGTCCGTAGGC
>CAZVHY010000312.1:0-3421 GCA_964627115.1 uncultured Solibacteraceae bacterium | reverse complement strand
CTCGTGAACACCGCCGGGGCGCGCGGCTCGACCTGCACGATGCCCACCTGCCGCGCAATCTGGTAGGCGCTGCGCATCATCACCTGGTTCTGGGCGATGACGGTGACCGTCGCGCCGCTGATGCCGTCGATCCCGATCGACGTCGCGTCGCGCACGCGGCCGATCTCGACCTTGTCCCACGCCTGTCTGCCGACGAACTGGTTGACGAACCGTGTCAGCTGCGCCTCGGGAATGCCGACGAGCAGAATCGGCTCGCTGTGCTTCAGGATTCTCGTGCCGACGATCGCGCCGGCCGTGTCCATGCCGATCAGCGTCACGACCGGCTTCCCCGAGTACGCCGGAATGTCGACGATGTCGGTCGACAGGAACACGTAGCCCACGAGCGGGGCGGCGTCCCCCTCGCCGGGGCCGAACGCCTCGACGTACGACGGGCGCCCCTTGCGCTCCGAGAACCGCTCGGCGCCGGGCAATACCTCGCGACACGGCGCGTACGCGCACAGGTCGGGACCGGAGGTCAGCTCGACCGGCAGCGGAGCGTCGTAAGCGGATTGACCGGTGGCGGGGTGGGCCCAGATCAGCACCAGGGCCGCGAGGAAGATCGAAAGACGACGAGACATGACAATCACCTGGCGCGTTGGAGCGGCAAATCACGCGGGGGCGGGGCACCAGGTCCCGCCCCCGCGCGTGCTCATCCTTCGACGATCATGCGCGACCGCATCTCGAGGTGCAACGCATGACAGAAGTGCGTGCAGTAGCACCAGTACACGCCCGCCTTGTCGGCGCGGAACGTGACCGATTTCGTCTCCTGCGGATTGACGATGAAGTTGATGTTGTACTTCTCGATGGCGAACCCGTGCGTCAGGTCCTCGACCGTGTCGAAGTTGGTCATGATGATCGTGACCAGGTCGCCACGGCGCACCGTGAACTCCGAGGGACTGAACACCGGGGCGACCGAGGCGATCTTCACGGTGACCCGGTTGCCGTTTCGCGTGACCCCGGCATCCTCTCCCGAGGTCAGGGCCAGCGGAAAGTCGCTGAGCTGGTAGACCTGCTTCGGCGTCACCAGCTCACGCTTGAAGATGATGAAGTCGTGCGGCTCCGGACGCACCGGGTGCTCGGCGACGAGGCGCATCCGTTCGCCGGAGATGTCGATCAACTGCTCGTTTTCGGGATGCAGCGGACCGGCGGGCAGGTAGCGATCCTTCGAGAACTTGCACCCGATCGCCAGCCACTGTCCGTCGGCCGCGGCCGTTTCCGACTGCGACGCGTTGATGTGGCCCGGCTGATAGTGCACGTCGAGCCGATCGACGACGTAGGTGGCCGTCTTGTCGCCGCCGTGGAACCGGATGGCGGCCTCGACGTTCCACTTCACCACCTGGCTGTCGAGGAAGAGCGTCGTGTACGCGTTGCCCCGGCCGTCGAACGCCGTGTGCAGCGGACCGAGCCCGAGCTCGACCTCGGCCACGATCGACGTCTCGATGTCCTGACGCGTGCCGTTGAACCACTCGAGCACGCGCGACAGGTCGATGACCGTGGCCGTGGGCGACAGCTTGCCGGCGCAGATGAAGTACTTGCCGTCGGGCGACGCGTTGACGCCGTGCGGGTTCTTCGGCACCGACACGTAGCCGACCAGCGCGGTGGCCGGGTTGCTGTTGGCCGCGATGGTGCCATCGACGACCGGCACCCTCGAATCGCCATACGTGCGCGTCCGTCCGGCCGCCACTGCCGCCTCGATACGCTCGATGTGGAAGAACGCGCAGCGATCGCGCTCGGCCGACATCATGTCGGCGAACGTCACACCGTTCTCGGTGTTGTACTGGTTGGTCGCCGCGAGCTTGCCGTCGTACGAGGTGGCCACCAGGTCGCAGTTGCCGTCGATGAGCACCTGCCATCGCACCTCCATCGACTCGGCGTCGACGCAGGTGAACAGCGACCGGTAGTCCGCGGTCGACGACGCGTTGCGCGCGTCGTTGGGCAGCGGCGTGGCGAATTCCGATCCGCAGAAGACACGCGTCGTGTAGTTGATGGCCGTGTTGACCGGGTCGGCCTTGTCCGGGAAGATCCCGTGGAAGCCCTGCACGTTCGGCAGTTCGGTGATCTTGTCGCAGGTGAACGTATCGAGCCGGATACGCGCGATGCGCGAGTTGATCTTGTCGTTGATCCAGGCGTATCGGCCGTCGTAGTTGCCGTTCCGGTACGAGGCGTGCGTGTGGTGCGTGTCGCCGACGGTGTACTTCAGGCTGCCATCGGCGTTGGTGCCCATGATGGCCTTCGACTCGTTGGTGATGCCCCAGCCCACGAGCGCATCGGGGACGAAACAGGGCACGCGATGGATCTCGCGACCCGAGGGCAGACCGAGGACACGCAGGTCGCCCGTGTGACCGCCGCTCCAGAGTCCGTAGTAGGTGTCGAGTTCACCCGGCTTGACGTGCGGGTCGGTACCAGCCGCCGCCGGCTCGGCCGATTCGCGCCGGCATCCGGCCACGCCGAACGTGGCCAGGCCGGCCCCGACGACGCCGGCCAGACCGGCGGCTCCGAGAAACTGACGACGTCCCGTGGTTGCTACCGGTTCTGCCGCGACTGCGGTCTTGCTGCCCTGTTCCTTACTCATGACATCCACTCCCCTCGGGCGTCTCTGCGCCGGCCGGTCAGGCGCCCACTCCACCGTCAAACCGCTCCCCACCAGCAAGGAGCGCGGCGCGTCGTCGTCACTGCGGCCGACCGCGCGCTACACCTCGAAGGCTATCGATGACGTGCGGACGCAGACATGACGGGAGTCATACGTCGCGCGCGAATCCACCTCGGTGCACCTGTCGACAAGGCAAGGGCGATGCCACGATCGCGCCGCCGAAAACCGTGGTGCGACGGGTGATGCTGACGAGCGACCTGCGGAGATTCCCGCAGTGCTGCGGTATCCTCGGCCGCGTGCGCGTCGTGCAGACGATTGACGGGCACGACTCGGGCCGGACATCGTAAGGCCCATGGCAGAACGCAACGGGTCCGCGCGCCGGCGCGCGCCGCGACCGGCGGTTCACGTGCCGCTCGAAGACGCCGTGCCCGACGTGCTCGCCCCAGGGCTCGATGTCGTCTTCTGCGGCATCAATCCCGGCGTCCACTCAGCGGTGGCGGGGTACCATTTCGCCGGTCCGAGCAATCGGTTCTGGCCAGCGCTGCACGCGGCCGGCTTCACCGATCGTCAGCTCCGGCCCGCCGAAGTGGGCCTGCTGCCCCGCTACGGGTGCGGCATCACCAATCTGGTGATGCGCACGACGGCACGCGCCGACGAGTTGACGCCGCGGGAGCTCGAAGCCGGGCGTCACGCGCTCGAAGCGAAGATGCAGCGGGTTGAACCGGCGTGGCTCGCCATCCTCGGCGTCGGGGCGTATCGCGCCGCGTTCGGCGAGCGGCACGCGACGCTCGG
>CAZVHY010000311.1:2847-3426 GCA_964627115.1 uncultured Solibacteraceae bacterium | reverse complement strand
TCGGCGCGGGCTCGACGCTGCGCGCGATGGTCAGCACCGCGCCGAGCGACGATGAGGCCATGCCGGGCGGCAGCCAGCCGCCGTTGACGCAGGTCCAGCCGGCGCCGGGCGAGGGCGTCGAGCACGTGGTCGTTGAACCGCCGCCACCGCCCGCGCCACCCGAACCGGGGACCCAGCCGCCATTGACACAGACCGCACCCTGGAACGGCGCCGTGCCTGGGCAACCCGCGCTGCCCGTGCCACCAGTTCCACCCGTCCCGCCCGTGCCGGGAACCCAGCCGCCGTTCTGGCAGACCGCGCCGGCAAACGGCGCCGTGCCGGGACACCCCGCGGTGCCCGTGCCGCCAGTTCCACCCGTACCACCCGTGCCGCCGGTGCCGGGGACCCAGCCGCCGTTCTGGCAGACCGCGCCGGCAAACGGCGCCGTGCCGGGGCAACCCGCGGTGCCCGTGCCGCCGGTTCCACCCGTACCACCCGTCCCGCCCGTGCCGGGGACCCAGCCGCCGTTCACGCAGACCGCACCAGCGAAGGGCGCCGTGCCCGTGCAACCACCCGTGTTGCCCGTGCCTCCGGTGCCGC
>CAZVHY010000311.1:0-2747 GCA_964627115.1 uncultured Solibacteraceae bacterium | reverse complement strand
CCCAGCCGCCGTTCTGACAGACCGCGCCGGCAAACGGCGCCGTGCCGGGGCAACCCGCGGTGCCCGTGCCACCAGTTCCACCCGTGCCACCCGTCCCGCCGGTGCCGGGAACCCAGCCGCCGTTCTGACAGACCGCACCCGCGAAGGGCGCCGTGCCCGTGCAACCACCCGTGTTGCCCGTGCCTCCGGTGCCGCCCGTCCCGCCGGTGCCGGGGACCCAGCCGCCGTTCTGACAGACCGCGCCGGCAAACGGCGCCGTGCCGGGGCAACCGCCCGTGCTGCCCGTACCGCCGCCGCCACCGCTCGACGGCGGCAGCCAGCCGCCGTTCACGCAGGTCCAGCCGGTTCCGGGCGACGGCGACGCGCACCCGCCGGTCGTCGGTGGAGGTGTTGTCGTGCCGCCACCGCCGCCACCCGCCGTGCCCAGCGCGGAGTTGCCGCCGCCGCTCGTGCTCGTGGTGGTGACGAAGTGCGTTTGCACCGCGGTGAAGTCGCGCGAGAACACGGTGGTCCAGCGGCTCTGCGCGTAGGTCACGCGCGGATAGAACGTGCCATTGAGCGGTGAGGCGTTGCTGGCTTCGATGACGCCGCTGATGCGGTTGCCACGTGAGCTCAGCTCTGTGGCGGCCACGTTACCGGTCTGGCCGTGCCCCACCAGCAGGAACGTTCCGCTCGCGGTCGAGTAGGAGAGGCTTCCCGTGTCGTAGCCACCGACGACCGTTGAAATTGGACCGAGGCCGAGAAGGGTGCCGTCGCTCTGAAACTCTGCCGCGCGGGTGCCATCACCCTGTGACCAGGTCATGATGTATCGCCCGTTCGAGGGATTCACCGCAGTGTCGGTGATGTAGGTGGTAGCTGCGAAATTGAATGTATTGCGGCTGATGACTGCGCCCGCCGGACTCACGATCGCGAATGCGCTGAATGCGCTGGTGCCGCCGAACCCGCTATAGCCAACGCCGAACTGATTCGTGGTGGGGTTGTACGCCACGCTCGGATACTGCGCGTTGCCAGACGAGATCACGAAGACTGCACCCGCGGACAGAGTGTCGATGTTCAGAATCCTGCCCCTAATCTGATAGGGCGTAGAGGGCACGAAGCTTTGCCACGCCACCAAGAACGACCGGCTCAGAGGCGAGTAGGCGACCGCTGGCGCCGCACCGACTTCCGGGAAGGTCGCGGTATCCGAGAGAGGAAGGATTCCGCTCGCGATATACCCCGCCTGTGTGTACGAAACGACCCGCCCGTATGTGGTGTTCACGTAGGGGGGGGTCGGCGTGCTGGCGTTCCAAGTGACCAGAAAGGCGCCTCCACCGAGGTCCTGGCTGAACGTTGCCGTCGGAAACTGCGCCCACCCTTGTGCGCCAGACCAGAGCGCAATCGGACCAGTCAGCGGCAAGCCGTCCTGGTTGACAAAGGCGGCGACGACTTCACTGTGGGCCCCGACAACTAGGCGGACGTTATTGACGGGATCGAAGCCGATAGCCGTCCCTCTGACTTGTCCCCCCGAGTTTGGGAACGACGCTAGTGTTCCAGGGATGGCCGTAGGAGATGCCCCCGGCCCCCTGGATATTTGTGCCACCGCCGGTGATGCGAGCACACCGAGCACGAGGACAGCGACGAAAACAGGGACGAACAGGGAACGGATGCGAAGGGAAATTGCGCTCATAGGTTTCAGAGACGAGCCGATCTGTGGTCGGCGGGTTATACGCATCGCTGGGGTTCGGCACCTGTCAGGTGGAGGCCTGACAGTCCGAAGAGTCGTATCGGCCGTCTGAGAGGAACGGATTAGCCCACAGGGCGACGCAATTGTAATCGGCGCGCCGCCAAACGTACCAATGAAATTTCCGTGGTCACCGCACGCGCTGCCAGACCGCATACCGGCCGGTGTCGGTGAGCGGCTGGTAGCCCTCCCGAAGCCACGCCGACAGGGCGGGGTGCGCAACGAAGAACGAGTACGAATCTTCCTCGTCGTCCCAGTCCTGCCGCTGGAGGACCACGATGGCCGGCCTGGTCCGCTGCAGGTCCGCGAGCAGGCCGTTCGATCCGTAGCCGGGGTGATCGGCCGCGAATTCCACGATGACCGGCCGGCTCCAGAAAAACCGCGTCGCGCTCTCGCGGTGCGCCTTGACCAGCGCGCCGGGTGAGAAGCCGAAGACCAGCACGCGGTCGTCCGGCGTACTGTGCGCGGCGATGAGCGTGGCCAGGTCGTCGACGTCGAGTGCCGCGAACTTGTCGCGCGTGCGCAGGCCGCCGAAGCGGTCGAGATACGTCCGCCGGTCGACCTGCCCGCCGAGATACGCGAGGTCGAACCCGATGTTGTCGGCCAGGCCCGGCAGGCCGGCCAGCCGCGCAATGCCGAGGACGTAGTGCTCGGTGCCGACGCGCCAGAAGCCCACGAGGAGCACGCCGATGACGAGGGCGCGCAGCAGCGGGGCGCGCGACGACCACGCTGCCACCAGGCCCGCACCACCGGCAAAGGCCAGCGCGGGGGTGGCCTGCACGAAGTACTGCGGGAGATCGCGGCCGTTCAGCGCGATGGCGACGACCGCGGCGCCAATCCAGATCGCGCCCACCGCGGCGGCGCGACGCGTCGACGGCACGAGCAGGCCAAGCGCCACGCCACTCAGGCCAAGCAGCCAGAGCAGTTCGTGCCGCGCCTGGCGCAGCGGCATGGTCGCGAGATACCAGACGAACGCGCCGGGCCCGCTGTAGCCCGAGCTCGAGTACTCGACGTTGTAGGTGAACGT
>CAZVHY010000310.1:0-3442 GCA_964627115.1 uncultured Solibacteraceae bacterium | reverse complement strand
TCCTCGAGCACGATGCCGCGCGCGTCGAGGTCCTTCCGGATCTCGTCCGCGCGCGCGAAGTTGCGTGCCTGCCGCGCCGCGCGCCGTTCCTCGATGAGCTGCTCGATTTCCTCGACCGGCACCGGCGGCCGCTCGTCCTCCGCTTTCCGCAGCGCGAGCACGCCCAGCACGCGATCGAACCACCCGAACGTCTCCGCGACGGCCGCGGCGTCGGCCGCGCCCAGCGATCCGGCGTCGATGGCCGCGTTCATCTCGCGCAGCAGATCGAACACCACGCTGAGCGCACGCGGCACGTTCAGGTCGTCGGTCATGGCCTCACGGAACCCGTCGCGCGCCTGGTCGAGTCGCGCCTGGAGCCCTTCGGCTCGCGCCGCACCGTCCACCGTTCCGAGCCGCGCGACAAAGTCCGACAGCCGCGTCATCGCCGCTTCGGCCTGATCGAGGATGTCCCAGCTGAACGTCAACTGCTTGCGGTAGTGCACCGACATCAGCAGGTATCGCAGTGTCGATGCGCGATAGCCGCGTTCGACGACGTCCTTGACGGTGAAGACGTTGCCGAGCGACTTCGACATCTTCTCGCTGTCGAAGTTGAGGAACTCGACGTGGAACCAGAAGCGCACGAACGGATGTCCCGTCGCGCCCTCGGCCTGCGCGATCTCGTTCTCGTGGTGCGGAAAGATCAGATCGATGCCGCCGCCGTGAATGTCGATCGGCGGCTGCCCCAGCAGGCGCAGCGCCATGGCCGAACACTCGATGTGCCAGCCCGGGCGTCCCGGCCCGAGCCCGAGGTCCCAGCTCGGCTCCCCTGCCTTGGCGGCTTTCCACAGCACGAAGTCGCGCGCGTCCTGTTTCGCGTACTCGTCGCTGTCGACACGCGCGCCGGCCTGCATGCCGTCGTGATCGAGCCGCGCGAGCCGTCCATACGACGGCAGCGATGCGATGCGGAAGTACACCGATCCGTCCGATCGATACGTATGCCCGCGCGCCTCGAGCGCCTGGATCATCTCGACCATCGCGCGCATGTTGTCGTCGTCGGTCGCGCGCGGGTTCTCCTCGACCGGCTCGAGCCCCATCGCCGCGCCGTCCTCGCGGAACGCCGCGATGTAGCGATCGGTGTAGTCGCGCAGCGACTCGCCGGCCGCGGCAGCCGCGTTGATCGTCTTGTCGTCGACGTCCGTGAAGTTGGTGACCTGGCGGACGTCGTAGTCCTCGAGGTGACGCAGCGTTCGCCGCAGCACGTCGATGGCGACGAACGTCCGGAAGTTGCCGATGTGACCGCGGGCGTAGACCGTGAGCCCGCAGTTGTAGAGCCGCACCGTCCGGCCGTCGGCCGGCACGAACCGCTCTTCAGTACGCGACAGGGTGTTGTAGAGATTCATGCAGCATGAGTGAGGGTCTCGGTGGCGCCGCCGCAGGTCAGGCGAACCACCACGCCCGGCGCACCGTCGACCACCTCGACGGCGATGTCGGTCCCGGCAGCCGCCAGCCGATCGACGGCGCTGACCACCTGCGCGGTGAACGCCTCGGCGTCCGGTACCGCGACGCGTCCGATCAATCGCAGATACGCACGGATGGCCTCGGCCGCGAGGCCACGATACGGCTCGTCGGCCGGAACGCTCAGCGTGAACGCAGGCGAGGGCATGGGCGGGAGGATTCTATCAGGACCGTTCACAGCGGCAGACGATTGAAAAGTGCCTCGGCGTCGCGGCAATCGATGGCGATCTGCGCCTTGAGCGCGTCGAGCCCGTCGAACTTCAGCTCGGGGCGCAGCCATTTGACGAATTCGAGCCGCAGCCGGCGTCCGTACAGATCGTGGTGCCCCTCGAGCAGGAACGTCTCGACCGTGTGCTGGTTGTCGCCAATCGTCGGCCTGAGGCCGACACTTGTGACAGCGCGGTGACAAACGCCGTCAATCGTCACCATGGTGGCGTAAATGCCGTCCTGAATCAGCAGGTCGTTGCCGGTCCGCAGATTGGCGGTCGGAAATCCGAGCTCGCGTCCGCGCCCGTCGCCGTGCACCACGTCCCCGTCCATGAAGTAGTGATGCCCGAGCAGCGCGCCGGCCTCGTCGACACGGCCTTCACCGAGCAGGTGCCGGACGCGCGTGCTCGACACGACGAAGTCCTTGTAGAGCACCGGCTCGATCTTCTCGACGTGAAAGCCGCGGTCCTCGCCAAGCGCACGCAGCAGCGTGAACGTCCCGGCGCGCTCCCGGCCGAACAGGAAGTTGGCGCCCACCCACACCTCGGCGGCCTGCAGCCAGTCGACCAGCATGGCCTCGACGAAATACTCCGGCTCCCACTGCGACAGCTCCGGCGTGAACCGCACGACGACCACGGCATCGACGCCGGCGCGATCGAAGGCCTCGAGCTTCTGGTCGAGCGTCATCAGCAGCTTCGGCGCCCGATCCGGCCGCAGCACGCGCGGCGGGTGCGGATCGAAGATCATCACGACCGACGTGCCCGCGTATTCGGCCGCGCGCCGGCGGATCTGGTCGACGAGTTGCTGATGGCCGCGGTGCAGGCCGTCGAAGTTGCCGAGCGCCACGACCGGGCGGGGCCAGGTTGGCTTCGGGCCGTCGGGGAAATACCGGACGATGGACATGCGTGTTCGCTGGGGAGTCGGGGCGCCTATCCGGCCGCCAACGCGCTCGAGGGCACCTCGACGACGAGTCCATCGTAGGCCAACGTCATGCCGGCCGGCAGGCTGGCGCAGGTCGTCGCGTGCCCGAGCTCGTGGGCGATGTGCGTGAAGTACGTCTGACGGGCGCCGATGCGGTACGCCGCGGCCATGGCTTCATCGAGCGAAAAATGCGTCGGGTGGCGCTTGTGGCGCAGGGCGTCGAGCACGAGGACGTCGAGCCCGCGCAGCCGTTCCATCGACGCCTCCGGGATGGCGTTGCAGTCGGTCAGATACGCCAGTCCGCCGAAGCGGAAGCCAAGCACCTGCCACGGACCGTGCGCCACGGGTACGGGCTGTACGTCCGTCTGTCCGAAACAGCAGTGGCCCTCGATTGGCGCGAGTTGGAGATGCGGCACGCCGCCGCCGCGCGGGGCGTCGGGCGCAAAGACATAGCCGAACGTCCGGCGCAAATCGTCGAGCGTGGCGCGCGCGCCGTATACGGGCACGGCGCGCTTCGTCAGGATGTTGAAGCGCCGGAGCTCGTCGAGGCCGAAGATGTGATCCGCGTGCGAGTGCGTGAACAGCACGGCGTCCACGCGGCGAAGCCCCGCGCGCAGCGCCTGCGTGCGCAGATCGGGCGTCGTATCCACCAGCAGGCACAGCCCATCGTCGCCCTCGACATAAATCGACGAGCGGAGGCGGTTGTCACGGGGGTCGGAGGACCGGCACACGTCGCAGTCGCACCCGATCATGGGCACGCCATGCGACGTCCCGGTGCCCAGGAACGTCACGCGCACAAGCGGACAATGGTACATCAGGG
>CAZVHY010000309.1:0-3492 GCA_964627115.1 uncultured Solibacteraceae bacterium | reverse complement strand
GCAGTTCGGTCGACCACTGCCGCGAGGGATTTGATCCCGGTCACGAGTCTTTCGAAGCACGGCCGCGACCTTCTCGAAGTGGTGCCAGCACCCGTTTGAAGTGGTGCCGCGACCTTCTCGATCTGGTGCCACGACCCATTTTGGTCGGTGCAGAAAACCGCAACGCCGCATCGTGTTGAACGTGCGGCACTTACGGCTCGAAATTTCGGTTCTCGAATTCCCTGTCGCTGTGGATCGAAATACCGGTCGCCGTGGATCGAGAAACCGGCGGCACCACTTCGGGATCCCGGTCGCCGCGGATCGAGATCCCGGTCGCCGTGGTTTTCAGGTCCGCTGACGCGCCGCGAGATCCCGGTCGCCGTGGATCGAAACACCGGTCGCCGTGGTTTCTGACGGACGCGACGCAGCCCGAGATCCCGGTCGCTGTGGATCGAAAGACCCGAGGCACCGGTTCGAGATCCCTGTCGCAGTGGTTCTACGCGGCGCCGGCGTGGGTCAAAGAGGTGGTGGCAGTGGATCGGAAGTCCGCACCCACTCCTCGGACAACATCTCAGCCTGTTCCAGCACGGTCTGCGTCGCCTTGTCCTGCTTGTCTGGCGGATAGCCATGCCGGCGGAGGATGCGCTTGATCAACACGCGGAGCTGAGCCCGAACGTTGTCGCGGATCGTCCAGTCGATCACCGTACTGGCGCGGACGGTCGCCACGAGTTCACGGGCAATCGCGCGGAGCACGTCGTCGCCGAGAATCTTCACGGCGCTGTCGTTGGTCTCGAGCGCGTCGTAGAACGCCACCTCGTCGTCTGTGAGGCCGAGTGACGCGCCGCGCGCGGCAGCCTCGCGCATCTCCTTCGCGAGCCTGATCATCTCCTCGATGACCTGCGCGGCTTCGATGCTGCGGTTCTGATACCGGCGCAACGACTGCTCCAGCAGTTCGGCAAACGATCGGGCCTGCACCACGTTCGTCCGCATGCGCCCGCGCAACTCGCCCTTGAGCAGGCGCTGCAGCAGCTCGACCGCAAGATTCTTGTGCGGCATCCCCTTCATCTGCTCAAGGAACTCGTCCGAGAGAATGGAGATATCTGGCTTCTTGAGGCCGGCAGCGGCGAAGATGTCGACGACCTCGTCCGAAACGACCGCCTTCGACACGATCTGGCGGATGGCGTGGTCGAGTTCCTCGTCCGTCTTCGCCTCGCCCGGCACGCGCTTGACCAGCACTGCGCGTACGGCCTGGAAGAACGACACGTCGTCTCGGACGGCGAGCGCGCGGGCGTGCGGCACGGCCAGCGCAAACGCACTCGACAGCTCGGCCACGGCCTTGAGCAGACGCGACTTGCCGTCTTCCTGCGCAAGAACATGCTCGAAGGCAGCTGGCAGGAGAGACAGCCGATCCGCTGGTGAACCGGATGTCCATCGCGACCAGTCGAAGCGGTGAAAAAGCCCCCGGCAGACCTCCCACTTCTCGAGCAGCACGGCAACGGCCTTCTCCTGATCGATTGCCGTCTCGCCCGTGCCTCCGCTTTCGGTGTACGTGACGAGCGCCCGCTTGAGCTCGTCGGCCAGACCGAAGTAGTCGACGACCAGACCGCCTGGCTTATCCCGGAACACGCGATTCACGCGCGCAATGGCCTGCATCAGCCCATGGCCCTGCATCGGCTTGTCCACGTACATCGTGTGCATGGACGGCGCGTCGAAGCCCGTCAACCACATATCGCGGACGATGACGATGCGGAAGGGATCCTTCGGATTGCGGAACCGCTTGGCCAGGGCCTCTCGGCGCGATTTCGTCCGGATGTGCTGCTGCCACTCCACAGGATCCGAAGCCGAGCCGGTCATGATCACCTTGAGGCTCCCCTCGTCGTCTCCACTCCCCTTCCAGTCGGGTCGCAGCGCCACGAGTTCGTCGTAGAGCGCCACACAGATGCGACGGCTCATGCACACGACCATGGCCTTGCCGTCCATTGCAGCCAGGCGCTGCTCGAAGTGCTGGACGAGATCCTTCGCAACGAGCTTCACGCGGCTGTCAGCACCGACTACCGCTTCGAGCTGTGCCCACTTCGACTTGAGCTTCTCCTTGCGCTCGACCTCCTCGCCCTCGGTCGCCTCTTCGAAGTCGGCGTCGAGCGTTGGGCGTTCGGACTCCTTCAGCTGCAACTTCGCAAGCCGGCTTTCGTAGAAGATGCGGACCGTCGATTTGTCGTGGACCGCGCGCTGAATGTCGTACACGCTGATGTAGTCGCCGAACACGCCTCGCGTGTTCCGATCTTTCAGCTCTACGGGCGTGCCGGTGAACCCGATGAACGACGCGTTCGGCAGCGCCTGACGCATGTGGTACGCGAAACCATCGCGCAGTTCGCCAGACGTGGTGCTGAGTCGCCGGCCGAACTCGTACTGGCTGCGGTGCGCCTCGTCGGCCATCACGACGACATTGGTGCGATCGGAGAGGACGGGATAGGCGTCGCCGGCCTGGTCGGGCAGGAACTTCTGAATCGTCGTAAACACGACGCCACCGGATGCCACCGACAGCTTGCGGCGCAGATCTTCGCGATCGTCGGCCTGCACAGGCGGCTGGCGCAGCAGATCCTGGCAACGCGCAAACGTGCCGAAGAGCTGGTCATCGAGATCATTGCGGTCCGTGATGACGACCACCGTCGGATTCCGCATGGCCGGGTGCAGAATCAACCGCCCCGCATAAAACGCCATCGTCAGGCTCTTGCCAGAGCCCTGGGTGTGCCAGACGACGCCGATGCGCCGGTCGCCGGGTTCACCGCCGGGACGAGGACGGCTGCCGTAGATGCCGTCGGACCGTTCGCGCGCGACGACGACGTCTTCGCTGGCGCGAAGTGTCTCGGCCACCGCCACGTTCACCGCGTGGAACTGGTGATAGCCGGCCATCTTCTTGATGACCTTCCCGCCGCCCTCGTCCTCGAAGACGATGAAGTAGCGGACGAGATCGAGAAAACGGCGCTGGTCGAAGATGCCGAACAGGGCGACCTGCAGCTCGGAGAGGGTCGGGCTGGCGTCGCCCTCGCCGTCGATCGTGCGCCAGGGCTTGAACCACTCGCGTCCGGCGCCAATCGTGCCGACGCGCGCCAACGCGCCGTCGGATGCCAGCAACACGGCGTTCGTCGTGAACAACGTAGGAATTTGCGCCTGGTACGTCTGCAGTTGCCCGAACGCTTTCCACACGGACGCCTTCTCGTCGGCTGCGTTCTTCAGTTCGATGACGGCGAGTGGCAGGCCATTGACGAAAATGACGATGTCCGGCCGGCGGGTGTGTTGACCGTCGGCGACCGTGAACTGGTTGACGGCCACCCAGTCGTTGTTCGCAGGATCGTCGAAGTCAATCAGCGTCGCCTGGGCGCCGGCAATGCTGCCATCGGGCCGGCGGTATTCGACCGTGACTCCGTCGACCAGCAGCCGATGTGCCGCGCGGTTACGTTCGACGAGCGACGGCGCGTCCACGCGCGTCAGCTTGCGGTGGGCATCCTCGAT
>CAZVHY010000308.1:0-3510 GCA_964627115.1 uncultured Solibacteraceae bacterium | reverse complement strand
CGGCCGCGGACGCCGCGGCGGCAGCCGCGCGCTACGGCGGCGCGGCGCTTCGCACGACCGAAGAACAGCGCGAGCAGCAGCGGCAGTCACGGATCGCCGAGTTGCGCCGGCGATTCGTCGACGGCCCGGTATTCGTGATGCCGTGCGGAGGGAGCGGGATGACGAATTCGCTCGGCGCCGTCGTGATTGCGGGCGCCGGCACCGTGTTCTTCCATACCTATCGCATGTCGGGAGCCTGCGGCACGCTTGCGGCAGAAAACGGCGTGCTCGAGGCGTCCGACGGCCGCTCGCGCCGCCTGCCCGCGCCCGTGCGCGGCGACGACGGGACCATCTCCGGAGACGGGTGGACGTTCACGGCCGCCGCGGGCTGGATGATTCGCGAGGGCGCGCGGCCTGGGGACTATGAGGTGGTCCCGCGGCCGTGACGGCGGTGAATCTCACTGAACTCGTAGGGGCGGGGCTTGCCCCGCCCCGGGCGGCCCAAGGGCCGCCCCTACGAAGTTCTAGACGCTGACGTGACTGTAGTCGGCGACGACCAGGCGCCGGAACATGTGCCCCAGCGCCTCCGGCATCTCGAGCACCTGGAACGTCTGCCCGGATCGCGTCGGGATCTCCGCGCGCACCGGAATGGTCATCCGGTAGGTCCGTGCGAACGTCAATGTCGCGTCGAGCGTCGCGCCCTGCACGGCGCATGAGGCGCCGAGCGAGAACCGCTCGTCGTCGATCCACAACACCGGCCACTCGTGATCGCGTCCCGCGAAGGACACCTTCGCCTGCGTCCGACTGAAGAGCCGCATGGAACCGGTCATAGGACAGCCCGCCTTTCTGACCGCGCTTTTGCCGACGTATTGGGGAGAGGAAACGTCAGCCTATCACGGACGCTGCCGGCAGGCGCAAGCATGCGACTCGTCGTGTCGCGTCGACGTCACGACCGTCGCGCTACACTTGGACGCCTCCCCCAAAGACGGAGTTCTCATGCACACGCGTGTCGCCCTCCTCTCCCTCGTCGTGTGTCTCGGCCTTGCTCCAGGTGTTTCGGCACAGGTGTCGGTGGACGTGGGCGGCGGCCTGCGCCTGCCGGCCGGCTGGCTCGTCAACGGAGACGTCACATTGCCGAATGGCCTGTTCGTCGGCGCCGACGTCATGTTCATGACCGGCAGCAGCGACGACTTCTCCGCGTACTCGCTCCAGGCCGGCCTCCGATTTCGGTCCGCAGTGACACGCGGCGCACAACCGTACGTCGTCGGCTCGTACGGCGTGAACCGGGACTCCACCGGTGACTATCAGCTGTTCGGCGTGGGCGGTGGCGTCCGGTACTGGGTGCTGCCTCGTGTCGCGCCCTTTGTCGAGTACCGGCACTTCATCGGCGAGGTGAACTCCGTCGGCCGCGCACCGGGTCTGTCGAACTACAGCAGTTCGGGGTCGATTGCGTTCGGGATCACAGTGCGGCCGGTGATCGGGCGGACGGATTAGAGCGATTTCAGATTCGTGTAGACGTAGCCGCAGGGCTTTACGCCCTGCGGACTCCGGCGGGCTGAAGCCCGCCGGCTACGACGGTCGGCAAAATGCTCTCGCCCGCGTCTACGAGTGTTCCGACAGGTCGCCCCACCGGCTTCTCTGTCGCCACACGCGCGGCCGGACTACAATGGCCGCCCGGTTCCCCCATGATGGAATACATCCTCATCGCCGTCGCCGTCGCCGTGGTGCTGGTCATCGTCGTGACCGCGCTCCTCTGCATCCGCAAGATCCAGCCAGGCCGCGCCGGGGTGAAAACCGGCTGGGGCGGTCTCAAGGTGTCGTTCGACTGGATGATTCGGTGGCCGCTGCTCCAGTCGTACCACATCATGGACATCTCGGTGAAGAAGCTCGAGATTACCCGCAAGGGGAAGGACGGGCTGGTCTGCAAGGACAACATCCGCGCCGACATCACCGTGGCCTTCTACATTCGCGTGGACGCGACGGTGGAGAGTGTCCGCAAGGTGGCCCAGATGCTGACGCCCGAGCGCGTGTCGGACATGAACCAGCTGCGCGATCTGTTCGAAGCGAAGTTCTCCGAAGCGCTGAAGACCGCCGGCAAGCAGATGGAGTTCCACGAGCTGTTCACCGAGCGCATCCGGTTCCGTGACGAGATCCAACTGACCATCGGCAAGGACCTCGACGGCTTCCTGCTCCAGGACGTCGCCATCGACTACCTCGAGCAGACGCCGCTCGACCAGCACGATCCCAACAACGTGCTCGACTCCGAGGGCATCAAGAAGATCACCGAGATCACGCAGCGCGAGCGCGTCATCGCCAACGAACACTCGCAGCGCGCCCAGGTCCGCATCGAGAAGGAGAACGCCGATGCGGATATTGCCACGCGCGAACAGCGGCGCCGCAACGAAGAGGACACCGCCAAGCAGCAGCGCGCCATCACGGAAATCAAGGCCAACGAGGAAGCCGAGGCGCGCAAGGTCATCGAATCCCGCCGGCAGGAGGTCGAAGCCAAGCGCCTCGAGGCCGACGAGGCGATCAGCCTGCGCACGGAAGACATGAACCGCGCCGTGCAGGAGCGCGGGTTCAGCGTGACGAAGGAACGGCAGCGGCTCGAGCAGGAGGCCACGCAGGAGGGCGAGGAAGCACGCGTGCGCCGCGAGCGCACCGTGTCGCTCGCCGAGATGGACAAGGAAATCAAGATTGCCGACGCCGCGGTCGAAGTGGAACGCCGGCGCGCCATCGTCGTTGCCGAACGCAAGGCCGTCGTGCAGCAGGAAGAGGAGAAGACGAACATCGAGGCGCGCATGACCGCCGAGCGCGTGCGCGAGGTGACGCTCATCGAAGCCGAGATGCTCGCCAAGAAGGGACAGGTCGAGAAGGTCGTCGCGGCCGAAGCGCAGAAGGAAGCCGACCGTCACCTGGCCGAGGCGGCGAAGATCAAGACCATCACGGCTGCCGATGCCGCACGTGAAGCGGCGCTCCGCGAAGCCGAGCGGCTGCAGACGATGGCCGACGCCGAGGCGAAGGCGTCCGACAAGAAGCGTCACGCGATGGAACAGGAGGCCGAGGGACTGGCCGCACACGAAGCGGCCGCCGGGCTCGCCGAGGCGCGCGTCATCACCGCCAAGGCCGAAGCGAAGAAGGCCGACGCCTCGGGACTGCGCGAGCTGGGACTCGCCGAAGCCGAGGTCATCAAGGCCAAAGGCCATTCACACGCCGACGTGACGCAGCAGCAGGCGGAAGCCGAAGCGGGCGGTACCAAGGAGAAGGAGCTGGCCGTCGCCGTCGGCATCGAGGCCAAGGGGCTGGCCGAAGCCAAGGGCATCGAGGAGAAGGCGCGTGCGATGAAGCTGCTGCACGCGGCCAGCCAGCAGCACGAGGAGTTCCGGCTGCGTCTCGCCAAGGAACGCGAAGTGGAACTGGCCGCCATCCAGATTCAGAAGGACATTGCCGAGGCCCACTCCGGCATCGTCGGCGAGGCGCTGAAGCACGCGAAGATCGACATCGTGGGCGGCGAGAACGACTTCTTCGAGA
>CAZVHY010000307.1:0-3522 GCA_964627115.1 uncultured Solibacteraceae bacterium | reverse complement strand
GCGCGTGCGCTTGGCGTGGCGGTGTGCGACGACTACCGCGCGGAACTGCCGGCCACCGACGTCGTGCTCGTCTGCGTGAAGCCGTCGCAGATCGTGTCCGCCATGGCCACGGCGCGTGCGTCGGGGCCCGAGCCGGAGACGCTGTTCATCTCGATTCTGGCCGGCGTCACCACCGTGCAGCTCGAAGACGCGCTGGCGTTGCCCAATCCGTGGGTGCGCGCCATGCCGAACACGCCAGCCGTTGTCGGCCAGGGCATGACCGTCGTGTGTCGCGGCAAGGACGCGACGGCCGCCCATCTCGAGACCGCGAAGCATGTCTTTGCCGCGGTCGGGCGCTGCGAGGTGGTGGACGAGCAGTACTGCAACGCCATTACCGCACTCAGCGGCAGTGGCCCGGCGTACATGTACCTGGTGATGGAATCGCTGGCCGACGCGGGCGTGCGCGTCGGGCTGCCGCGCGATCTCGCGCTGACGCTCGTGGCGCAGACCATGCTCGGCGCCGCGCGCATGGTGCAGGAGACGGGCCGGCATCCCGCCTCGCTGCGTGATGACGTGACGACCCCGGCCGGGTGTACGATTGGCGGACTGCTGATGCTCGAGGACGGCAAAATCCGGTCGGTCCTTGCCCGCGCGGTGGAAGAGGCCACGCGCATCGTGGAAGATCTCGGACGTTCCGCTTCGAAGACAGGGAAGACAGGCTGCTGACCATGACGACGACCTCACAGACCCGGACCGCCGAACTCGTCGCGATCGAAGACGCGTGGGGGGCACACAACTACCACCCGCTCCCGATCGTCGTCGCGCAGGCGAAGGGCGCGTGGGTCACCGACGTCGAGGGGCGCCGGTATCTCGACTGCCTGAGCGCGTACTCGGCACTCAATCAGGGGCACGTGCACCCGGCCATCCTGTCGGTGTTCATCGAGCAGGCCTCCCGGGTGACGCTCACGTCGCGCGCGTTCCGCAACGATCAACTGCCGCTCTTCTGCGAGGAACTGGCGGCAATCTGCCGGCTCGACACCGTGCTGGCGATGAACTCCGGCGCCGAAGCCGTGGAAACGGCCATCAAGGCCGCGCGGCGGTGGGGCTACGAGAAGAAGGGCATTCCGTCCAACCGCGCCGAGATTGTCGTGTGCGAGGGGAACTTCCACGGACGCACGACGACCATCGTCGGCTTCTCGTCCGACGAGGACTACAAGCGCGACTTCGGTCCGTTCACGCCCGGCTTCGTCAGCGTGCCGTATGGCGACATCGACGCGCTGCGGAAGGCCATCACGCCGAATACGTGCGCGTTCCTCATCGAGCCCATTCAGTGCGAGGGCGGCATCATCATGCCGCCGCCCGGGTTCCTGAAGGCCGCGGCGGATCTGTGCCGCGCAGAAAACGTGCTGTTCATCGCCGACGAGATTCAGACCGGCCTCGGCCGCACCGGCGCCTGGTTCGCGTGCGATCACGAGGACGTGCGGCCGGACATCTATGTGCTCGGCAAGGCGTTGTCGGGCGGCTTCTATCCCGTGTCGGCGTGCGTCGGCCGACGCGAGGTGATGGACCTGTTCACGCCCGGCAGTCATGGCAGCACGTTCGGCGGCAACCCGCTGGGCGCGGCCGTGGCGCGCGCCGCGCTGCAGGTGCTGCGTGACGAGCAGCTCGTCGAGCGGAGCGCGAAGCTGGGCGCCGTGCTGCTCGACGCGCTGCGGACGATCGACAGCCCGATCGTGCGCGAGATTCGTGGTATCGGCCTGCTCGTGGGCGTCGAGCTCACCGCGCCGGCGCGTGCGTACTGCGAACGGCTGCTCGAGCGTGGCGTACTCTGCAAGGAGACGCACGAGCGCGTCATCCGCCTGGCGCCACCACTGGTGATCGACGACGCCGACCTGCTGTGGATGGTCGATCAGCTGCGCGACGTGCTGACGGGCGCGTGAGACGGACGCGGCGCCTGTGCGGCGCCGCGTGTCTGTTCGCGCTGTGCGCGCTTGCATCGGCGTGCGCGATCGCCGGCCCGGCGCCCCGCGTCATCGCATTTCCCTCGACGGACGTCCGGCCCGTCGATCACATTCAGGGCGTACACACCGACGAGGTGGCGCTGGCAACGATCGCGCAGGTGTTCGCGCGCGACTTCGGGTTTCCGCCGGTCGAGGCGACGATCCTGCTGCTGCCGACGCGCGCCGCGCTCGAAGACGAACTGCTCGCGGCCGGCTACGACGCGGCGTTCGCGCGCGACGCGGCCGATCGCATGCGCGCCGTCGCCCTTCACCGGCGCGTGCTCATCAACAGCCGCGCGCTGTCGTCGTCGACCTGGGCCGCGCGCATCGGCACGATGGCGCACGAGCTCGTGCACTGCCTGCAGTACGAACTGGCGGGCGGGCGGCGCGGCACGTCGGAGCAGTGGCTGCGTGAGGGGTTTGCCGAGTGGATTGCGCTCGATCTGCTGCAGCGCATCGGCGCCGTGGCGCCGGGCGCGGCGCGACGGTATCTGCACGACGAGTGGACGGCCAGCCGTCGCGACCTGGCACCGCGCTTCGACGACATGATGACGTTCCGTCAGTGGGTGGATCTCGCCGCGCGCCCCGGCATCGTCGCGCACGTGCAGGCCGTGCTCGTGGTCGATCTGCTGGTGGAGCGCCACGGCGTGCCGGCCATCCTCGACTACTTCCGCCGCTTTGCCGGACGTGAGGACCCTCCGGGCAACTTCGCCGCAGCATTCGGCCAGAGCCGGGCCGAGTTCGAGCGCGACGCCGACGCGCGCCTGGGCACGCGGCGGTAGCGACCCGCCGCTGCGGCGCGCGGGCCTGCCGTTGTATCCTTTCTCTTCACCAGATGCCCATGGAGCCGATGACCGTTCGCTGCCCGAATTGCCGGAAGAAACAGGAGGAGCCGTATCCCCAGCGCTGCGGATGCGGTCAGAGTCTCCTCACCGTGCTGGCGGCCCGCGGCCATGCGGCCGATGCCCGGCGATCCGGCACCGCCGCGATGGCCCGGCGCGTGGCCGGCCGAACGCGCGCCGCTGGCGCGCAGGCCACCGAGCGGACGCCGTTCGAGTCGGGCGAAAACGACTGGTAAACCACACTCCCCGGCGTGAGGAAGAGGCTGCCAGATGAGTATTGCCGCAACACTGCTGCCGGAGTTCGATCAGGAAATGGCCAGCACGCGCCGCATCCTCGAGCGCGTGCCCAACGATCACCCCGACTGGAAGCCGCACCCGAAGTCGTTCTCGATTGCGCACCTTGCGCAGCTTCTGGCGCGGATGCCCGGGTGGATCGGCCAGACGCTCGCCAGCACCGAACTGGACATCGGCGCTGGTGACGGGTACAGCAATCAGTCCACGACGACGCTGCTCGACACGTTCGACGAGAACGTGCGCCGCACGCGCGAGGCGATCGCGGCGTCGGCCGACGCGGACTACGACGTGCCGTGGTCGCTGAAGGTGCACGGCCACGTGGCGTTCACCCTGCCGCGCGGCGTGGTCGTGCGGCAGCACATCAGTCACCTCAGCCACCATCGCGGACAGATGACGGTGTACCTCCG
>CAZVHY010000306.1:0-3539 GCA_964627115.1 uncultured Solibacteraceae bacterium | reverse complement strand
TCGGCGACAGCGGGAACGACGCGTCGCCCGCGTGCACGACCGTCAACGACGAGAGCCGCAGGTCGCTCGAGGCCGATCGCATCGAGGGCGTGATGGCCGGAGTCGTGGTGCGTTTGATCTCGAAGCCGAGACGCTGCCGGCCGCGCACGACGAGCAGGTCGAGCTCGGCCCCGGTGTGCGTGCGCCAGAACCAGACTTCGTCAGGACCGGCGCCCAGCCGTTCGACGATCTGATCGAGGACGAAGCCCTCCCACGATGCGCCGAGGGCCGGGTGTCCCTCGAGGTCGCGCTGCGTCGGGACATTGAGCAGCGCGTGCAGCAGGCCCGAATCGCGGATGTAGACTTTTGGCGCCTTCACCTGACGTTTGCCGAGGTTCTCGAACCATGGCCGCAGTTGCCGGACGACCAGCGCGCCGGTGAGCGAGTCGAGGTACCCGCGCACCGTCGTGTCAGCCACGCCGAACGATCGACCGATCTCCGATGCGTTCCACACCTGCGCGTGGCGATGGGCCAGCATCGACCAGAATCGCCGCATGGTCTCGGCCGCGACGTTGACGCCCAGTGACGGCAGGTCGCGTTCGACGAACGTGCGCAGGAACGCCTGGCGCCAGGTGAGGCTGTCGCGATCGGATCGCGCCAGGAACGACCGCGGAAAGCCGCCGCGCATCCAGAGGCGGTCGAGTCGATTGACGCCAACCTCGTCGATCGAGAAGCCGGGCAGCTCGTGGTACACGATGCGGCCGGCCAGCGTCTCCGACGACTGCCGGAGCAGGGCCGGCGCGGCGCTCCCCAGCACGAGGAAGCGCGTACGAATCGGCCGCCGATCGGCGAGCACGCGCAGGATGGGGAACAGGTCGGGACGGAGCTGGATCTCGTCGAGGACCACGAGCCCTTTCAGGCCCGCGAGTGCCAGCCCCGGATCGGCAAGGCGTGCGTGGTCGGCCGGATCCTCCAGGTCGAAGTGCGTGGTCGGTCTGCGGATCGAGGCCGCGACCGCGGCGGCGAGGGTGGTTTTTCCCACCTGCCTGGCGCCGAGCGCCGCCACCACGGGGAACCGCGCGAGCTGCCGCGTGAGGCTGTGGACGTGCCCGGGACGGTCGAGGGTCACACGGCGAGGCTACCATGAAAATTCGGTTCATAAGACCGAATTTTCATGGTTCGCGATCGGGTGCCCCTCCGCTGGTT
The DNA here is from genome assembly GCA_964627115.1 of uncultured Solibacteraceae bacterium. Lineage (GTDB taxonomy): Bacteria > Acidobacteriota > Vicinamibacteria > Vicinamibacterales > SCN-69-37 > SCN-69-37. Next base: position 2,354 of record CAZVHY010000306.1, on the reverse strand, counting down.
CAGCTCTGCACCCGGCTCCGCAGGAACGTCACGCCGTCGAACGCGATGGATTCCGGACCGGCCGGCTCGATGTCGCGCCAGATGGCCGCGGCCGCGCTGAGGTCGCCGAGCGCGAAGCCGAAGCTCTCGATCGTCAGCCACCCGTCGTAGCCGATCTCGCGGAGCGCCGGGAACACCTCGTCCCACGCGACGTGTCCGGTGCCCGGCGTGCCGCGATCGTTCTCGCACGCGTGAAAGTGCTTGATGTGCCGGCCCGCCGTGCGGATGGCGGCGCCGACGTGCTTCTCTTCGATGTTCGCGTGGAACGTGTCGAAGAGCAGGCCGACGCGCGGGTGATTCACCGCGTCGCACAGCGCCGCACCGTCGGCGGCCGTGTTGAGGAAGTACGTCTCGAACCGATTGAGCGGCTCGATGCCGAGCGACACGTCGTACGCGTCGAGCGTGTCGGCGATCTGTTGATACCCCTCGATGGCGCGCTTCCACTCATCGTCCGTGCGCCGGCGTCCTGGCAGGTAGCCGACCGGCACGTAGAGCGGGCCCGCGAACAGACGCGCCCCGAGCTCGGCCGCGGCCTTGATCGCGCTGCCGACGTGCTCCACCGTCTTCCTGCGAACGTCCGCATCGTCGCTGATCAGACTCAGCTCGGGTAACAGCGACGCGACGGCCGTGCGCTCGAGGCCTGCGGCTTCGGCGCCGCGGCGGATGGCGGCCGCCTCGAATTTCGCGGGACGGAAGATGGGGATTTCGACACCGTCGAAGCCCCCGGCCTTCAGCCGCGGCAGCAGATCGAGGTGCGCCGGCGTGAAGTCAGCCGACCAGATGTACGTGTTCACTCCGAACTTCATGCGTATGTCTCCGTGAGAGTCGACCGGCGGCGTGTGGCTACCACTTCGGCATCCAGTCGGCCGATTCGCGGCGCGCGGTTCGCAGATAGGCATCGAGCCGCGCGGTGACATCGGGATTGGCCGCGGCCACATCTGTCTGCTCGGCGGGATCGGTGCGGAGATCGAAGACGCGCAGCGGCGCGTCAGGTCCGCCGCGCCGAATGCCTTTCCATCGTCCCTGATAGAGCGCTGCCTGCTGGAAGCCGCCCTCGTGGAATTCCCAGTAGAGGAACTCGTGCGATGGCTGCGTCGCCTGGCCGCGCAGTGTCGGCGCGAAGCTGATCGAGTCGACACCGGGCGGCACCGTCGCGCCCGACAGTTCGGCGGCCGTGGCCATGAGATCGCCGAAGTAGCCGACGTGATCGGAGACGCGTCCGGCCTCGATCGTGCCGGGCCACCACGCGATGGCCGGCACCCGGATGCCGCCGTCGGTGAGGCTGCGCTTGATGCCGCTGAAGGGGCCCGACGGCTTGAAGCGATCGAGGTTGTGGCTCGACTCGTTGTGCGGTCCGTTGTCGCTCGTGAAGACGACGAGCGTGTCGCGATCGAGCCCGAGCCGCCGCAGCTGATCGAGCAGGCGCCCGACATACCCGTCGAGCCGCGTGACGAGCGCCGCGTGCCCTTTGTCCTGGTCGGGCCACGCTTCGTTCGCGTACGGCCCGAAGTCCGGCGCGTGCGCGCCGTTCTTCAGGTCGCGGTTGCGTTCGTTGTTCGCGTGCGGAATCACGAGGGGCCAGTACAGGAAGAACGGCTGGCGCTGATGATTCGCGACGTACGTCAGGACATCGTCGGCGAACAGGTCGTCGGCGAAGAGGAACGGATCCGCGCTGTAGCCTGCGCCGTCGGTGCCCACCGGCGTGATCACGTTGGGCAGCGCGACGCGTGTCTCGTTGCGCCAGAGGAAGTCGGGGAAGTGATTGTGCGCGTGGCGCTGGTTCAGGTACCCGAAGAAGTAGTCGAACCCCTGGCGGCGGGGAAGACCGGTTTCCGCGTCGCCGGCGTCGCCGAGTCCCCACTTGCCGATGAGTGCGGTGGCGTAGCCGCGATCGCGCAGGACGTTCGCGACGGTGACGTCCTCCGGCCGCAGCGCCTGTGCGCTCGGGTTGGCCGCGCCCGCGTTCCCGCGTACGCGCGTGTGCCCATGGTGCTGACCGGTCATCAGCACCGACCGCGACGGCGCACACACGGTGGCGCCGGCATAGAACTGCGTGAAGCGGATGCCCTCGGCCGCCATGCGATCGATGCTCGGCGTCTGGATGACCTGCTGGCCGTACACACCGATTTCGCCATACCCGAGGTCGTCGGCCATCACCCAGATGATGTTGGGCGGCCGTTGCGAGGCCGCACCGGTACCGAGGCAAACCACCGCTGCCACGAGCGCGAGGAGTCGAATGGCCATGATGAGCGTCAGTGTGCGACGGATTGCGGGAGAATGCCAGAGAAGGCGGGAAGGCTGCAGGCTGGGAGGAG